>CAZVAQ010000006.1:0-35123 GCA_964625145.1 uncultured Candidatus Sumerlaeota bacterium
CCAGTGATTGCAGGATCTCTGGGTGGTCGCAAACGGTGACCACCTCATGATCGGGTCATCGCCACGGTCCAGGTGCGATACTGCAGGCGGTGACGGAAGGAGGCTGGAATGTTCCGCACCGGCTTCACATCAACGCCTCCGGATACGGCCTCATGACTTTCTCAACCCTGCAGATGCGGCCGTGCTTCACCAGATCGGCGCCGTCGATTGTTTCGAAACTTGAAACAGCAACCAAAAGAGAGCCCGGCCATCGCTGGCCGGGCTCTCTCTTGCAATTGTATGATGGCGATCGGCTTACGTGTTCGACAGCGCTTCTTCGGCCTTCCGCGCTTCCTCGGTCAGGGCCGTCGACAGGTAGCGCTCCGTGGCGCTGCAGCCGATGGTCACGATCAGCTTACCCTTGTTCTCGGGGCGGGCGGCCACACGCAGGGCGGCAATCACGTTCGCCCCGGTGGAGATGCCGGCGGGGAAGCCCTCCTCCTTGGCCAGGCGCCGCGCCATGGTGAAGGCCTCCTCGTTGCTCACCTGCAGGACCTCGTCCAGGATCTCCGTGTTAAGGTTCTTCGGAATGAAGCCGGCGCCGAGGCCCTGGATCTTGTGCGGGCCGGGACGTCCACCGGAGATGACGGGGGAATCGACCGGCTCCACGGCGATGACTTGGAAGTCCTTCTTGCGGGACTTGATGACCTCGCCAACGCCGGTGCAGGTGCCGCCGGTGCCAACACCCGCGACAAGGATATCCACCTTCCCGTCCGTATCGCGCCAGATTTCCTCAGCAGTCGTCCGGCGATGGATCTCGGGGTTGGCGGGGTTTTCGAACTGTTGGGGGATGTAGACCTTTTCGGCGCCCATCTCCTCCACCAAGGCCTGCGCGCGGCGGATGGCGCCGGGCATGCCTTCGGGGCCGGGGGTCAGGACAACATCAGCACCGAGCATGCGCAGGAGCAGGCGGCGCTCCATGCTCATGGTTTCCGGCATGGTCAGAATGAGCCGGTAACCCTTTGCCGAGCAGACAAACGCCAGCGCGATGCCCGTGTTGCCAGAGGTCGGTTCGACCACGGTCATGCCGGGCTTCAACCGGCCGTCGGCCTCGGCGACCTCAATCATGGCCAAACCGATGCGATCCTTGACTGACTTTAGGGGGTTGAAGAACTCCGCCTTGACGGCGACCGTGGCGTCCAGTCCCCCGCTGACCTTGTTCAACTTGATCAGAGGCGTGTTCCCAATGGTTTCCGTGATGTTCTGGTAGATGCGGCCGTGCATAGCGTGTGATATCCTTTGTCTTGGAATATGGGAGATTGGTGAACCGAGAATCGTACCACCCGTCCATCAATCGACAGAAAGAGTGGATTACTCCAATTCGTCGACGAGGGGCCGGGTGGGGTCGAGCAGAGAATCGTCCTCGGGCCGCTCCTTGTAGACCGGCAGGCGCGAGGAAGACTCCTCGATGTGGGTCTCGCGGAACTCGTCGTCCTGCTGGGTTTCGGGGCGTTCAACCTGAATGGCCGGTTGCTCGCCGTACAGGTCGCGACGTCCCCCGCGGCTGTTGCCCTTGGATCCGGAGCGTCCGCCGCGGCCACGTCCGCCCCCGCTGTTTCCGCCTCCACGGCCGGAGCGGCGCACGTCGGGGGCTTGGGGAATCGCGTTGCCGGCCGCTCCTTCGGCCTCGACGACCACGTAGCGCTCCGGTTCGCGGCCATGGCTGGAAGTCACCACGCCGGCATAGTTCTTCAGGATGTTGTGGATCAGTTTGCGGTCATGGGCGGACATGGTGGGGAGGGCCACGGCGCGGCGTGTGCGCAACGCCTTGTCCGCGGCGTTGGTGGCCATGCGCCCCAATTGCTCTTCGCGCTTCTCGCGGTAATCACCCACTTCCAGCTTCACCGGCGGGCAGCCTTCGATGAGCTGGGGCATCACGCGGGAGACTACGTGCTGCAGGGCTTCCAGGGTCTGGCCCTGCCGGCCGATGAAGATCGGGGGTTCGGGGGCGTCGATGAAGGCGACGATCTCGCCCTGCTCGACCTGCACCTCGACGGAGCTGCCCGGCTGGAAGCGGTCGACCAAGCCGTTGAGCCATTCGGCCGCGGCCGCCAGGATTTGGCCAGTGCCGGCCTCCACCACGTACAGCACGGCTTCGCCCTGCTTTTCAGCCTCGGGCAGGTCCTTTTCTTCCTCGGCCAGACGCTCCAGGTCCAGCGCGTCGGGTTCGTACTCTTCGATGACGGTCAGTTCTTCGGGGGACACCTCAAGTTGTGCGGCGGCCTTGCGGATGGCCTGTTCCTGTGATCGGGCCACGACTTCCAATGTTCTCATGATTGTTCCGTCCTGTCGTCATGCGCGGATGAGTCTCCGTTGGCGGATGCTCTCGCGTCGTTTCTGGAATATCCCCCGGGCGGCGGGTGCCGCTGGCGGGGGAAGCTTGTCGGGATCCACTGGAGGGGTGCTGCCCGGTATCGTCGGCGCGCCCCACGCGTCGATCAGGTATTCTTTGCCGGCACCGCCGCGCCGGAATTCTCCGGCATGGTGCCAAGGTGGTGCGACGCCACATAGCGCTTGGTCAAGGCGGTGTGTCCAATCTGCCACACGTTCTGGATGAACCAGTACAGCATCAAACCGGCCGGCATCATGTACAGAAAGATCACGAACATGATCGGCATCATCACCATGATCTGCTTCTGCATCGGGTCCGTGACGTTGGCAGCCATCATCCGGGAGGTGATGAACTGTGTGGCGGCCATCAACAGGGGGAGGATGTTCAGCGCGTCCCACCCCAGCAATGGCAGCGAGAAGCCAAAAGGGAGCAACCGGTCCGGTTCGCTGAGGTCGGCAATCCAGAACCACGACTGGCCGCGCAGCTCCACGGCTTGGTCCAGCAAGATATACAGCGCGAAGAAGATCGGCAGTTGCAGCAACAACGGAAAGCAGCCGCGCAGCATCCCCAGCGGGTTGATGTTGTGCTCGCGGTAGAGCTTCATCAGCTCCTGGCTCTTCTTGGCCGCGTCGTTCTTGTACTTCTCGTTGATCTGCTCGACGAAGGGACGGATGCGATTCTGCTCCGCCATGGTCTTCGCCTGGTTCAAAATGGCCCAGTGCGACAACGGGTACAGGGCCGTCTTCACCCCCAGCACCAGCAGGATGATGGCCCAGCCCCAGTTGCCCACCAACCCCTCGAACCAGCGCAGCAGGGTAAGCATCAGCAGGCAGATCGGCCGCACCCACCCCTGGCCCAAGGGCATTTGGCCAAAAACCATCCGGGAGACGGGGAGCGAACCCTCCACCTTGGGCACATCCAGCGAGGCCAGCAGGGTGTAATCCTTCGGCCCGGCAAAGACCGAGTACCCCATTGTGCGCGTCTCGCCCGGCTGGAGCTGAATCGCTTCATGGTCCACGATCGCCGACAGCGGCGACACGATTCCGCGTTGCATGTATTCCGCGCTGACGTTGCGACGCGCCACCAACCACTCCACCCGCGTGGCGGGATTGTCCGGATGCGGAATGATCAGGGCGCCGAAATACTTCGACTGCAAACCAGCCCAGCCGACGTTCGCCTTGTAGGAAATCGGATCGTCATCGATCGAGACATTCTTCACGCGCAGCGAGGAACCCACCGACGCCACGCCGGTGATCTGGCCATGGGTGCGGTCGGCGACGATCGGCTGCAGCAACCCACCCTTCCAGCCGATGCCCCACCCGAACTCCGGATCACCGATGGGAGTGCGCGCCTCGCCGTTGCGGATCTCCAACTCCAGATCCACCAAGTAGCTGTCGTCAGGGATGCGATAGGTGCGCACGACCTGGAACCCATCGACGACGGGCGAGGTGAACTGCACCGTGTGGACGCCCTCGTTGCTGGAGGATTCAACGTCGTAAACAACACTGTTGAAGCGGGAGAGATTGCGGCCTTCGAGCTGCAGGGGCAGCTCACGCCCGCCACGCTCGCGGACTTGCGGGATCAGGTTGGTGGTGACGGCCTCGCCGGAGCGGTGATCGCGCACCTCCGCCACGTACTCGGAAGGCTTGATTTCCCAACTGATGGGAACGCCGCCGAATGTCGTAAAGGTAATGTGGACGAGCTGGGTATCCACCTCATGGGTGGGCGCGTCTTCCAGATTCAGTGTCTGGACGGCGGTGACATCCTGCTGACGGCTGTCGGGAGCAGAATCGGGGGAGGCACTGATCGTCGGCGCCGAGCCGTCCGGGTCTCCCTCCGTGGGCTTCAGGAGGATTTCCGCGCCGGCCGCGGCCCGTTGGCGCGGGTCCTCGGCTTCGCGGGCCTCCTGCTCACGCATCGCCGGAAGAACCACAAAAGCGACCCAGGCCCCAAGGAAGATGAGAATGAAGGCGATCCAGCGCTTTTCCATGCCGTCTCCGCAGGTTGGTGGGGACAAAGAGCCAACGGCATGGGCGAAACCAATGCCAAAGGCGGGGCGTAGCGTGGGCAATGGCGGCTCCACGTTGCAAGCGAATTGCCCGGCCAAGATGGCTTGCCCACCGGCCCCAAAGGCGGCAGGCAAAACCATCACCGAATACCCGGCCGGGAACCCGCCCGGCCGACCAGGCCATCAGGTCTACCACCCACAGGTCCAAAGGTCTCTCCATGTCCCTCCATTTCCCCGGCTTTTCCCCGTTTCTGATCCTTCTCATGACCCTATCCATGGTGACTTCAATGGTTTCCGCCAGCCCCATCGAGATTGTCGGCCACCGGGGCGCCTCGGCCCAGGCACCGGAGAACACCCTCGCCTCCATCCGCGAAGGCTGGAAGCAAGGCGCCGACGCCGTGGAGATCGACGTGTGGCTGACCGCCGACAAGCGGATCGTTTTGATGCATGACCAGGAGCTCAAGCGCACCACCGGCGCACCGGGGCTCATCACGCAGTCCACATGGGCGGAGTTGCGCGAGCTGGACGCCGGTTCGTGGAAGGGCGCCATCTGGGCCGGCGAGCCGCTGCCCCTGCTCGAGCAGGCCCTCAAGACCATCCCCGCCGGCAAGCGCATGTTCGTCGAGATCAAGTCGGGCGTCGAGATCGTCCCCCACGTCGTGCCGATCATCCGCGACAGCGGCAAGGCCCCAAGTCAGATCGTCATCATCAGCTTCAGCCAGGATGTCTGCGCCGCCATGAAGGCCGAACTGCCGGAGCACGTGGTGCTACGATTGGCGGGCTTCAAGCAGAACGAGGAAACGGGAGAGTTCACCCCGACCATCGAATCGCTGATCGAGCAGGCCAAGGCGGCGAACCTGGATGGCTTGAACCTGAGCTGGAAGGGACCGCACACGCCTGAGTCCGCCCGACTGATCAAGGACGCCGGGCTGTCCTTCTCCATATGGACGGTCAACACGCCGGAGACGGCGCAGGAGATGGCGAAGCTCGGCGCCCAGACGATCACGACCGATCATCCGGGGGCGATCCGCGGGTGGCTGGGGGAAGCCCCCGCCGCACAGGCAGCGGAGTAACTCTGCAAGGACTTGGGGCGGAATCTCTCCGCCCCCACCGGTCGTCTCGGCTTGCATCGTACAACGCCGGGGTGAAGGCTCCATGACATCCGCCGGGATTACCAACTCTCTCCGCGATTACAGGAGCCCCCTGATCATGAAGCATCGCACAATCCTGAAGACCATCGGCGCCCTGGCCGTTGCCGGTGTCATCACATTCGCTGCGCCGTCTGATGCGACGGCCGAGTTGCTGGCAGATCCCCCCGGTCGCGGGCACACGTTTCACCATCGTGTCCTGTGGATTGAGAACCCCGACACCGAAGCCGTGCTGTCGTGGTCGACGCGCGAAGCGGGGAAGGACCACGTCCTCTATTACGACACGGTCTCGCGCGCGGGCGACGTCAGCGCCTACGCGAACAAGACCTCCACGTTCAAGGACGGCCAGTTCACCATGGTCGAGGCCGACAAGGAATGGGTCCGGCCAGCCTATTACCACCACGCACACCTCACCGGCCTGGAACCCGACACGACCTACTATGTCGTCTTCTCCAGCGATGGCGAACCGTCAAAGGAGTTTCATTTCCGCACAGCCCTGGCGGAAGACCAACCCTTCACCATGTTGGCAGGCGGTGATTCGCGCATTGGCGGCAATGATCCCTACAGCCACACCGACCGCCAGTCGATGAACATGCGCCTGCGCGAGCTCTTCGAGAGCGAACCCAACGTCCTGGGTTTTGTCCACGGCGGCGATTATTGCATGCGGGCGGAGTGGCGTTATCTGGAACCGTGGCTGAACGATCACGAGCTGACGACCACGGGCGCCGGCCGCCTGCTCCCCATCATCCCCGCGCGCGGCAATCATGACATGGCCATCGGCTACGAGGAGATGTTCTCCTGGCCGGATCTCAAGACTCCCTACTACTTCACGACGCGCCTCTCCCCCACCGCCACCGTCATCACGCTGAACACGGAGATCAGCATCGCCGGTGACCAGCGCGATTGGCTCGAATCGACATTGGAGAGCGTGGCGCCGGATAGCCGCTGGATCATGGCCGTGTACCATCGCCCGGCGTATTCCAGCGTTCGCAACGTGCAGGATGGCGCCCCGCGCCGGAACAGTTGGGTGCCGCTGTTCGAGCGGTTCAACGTGAACCTCGCCTACGAATCGCACGACCACGCGCTCAAGCGCACGGTTCCCATTCGCGACAGCAGGATCGACTTGGAGAACGGCGTCACGTACATCGGCGACGGTGGCCTGGGTGTTCCGCAACGCGCGCCGGATCCGAACCGCTGGTGGTTTGATCCCCCCGGCTTCACCAAGCCCGCGCACCACGCCCACGTCATCCACTTTGGCGAGGATCAGATGCACGTGCGCGCCATTGGCATCGAGCGGGAGGTTCTGGACGACTTCGTCTTGTCGCCGCGCGTCGTCGCCGTCGGCCAGTGACGCACGGGTTGCGCGGCGATGAAATCAACGCATGAGACCAGCGGATGGTACGTGGCGGCGCGATGGGTGATCTGCGCCGCCATCTTCCTCCACGCACTCGGGTTCTACATCGCCATCAGCACGCGCGTGGGGAGCGCGTGGGGCAGCGTGGCATTGATGGAGGGTGTCCCCGATGAGACGATTCGCTATTGGGAGAAGCTCGCCTCCGTTCTCCTGTTGCTCGGCGGCATCTCGTTGTTGATCCGGCCCGTGCTTCCCGTGGCGTTGCTGTTGAGTCTTGCCGTCGCCGCGGAAGCATACGGCAAGCTCGTCTTTGGCGGCGAGCCGTTCGTCGAATGGTCCATGTGGTCCGCCGCGCTGCGCTACGCCTTGCCCCTGGCGTTGCTGCCATTACTCGGCTTGCTGGGGCCGCTGCCACCAACTCGAACCCGCGTGCTCATCGCCATGTGGGTCCTGCGCATCGGCATCGCCATCGTCTTCGCCATTCACGGATTGCAGGCCCTTGGCCAGCATCCGTGGTTCATCGATTTGCTGATCGGGTCGTCGCGCTCGATGCTGGGATATCGGCTGACGGAATCGAACGCGATTCTTATCCTCAAGTTTATTGGCTGCGCGGACATCCTGGTAGCCGCAGGTATCCTTGCGGGCCGCTGGCGCGCGTTGCTGGCGTGGCTTTGCCTATGGAGCACGGTCACCGCCTGCTCGCGCATGACTTCCAACGGCGTCATGTCGTATCCGGAAGTCCTGCTGCGCGCGTCGCACATCCTCGCGCCGGTGGCGGTGTGGTGCCTCGGCGTCTACGTGGATGTCACGCGCCGCGCCGACGCCGCATCAGCGGTCGTCATCGTCGACGATTCCGAACACGAACGCGTCACTCCCAACATGGATGACGCGGCGAGTGTGACGTAATAAGCAGCACTGCCGAATCAATCACGCATTCACGAACGAGGCGCGCAGGTCGATCAAGCCCTGTCGGATGAGCGCCCGCACCGGCAGCGCCTGCTCGAAGCCTTCATCGCCCCATGCCGCATGCAGCACGCGGTCCATGGCGATGTCGTCGATGTCGCGCGCTGTCGATGGAAGTTCCAGCTTCAGGGCGCCGGCTTGTTCCGGGTGATTCACCAGGAATACGATCGCCGCCGCGGCACCCATGGCCAGATGATTCGGCGACACTCCCGCTTCCATGCATCGCCGCATGGCTCCAACAAGGCGGTCTCTCCAACCCAACTTGCGCAACGGATCGCGGATGACGCGCTCCACAAGGTCGTTCAGGTGCGGATTCACCATGCGCTCGAGCAGGTCCTCTGCATACTCGCGCCAGCCATCTGTTGTGAAGAGCGGGTCGCCGGTGCCCTTGTGCAGTTCGCACATGGCGGCTCCGCACTCATCCAGGAACGCATGGCGCGCAATGTCGAGCAATTGCGGCTCGCGCCCCGCATCCGCGATGGTCACGCAACCCCGCAGGTCCGCCAGGTAACCCAGCAACGCATGAATCGCGTTATGACCGTAGAGCTTTGCCTCTTCAAACGGCTCCAGGTGTTCCTTCTCCACAAACACGCCGATGCCGCGACGCCAGCCATCAAGATGAGGACGCGAGAAGAGGATGCGGTTGAACTTCTCCACGAGTATCGCGCGCCCCGCGCCGGGCGTCATCTCCACAAGGCCAAGACGCTTGATCGTTTCCGCATCGGTGATGATGCCACTCATCTTGCCGATGACGGTATCAACGCAGCGAAACGATTCAGGCAACGGCCCGCCCAAGGCATCGGCAATGGCCGTGCCGAGCAGGAGCGCCGCATCGTTGTTGTTCTCCGCCGCGTAGATCACGGTCGGTCTTGCGGACTGTCGTCGGCGAATACCACTCGCGATCAGTGCGGCAACGCTCCCCTCGCCGCCAGCACCGTAAATCTGGACGCTGGGCAATGCCGTGGCCATCTCATCGGATTCCGCAATGGCATTCACCAACCGATCCCTGTCCGCGGGATCGCGCGGGTTCAGGACGTCGACGCCTTCCACCGTCACCGGCCGAATGCCATCGGGGTGTGCAACATTCACCTGGTAAACTCCACCATGATCGCGCACTGCCTTCACCAACGCGGCATCAATCTCCGAAACCACAAGCCGCTCGAAAGCCCCCGAGGCATGAGCCTCAAAGGCGAACAAGCCGCTCATGATGGGCCCAAAACCGAACCCGACGAAGGTCTTTGACACGATAAGGTCAGTTCCTGGTTCCAGGTTCCTCGTTCTTCGTTTTCCTCGCCTCAGCTATGCACTTTCCTTCTTTAGCCTTCCTCCTTCCTCCTTCAGCCTTCCTCCTTCAGCCTTCCCATTTCTTCCCTACGCAATTCCTGCTCTGGTGATATCGTGCAGGTGTATCATGCCGACGGGGCGGTGCTCGATGTCCACCACGGGAAGCTCGATGATCTTGTACTCACGCAGGACCTCCAGCGCCTTTACTGCCATCGTGTCGGGGCTGGTGACCTTGGGGTTGCGCGTCATCAGGTCGCGCATGGGTGCTTCCATGTTCGGCGTGCCCTTCAGCAAATACCTTCGCAGGTCGCCGTCCGAGAAAAAGCCAACCAATCGCCCCGCACCATCGGCGACGCTGGTGGCCGCCAGCTTCTTGGAGGTCATCACGACAATGGCGTCGCGCAGGGGCGTGTCTTCCCGCACGACCGGGTTGGCATCGCCGGAATGCATCAGGTCGGCCACCTTGGTCAGCAGTCGCCGCCCCAGCGAACCGCCGGGATGGAAGATGGCGTAGTCCTCCGGTCCGAACCCGCGCGTCTCCAGCAGCACCAACGCCAACGTGTCGCCCAGCGCGAGCATCGCCGTGGTGCTCGACGTCGGCGCCAGGTTCAAGGGACATGCCTCGCGCACGATCTTGATGATCAGGGCGACATCACTGTGTCGCGCCAGATCGGAATCCGCCACGGAGGTGATGGCAATCAGCGGCGCGCCAATGTGCTTGAAGCTCGGCAACAGGCGGATGATCTCCTCCGTCTGGCCGCTGTTGGAAAACGCGATGATCACATCGTCCTGTGTGACCATCCCCAGGTCGCCGTGGATGGCCTCCGCCGGATGAAGAAACACCGACGGGGTGCCGGTGGAGGAGAGTGTCGCGGATACCTTGCGGGCGATCAGGCCGGCCTTGCCCATGCCGGTGGTGACGACACGGCCACGAGCGGATACCAGCAACTCGATGGCGCGTTCGAACGAGGGGCCAAGAGTCGATTCGAGGCCGTGTACTGCCTCGGCCTCCATGCGGATGACGCGGCGTGCGCTGTCCAATAGGCTCAAGTGGGGGCTCCTGCCACGCGGAGAAGTTCCTGCTCGGCGGCCGGGCACCATTGACCATGGTCCAGCAGGGCCGCCACCGACGGGTAATGGTCCCCCAGCCGGTCCAACGGGATCAACGGCAAGTCGTGAAGCATGGGGTACACAATGATCTTCCCCGCCATGACACGGTTCTCCACCGCGCGAATGCCCTCCACCGCGCCGGCCATGCCGCTGACCGCGTCCACCGACGCGTCGGTGTTGAGTTGGCCGCTGGTCACCTTGCGCAGCACGATCTTCATGTCGTCGATCGTCGAGCCGCTGGTGCCAAAGACGAACACGCGATTCTGCGCCAGCAAATCGATGTCGATCTCCTGGCGAACGCCGGCCGGAATCCCCGCGAATACGTTCACGATCGCGCCGGGCCTTGAGCGGGCAATCGCGTCGGCCACCAAGGCGCCGACCGGCGCCATCAAGGCAACGTAGGAGTAGCTTCCTTCCAGCGGATTGACGGCGGTATTGGCTATCGCGAAGGGAACCTTGTTGAGCTCGGCAAAGGGCCGGGCCTTGTGTTCCAATGCCCGCAGCCTGCCGTCATTGGTATCCGTTGCCATCATGGTGATGTCGCGATGCCCACTGCACAGGTCGCGGATCACGTGCATCTGGCCCATGGGGCCGCCTGCACCAACCACCAGGATGGAATCACCATCGCGGATTTCGCCCGTATGCGGAATGAGACCATAGGCATCGGCCGCGGAGTTTGTGGTCGTGGCAACGATTCGCGTGGGGCCGTAGTGAATCCTGCCCACGCCGATGGAGACCGGCTCACCGACGCGCCTTCCACCGAGGGCAATGGCCAGGATGCCCTGTGCGCGGAGCAATCCGTCGAGCCGCTCGATCGTGCCGCGCTTGGCGCCAAAATAAACGACATCGTCCAGCGTTTCCGCATCGAGCTCTTCAAGTCCACCGAGCAGTTGCGCCGACGGAAACAGCCCGCACACGGCCTCGCGCTGCGGCTGATCGGCAACGAGGGCGAACACCTCCGCCGGAGCCCCGTCCTTTGACAGGCAACCATCCAAGCCCTGCACGGCGTGTCCGCTCTCGGCGACAATCAACAGCCGACCGCCTTGGCGGATGCGTTGGCGCTCGATGGTGACGTAGGAATCCTCCACGCACGCCCATGGCTCGACCAGCGCCGCCTGCGACGAACCAAGGTGCTCCTCCACCGGAATCAGGTACCTCTCGCCCCCTGGCTCCACCACGACCCGTTCGTCGAAGAGGACATACTCCTGCAGTCCACCCTCGAAGTTATAGCCAAAGGCGCCGTTGCTGCCATGCGTCTTGAGAGTGCGAAAGTCCGCCTGTACCAGGACGCGCTCGCCAACCTTGTGCCTCGTGACCTTGTCGCCGACGGCGATGATGCGCGCGACCACCTCATGGCCCGGCACTGTGGGATTGTCCTCCGGAACGTAGCTGGGCAGACTGGCCAGTACGCCTTGATCAATCCCCTGCCGGATCGCGCCTTTGCGGACATGGCCGCTGAACTGCTTCAGGAGCTTGAGGTCGGAAAAGCACAGCCCGGTACATTCCACCCTGACCAGAATCTGATGGGGTCCCGGGGTGGGAACAGCCTTGGCCGGATTGAGTCGCAACTCATCAGGGCCGACGAGCTGGACGGCGTGCTGGGAATCGGGCAAGGTGGTCGGGGGTGACATGGGTGGGTTCACTTCCACGCAGGGGGCTGAAGGATGGACGTTGTCGGCTTCTTTGCGAAACGGCCATACGGCTTGAACGAAACGTATCGTTTTTGGTCGGGGGGTAAACCGGAATGTGGGGCACCAGATCAACAATTGTCATCAAATAAACAGGAAACCACAGATTTTCGTTGATCGAGGACGGCCCACGGCCGGAACATTCCCTTTCGGAGGCGATTGGCCTCCGTCGCCAGAATATTCCATATTCCCCGTGAATAACCGCTTTTCGCCCCAAGCGATGAACAGTAAGCTCCGCAAGGCCCGGGTTGACAAGCAGTTTGCTGCGCAAAGTGGTTTTCGGTGGGTTCTTGTCGCTCGGCTGGAGAATCCCCAAACCCTCTTGGGGCAGAGCCCCCGCCGTGCCAGCCTGATGCCCAGATCCTCCTGAAAGGTACACCCTCGTGCCAAAGTCCCTGATGATCGATCCGCAGGTAGTCCGATCCGCCGGTCGGATCGACTTCAAACCGATCCCCGTCAACACTTACGACCGGACGGTGAAGGAGGAGCTGGCCGTCTATGGCGGCAAGGCCCTGTATCGCATCTGGCGCGACATGGCCGTCATCCGCGCCTTTGAGTCGATGCTCAACGAGGTCAAGCTGCGCAACACGTTCAAGGGCGTGGACTATAACCACCGCGGACCCGCGCATCTGTCCATCGGCCAGGAAGCCAGCGCCGTCGGCCAAGCGTTTCTCCTCTCCATCGACGACCACATCTACGGCAGCCATCGCAGCCACGGCGAGATCCTGGCGAAGGGGCTCTCCGCCATTGAGCAGCTCGACGACCGCCAGTTGATGGAGATCATGGAGGGCTACTTCGATGGCGAGTGCCTGCGCGTCGTGGAGGGCGACGCCAAAGGCACAACCAAGGATCTGGCCATCGACTATCTGCTCTACGGCGCGTTGGCGGAGATCTTTGGCCGCGAGACGGGATTCAACAAGGGGATGGGCGGATCCATGCACGCCTTTTTCCCGCCGTTTGGCATCTATCCCAACAACGCCATCGTGGGCGGTTCGGCGGACATCAGCGTCGGCGCGGCATTGTTCAAGAAGGTGAACCGGCGCGACGGCATCGTGATCGCCAACATCGGCGACGCGTCGGCCGGGTGCGGCCCCGTGTGGGAGGGCATCTGCTTTGCCACCATGGACCAGTTCAAGGGCCTGTGGGACGAATCCGTCCGCGGCGGACTTCCGCTGATCTTCAACTTCGTGAACAACTTCTACGGCATGGGCGGTCAACCGGTCGGCGAGACGATGGGTTTCCGCATCCTGGCGCGTCTCGGCGCGGGCGTGAACCCCGAGCAGATGCACGCCGAGCGCGTCGATGGATACAACCCACTGGCGATCATCGACGCGATCCGCCGCAAGAAGGAGATCCTGGAGAACAAGGGCGGGCCGGTGCTGCTGGACACGTTGACCTATCGCTACAGCGGACACTCTCCGTCCGACGCGGGGGCCTATCGCGAGAAGCAAGAGGTCGAGGCGTGGCAGCAGTTCGATCCGCTGGTGCGCTACGCCGAGCAACTCGTCGAGGCCGGTGTGACAACCACCGCGCAGATTGCCGAAGAGCAGGCGCGCATCGACGAGTTGATCTTCAAGGCCTACCGGAAGGCAGTGGATGAGAGCATCTCGCCGCGTCCGGATCTTTCGCGCCGCGGCAACCTGCTCGAGCGCACGATGTACTCCAACCGCCGCGTGGAGCGATTGGACGATCGCGAGCCGGAAGTCCTGTTGGCGAAAGAGGACAACCCGCGCGTGCAGCAGATGAAGCGCAAGAGCCGCTCCGGCTACGGCGAGGACGGCCAGCCGTTGCCGAAGGGCCAATGCGTGGCCATTCGCGACGCGTTGTTCGAGGCCATCCTCGACCGGTTCTACATCGACCCCACCATGATCGCCTACGGCGAGGAAAACCGCGATTGGGGCGGCGCGTTCGCCGTCTATCGCGGGCTCACGGAGGCGCTTCCCTACCATCGCCTGTTCAACGCGCCCATCAGCGAAGGCGCCATCGTCGGCACGGCGGTGGGCTATGCGTTGGAGGGAGGGCGTCCGCTGGTGGAGCTGATGTATTGCGACTTCATGGGTCGCGCGGGCGACGAGATCTTCAACCAATTGGCCAAGTGGCAATCCATGTCCGGCGGTCTGCTGCAAATGCCCGTCGTGTTGCGCGTGTCGGTGGGTTCAAAGTACGGCGCGCAGCACAGCCAGGACTGGACGTCCATCTGCGCGCACATTCCGGGGCTGAAGGTCGTGTTCCCGGCGACGCCTTACGACGCGAAGGGCCTGATGGCGTCCGCGTTGGTGGGCACCGATCCGGTGGTCTTCTTCGAAAGCCAGCGCATCTATGACATGCCGGAGCTCTTCCATGAAGGCGGCGTGCCGGAGGGGCACTACGAAATCCCCATCGGCGAGCCGGATGTGAAGAAGTTGGGGAGCGACCTGACCATCCTGACCATCGGCGCGACGCTCTATCGAGCGCTGGACGCGGCGAAGATCCTGGAGGAGGAGTACGGCATCTCCTGCGAAGTGATCGACGCGCGCTCCATCGTCCCGTTCAATTTCGAGAAGGTCATCGATTCCGTTCGCAAGACACACCGAATCCTGCTGGCTTCCGATGCTTGCGAGCGCGGAAGCGTGCTGCAGACCTTTGCCGCGAAGATCGCGCAGTTCGCATTCGACGAGTTGGACGCCCCGCCCGTCGTCGTCGGCGCACGCAATTGGATCACCCCGCCCGACGAGATCGAGGAGATGTTCTTCCCGTTCCCCAACGACATCATCGACGCGGTGCACGAACACATCGTGCCGTTGGACGGATGGGAGGTGAAGCGCGATACAAGCGTGGACGAGTTGATGAGGCGAAGCGAGATGGGTGTGTAGAGCAGTTCCGGGTTCCGGGTTTGAAAGATTGGGGGATGTCCTATGCATTTTGGGCATCCCCTCGTTTGATTCAAGACAAGGTAGCTGGGGCATCCAGCCCCAGACCCGCCAGCATCAAACTCTGCGCAGAGGTCCAATGCCTCAGGAAATGCGTCATGGGCAGGATGCCCATGATACTCTGGTTGGGTGAATCCGCGCTTTCTTCAATCAGTTCCCCAGTTCGTCATTCGGTCTGCGCTTTGCGCAGGACGCGGATCGAGGCGCGGCCTTGTGAGGAGGGACCGGTGCGGATGATGTATTCGTCGCCGGCGATGTCGATGCCCTCCGGCGCTCGCAGGAACAGGGCATCCAACCGTCCGTCATCATCAAGCTGCACGTACACTCCCCAACCTTCGTGAGCGGCGACGAAGCCGGATGGGTTGGTGGTGACGGCCGCGCAGCCGCCGAGCCATGGCAGCAGCGCCGCCAGGATAATCACGGCATCAAGGATCGCCCGCAGCGATCCTTTCCGCGGCACGGTCCAGTGCGAGCGTGACGCGGGCGTCGTCTTCGAGGTTGAGCAGTTCCTCGCTGCCGAGCGTGCGGAGTTCCGCCAGCAGGATGGGAAGAATTTCGCGAAGCAGGGTGACAAGTAGGGACGCATCGGTGGCCATGGTCTCCTCGCGGGAGTGGAATTGAGGCGTCGCGATTGCGCGCGAAGCCGCGAGGTGGATTGGCACGATGGCGCGCCTGCGCGGGGGACATGGAGCAGTATGCAGACCGATGGGAACGAATGGAACGAATGGCATCCCTCGCAGGTGAAGGATTCGAATCATCAACGCGCCACGAGGGTTCGGTTCATGTTGACGGTGTTCGGGCCCGGTCGAAAGGAAGGGGTGCTGATGGGCACCCACTGCATTTTTCCTCCGCCCGCCACCCGTTCATTCTGATCCCGTTGAGAGGTCCTGCTCCCATGTTGATGCGTCCTGAACCGTCCGGCACCCCGCTGCTGTGGAAACTCGGAATCCCCCTGGCGGGCATCGTCGGCGTGGTGGCCGTGGTGGCGCTGATCGTGATCCTGCGCTCGCCCGCCGGTCCCATTGAGTCCACCGCTGCAGGCGAGGAGCAGATGGCCCTGGCCCAGACGCTGCTCGACCAAGGCAAGGGCGCGCAGGCTCTCTCCGTCATGGACGAGCTGGTGACCAGCGCGGGACGGCGCCCATTGGGCGAGGAGGCGCGGCTGCTGCGCATGAAGGCCATGGAGGCCGCCGGCCGGAACAGCGACCTGGTGACCGAGGCGGCCGCTTTCCTTGAAGTTCACCCCCGTTCGGCGGCGCGTGTTGATGTGGAGCTGATGCGACTACGGGCAGAGGTTGCCCAAGCGGGGCTGACGCGGCCCGACATCGTGAAGACCGTCGAGGATTTCGTGCGCGAGCATCCCGATCATCCGGGCGTGACTTCCTTGGAAGTGGCCCTGGCCCGCCACGCCAGCACGCTGGGCGACACCACGGCGGCGCATCGACGCCTGACGAGTCTGGTCGGGCGCAGCGACTTGGACGATCCGACCCGCCGGCAGATCGAGAAGGAGTTGGGCGACCTGAACCTGCAGTCGCTGCTAAGCGGTCAGGCCGGCGGCCAGAGCAAGACCTACACGGTGGAGAGCGGCGACAGCATCTGGGTCATCGCCACGCGCAACGATGTGACGCCCGAGTTGCTCATGCAGGTGAACAACATCACCAACCCGCGCTCGCTGCGGGTCGGACAGAAGCTGATCATTCCGGACGTGGATTTTTCGCTGCATTGTGACATCTCGCGCAACACGTTGATCCTGAAGAACCACGGCCAGTTCGTGAAGGCATACCCCGTCCGGACCGGACGCGTCGCCGGCACCACGCCCACCGGCCAGTTTCGCATCCTGAACAAGAAGACGGGCCCCACGTGGCGCCCGGGCGACGGGCGCGTCTATCTGCCCGGCGATCCCAACAACGAGCTGGGCACGCGGTGGATGTCCTTCGAGGGCGACATCCTCGGGATCCACGGGACCGTGCGTCCCGAGACGGTGGGCCATTACGCCAGCAACGGATGCATCGGCATGAAGCGCGAGGATGTGGAGGAGCTGTTTGACCTGGTCATGGTCGGCACTTCCCTGGAGATCACGGGGCAGCAGGACACGACCCGCTTCGACGTGATCCCCGAAAAGGAAATCCCCGCACCGATGACCGAGAGCCAGATTGCACAACTGGCCAGCGCGATCAGGTAAGTGCTCAGGTGAAGTCGGTCACCGTCACCGGCTTTGCAGGATCAGCCACGCGCATCAAGATCCGGATGGGATTGGAGAGGATCCAGATGCGCCGGTCGATGTACGCCTCCACGCGGTACACGCCGGGGCAAGGGAGCGGGAACGAGATGCGATTCCCCGTGCCCCAAAACAATGGCAGGCCATCGCAGCGCAGGACGAATTCAACAGCGGCGGGGAATTCGACATGAAGGCGGCTGCGCGGCAGATAGCGCGCCGTCTCGCCGAGGCCGTGAAATTGGCTGTAGGCGTCCTCGTATTCGAAGCGAAACCCTCCCGTCTTTCCCAACGATTGGTTGTAGATGTAGGAACTGCCCTGCAGCAGGGCCGTGTGCACGATGTCGCGCGCCGCGGCAAAGTCCCCGCGCGGCAACTCCGGGCACAGGATCATCGTGCGGATCGTGCGGAAGGAGCTGGCGAAGGGAAAGAACTCCTTCCATTCCAGCAGCGGTTCCTTGCGGCAGCGGGCGTTGAGTCCGCCGACAGCGGGTAGCAGCCTGCGTTGCAGTTCCTCGTCCCAGGCGCGCATCACCCGGCGCGGCGGGCCGAAGAGACATCGCTCCGGCCGTGCATGAAATTGCAGCGCGCGGTTGCCGGGCACGGTCGCGAGGAACTCATCGAGAAATGACCACAGCTCCACCATGGCCATGCGCTCGAAGGGCGGGGCCGGTGGAAGAAGCGCGGGGAGATGCCGCGGATCATAGTGATAGCCGCTGCCGATGCTGATGGCCTGCTGGTGCTCCACGGCGGCCAGCGCGGAGTCCAGCGTCGCGTGCATGCCGATTTCCTCGCTGGTGCGAATGGCGAGGAAGTTCCCCTCCGGCGTCAGCACCGTCTCGCCGGCAAGGACAAGAATGCCATCGTGCCATCCTTCCAACGCGGCGATGTCGGCGTGCGCGACCCCCGCGTCATTGAGGATGATGAAGTCCACGCCGGCTTCGCGGGCGACAGAGAGCATGTGATCGAGGGGATATCCCCCGTCACGGTCAGAGTGAACGTTGAGCACTCCGCTGTAGCTGCGCAGACGGTCACTCATGTGACGCCCTTGAGGGTGACTTCCGCTGGCATGAGGAGAGACGGCTTCATGTCTTGTGGAGCGCAGACCGGCGCCAGTCGTGGATCTCGCTCATTCTGGCCCAAGAGGCAACGCCACCAAGGCCAATGATCTGGCGCAATTGAAAGCTCCCCGCCGGAATCAATATTGCAATCAGGAACGAGAGAAGACGCCACGCGAATCGCAAGAGAAAGGGCGACTCGAAAGAGCCGCCCTCTTGTTTGGTTGCAGGTTGTGGAAGCCAGGGTCGAAACCGGATTAGTCGGTTTCTTCCTCGTTGAGCTCCGTCGGCAGATCGTAGGTCGTGATGACAACCGCATCGATCTGGACACGGCCCGCGGCAGCAGTCTCGACGATCTTGTGAGTGCGCTGCTCCGGTTCCTCGTTGTTGCGGAACTCGGCCGGTGCGTCTTCGATCGAGGAAATGGTCGAGGTTGCCTGGTGCGCAAGCATCTCGATCATCGGCAGCACTTCGATCGCCTCCTGGCCAACGGCTTGCGGATCCATGATCACCGTGTAGCGGCGCGATTGCGGGCCGACGGGGATCGAGGAGCGGACCGGGCCATCGACGGACGGACGCTCGGCGTTGTTGGCGGAGAACGTGAAGCTCTCCGCGCGGCCGTTGCTGGCACTCGACAGGGTCAGGCGCGCGTCGAGGTTGCTCAGCGCATCGGCCGAACCATCGGGCGAGCTGATCCAGACATCCATGATGACCAGCTTGTCGGCCGGCACCGAAATGAGTTCCGGTCCGGTCCAGCTCAGGAGGGTCGCCCCATCCTTCGGGCTGAGCTCGGTCTGGATGGCGTCGGGCGTGACACTGGCCACTGGTTCGTCGTTGCCTTCGGCGTAGACTTCCCAATCGGTGAAGTTGGTGCGTCCATGCTTGGGCGGCACGTCGCGACCGGACAGGACCGTGAAGTCCTCGCCAGCCTGGCCACCTTGATAGAACTGCACCATCTCGCCGCTGAGGTCGTCGCGCTTGAACGACATGACATCGATGCGGCTGAGGGTGGCGTCCACGGCGTTGGCCGGATCCTTCGCGTGCTCCACATCGAAGCCGAAGGACATGAGGCCCTTGTCGTGGGCGTAGAAGAAGGTGCGATGGACACGGTCGAGGCTGGCGCCGGCGAGCAGTTCGCTGGTGGCCTCACCGATGGTGGCACCGTCGGCATCACCGGTCCGCAGGCGAATGGCGGGCTGATCACCAATTGCGGCGCCGGACAGGTGCCAGTTGGTGAGGTAGATCAAGCCATCCTCCACCGCGACGAAGGTGTTGGCGTAACGCGGCGCCAGATCCTTGCGCAGGGACTGCCAGATGGTGAAGAGACTCTCGTCAGCCGAGTAGCCCGAGGTGATGTTGAGGCTGGTGGCTTCCGGTGCGGAGACCAGGTCGCCTTCGCCGGCGTTGGCCATGGCACGGCGGCTGCCTTCGTTGACCGAGATCAACGGGGTGCGCGTGGTGCCGGGGATGCTGTCGTTGCGCTTCACGTTCCAAGCGCTGGTCATCGGCGTGTCGGCCGTGCCGTCAACCGTGGCCCGCGTGCTGAACAGCCAGTGATCGAATTCGTTGATCATCGCGACTTCCTCGAAGATCGAGGCGATGGTCACCGGATCGCTGGTGTCGCTGACTTCGCTGGCCTGGCTGGTCTCGGACGCCTGGCTGGTTTCCGAAGTCAGGCTGGTCTCGGAGGTCTCGCTGGCGTAGGAGGTCTCGGTGGTCCCGGAGACAGGGCTGACGCCGGAGGCGACGTCGTAGCCGCCATCAACTTCCGCATCCGGAGCGACGTCGGTGACTTCGCTGACTTCCGAAGTCTGGCTCACTTCCGAGGTTTCACTGACGGTCGAGACGGCGCTGACTTCTGAAAGCTCGCTGACGATGGAGGACTCGCTGATCGCCGAGACTTCGGAGATCTGCGAGGTTTCCGAAACTGCCGAGACACGCAACCAGCCATCCTCCGAACGCTTGCGGCTGTCCCTGGGACCGACAGCGTTTGGCGACGGAAGCTTGGTCGTTACGATTCGCTCCACTTTGCGGCCCTGTTCCTCGGGCTGCGCGGCGAGAAAGTAATCGCTGGGAGAGATCAAATCGGTGGAGTCTTTCGCAACAGCGGTGCTGGTCGCAAGAACGGAAGCGACCAGGCCGAGGGTTAACAACCGATACCCGCGTTGCATGCGGCTGGTTCTCCTTTCGTGACGTTCGGACCGACAGGTCCCGGTTGGGTTGTCTGAAGGAACGATGATTGGCGCTGCTGGATGCTGCAGGCCCCCGCGCGCGCACAGCCGGGCGGAGGAAGAGGACTTCCCGCATTGCGTTGAGGTGACTTCGCCCACGCTGGATGGCTCCGCTTCGGGGGTTTGTCTCGGCATTCCGTGGGCTCCCTTTGGAGAGCATCTCCGTGGGGCTGGAGGCCGAGCCATTTCCTACCTCAATACATGGGTGGTTCTCCCTCCCCGAACGCCGGTTGTCAACACGGAACTCGCCCCCCCACCGGTGAAAAACCGATGAGGAGACCGGA
Source organism: uncultured Candidatus Sumerlaeota bacterium (assembly GCA_964625145.1). GTDB lineage: Bacteria > Sumerlaeota > Sumerlaeia > SLMS01 > JAHLLQ01 > CAYTRP01. The sequence continues at coordinate 20,624 of CAZVAQ010000006.1, forward strand.
GATCCGGATCGCGGCGATAAGGAGAGGTTTCAAACAAGGCAGTTTCGCTTTACTTTTCTTTTTATAGGACCCGGCTTGTCAACGCGACGAACGCAGCGCCACCAGCCAGGCTTCGGCCTCCGCGTCGCGGGTGCCATCAAGGGCCAGATACTGCTCCAGAGCCCTGATTTGAGAAGCTTTATCGGCACCGGAGCTTTCCAGCGCAATGGCCAGATTCAGCCATGCGGGAGCAAAGTCCGGCTCCGCAGCGACCAAGGCCTGAAGGTCTTTCACGGCCTGTGCCGGCCGGCCGAGATCGATATCAATGGCCGCCAGATTGTTGTGCACTTCCACCAGGGACGCGTCCAGCCGGACGGCCTCGCGGTACCGCTCCGCCGCCCGCTCAAGATCCCCCGCCCTCACGAGCGAATTGCCCCACTCGCGAAGGACCGTGGCATTGGTCGGCGCCAGCTCCTGAGCCTGCTTGAAGACTTCCCAAGCGCGCACGCCCCGGCCCGAGCGCTGCAGGGCATCGGCCCAGCGCAAACGAGCCTCCAGATCCTGCGGAGCGCCGCTGACCACGTTCTCCCAACGGCGGGAAGCCTCGTCCCAGCGCTGCGCTTCGGTGGCGGACAGGGCGGCCTCGCGCTCGGCGGCGGGGTCAACTTCCTCGGAGGTAATGTGGCTGAAGAGCCGCGCGCGAACCTGCTCGCGGTTAAGCCCCTCCCCGGCAGCGTAGACTCGGACCGGCGGCAGATCCGCCGGATCAATCGTCGGCACGTCCAGCGTGAAGTCCGGTATGTCCATGCTGAATGGATCCGCCACCATGGAGAACGGATCGGCCACCGAGGCGAACGGATCTTCCTGCGCCGTCACCGCGGGCGTCGCTGCGGCCACCGGTGCGGGTGTTGGCGTTGGGGCTTGGGCGACTTGCGGCGCAGGTGTGGGCGTGGCGACCGGTGTGGGCGTCGCAACGGGAGTCGATGTGGCGGCCGCAGCAGGTGTTGCGGTGGGGGCAGGCGTTGCCGTCGGAGCAGGAGCCGCAACCACGGGAGCCGGTGCGGGAGTCGGCTGCGCGACGGGTTGCACGGATGGTGCGGGTTCGGCGACTTCAGGCGCTTCCACTTTCACTTCCGGAGCCGGTGCGGCGGGGTCCGTCAGCACATCGGCAACTTCCAGGCGCGGGGACTCGACTGCGGGCGTTTCGGCCTGCCGCTCGACAGCCAGTACGGACAGCTCGCGCTGTGCACGGGCGCCTTCGTACTCGGGATTCAACTGAAGCGCGAGATCGTAGTAGTGAACTGCCTGGACGTGTTGGCCGAGCTTTGCGTGGGCCGCACCAGCGGCCGCGAAGAAGGCTGGCCGGGGCGACTGCTCGGCTGCCCGTGCATAGTATTCGATCGCGCGGGCGACTTCGCCGCGGCGCTCGAGCTCCTGACCCGCAGTGAAGAGATCAAACGCCTCAGTCCGCTGGGCATCGACGATCTGGCGTCGATCAGTGAAGCAACCGGTCATGCCGGTGGCGACGGGAAGAAGCGTGGCAATGGCAATGGCCGCCGCAATGGCGCGGGCGCCCGGGACATGTGGTGCGGAACAAAAGCGAGGGCGCTTGGGCATGGATCAGTAGTTTACCTGGTAGACGAGTTTGCCATCACTGAAGGAGAATTCGCGGATGCCGGTCTCGAACATGTCGGCGTAAATCCAGATCTCGCGGCGCGGGCCGGTTTCATACTGCTGGGTGTAGGCGCGCGTTGGAAAGCCGTAGAGGATCAGATGGCGGTCGCTATCGAGCAGCGGCCCTTCGTACACCAACTCATCCTGGATGAATTGAACGATGGTGTTGCGATCCCAATAGACCCACTCGTCGAAGGATTCGACGCGCTCGCCCTTGACGCCTTCGCGCACGTAGTCCGGCCGGCCGTGGCGCGTCAGCACATCCATGCGGTCGCCGGTCATGACGATGTCGAGGTCGGAGCGGACCTGGTTGAAGGCCTTGGTGCTCCACCGGAAAATCAGGTCCGTTTCCGGACGCCCGGTGTAGCGGCGGATCTGTTCGGGCTCTCCGCTGGACATCTCGAACAGGGGCGAGCGGTTCACCCAGCAACCCGTGGCGAGCAGGGCCAGACAGCCGAGTCCAAGGGGCAGAACGCGGCGCGCCACGTCGGGGAGGTAGGAGACTAGTTTCACGGAAGGCATCCTTGATTCGCGAAGGGGCGCGAAGAGGCGTTCCCCTTGAGCGGAATAAATCGGCGTTGCGGGGGGCGACGTCAAGCAGCGTTGCCCGTCAATCGCCCCACCTGCACCAGCCGTCTTCAATCGGAACGCCCATCAAGGCGCGGGGTTTGGTGGTGCCAGCAGAAGGGTGGCGCGAACCGACTGGCCATCGGGCGAGTAAACGCCCGAAGTAACCCCCGTACCAAGGGCGGCAACAACGTCCGCCAGCGCGCGGCCGAAGACCTGGGATTCCTGCCCCCCTTGGGTCAGGACGATGAGCACCGGCAGGGAGCGGCGGAAGACTTGCGCCATGGCGCCAAAGTCCACCGTCGTGAGGGAATGGGCCTCGGTGGGCAGATCGAGTTCCTCCCGCGCAGTCTGGAGCAGAGCGGATTCACCCGGCCCGTCCAGATACCGGTCGATGAGGGCCACGAGCGATTCGCGCGACGTCGCCGCGAGCAGGGCGTCCTCCGTGAGGGCCAGATTCAACGTCGGCGGCTTGGTCGGCTGGAAGGGAAAGATCATCAGCGGGGCCGAAAGCATCTGCACATCGCGGTGGGCTTCCTCCACAAAGGCAATGCCTTCGGTGGAACGGCCGTAGTCCTGGCTCTCGCGGATCAGGTTGGCCAAGTGCGCTTCCTTCAGGGAGGCGATGACCTCCGCGGCCTTGGCGTGATCGCGAACCTGCCACACTCCGCTGATGCCGAACGAAAAGTCGAACAGGCTCCGTACCGCCAAAGAGTTGATGGCCAAATTGGCTTCCTCACCGAAGGCCTGCAGGAGATCGTCGGGCTTGGCGCCCGTGCTGTATTCCAAAATCGATGCGATGAAGCGGCCGCGCGAGTCCGTGTCGTCGGCAAAAGCCTCCTGTAGTCTCTGGCCGGCGCCATGATAAGCGAGCGAGAGAACGTGGGGCTGCTCGGCGAAGCTGACAAGGCGGTCCAGATTGATCGGATTATCCGCAGAGGGCGCATACAGTTCGCCATCCGCCCGGGCGGGGAGCGCCTGCATGGCGATGTCGATGCGAGTCGGCTGCAGACGGATGTGGCCTCCGGAGATCCGATCGCCTTTCGCCGGTTCCTCGTCGCGCTCGGGTTGGGCGAAGAAGCGGATCTGGGCGCCCTCCAGCGGCGACATTTCCAGGGCGCGACCAATGACCGGCGCGCGCCAATCGGCCATGCGGTCCTGAATCAAGCGCTCTGGCGCGTTGGTCATGGTGAGCGTGTCGTGCGGTGCACGGATCTCGATCCCGGAGGCGGCCAGCTTGGGTTCGAGGTGCTTGGCGACGATCCCGGCCAGCTCAGGGGTGGCCATCGTGGCATCCAGGATGAAGGGGACGAGCTGGCCCTTCTCCAGTTTGTCTTCGTCGAAAATGATGAGGCGGAGGCTCCGGGTGTTCTCCCCCACCAGACTGTCGATGGTGGGTTCAATTCCGGCCTCGCGGGCGATTTCCTCCAGGCTCCCGCTGAGGGCGGCCATCGTTGGGTCGCTGGCGATGAACGGGATGGCGAGGAGGGCCTCGATGCTCTGCCGCAACTGGGTCTGCTCCATGGCCTGCCAAGCGCCGGGGACGTCCAGAACCTCCAGATGAAGGGAGGGAGAGTCGGGTCGGCGGGGGGCTTCGGCGGGCTCCGGGGCGGTTTCCGCCTCAGCGGCCGGGTCCTGGGCGGGAAGCGGAACCGCAAATCCGATAAGGGCGATTGCCACAATCAGGGCCAAGAATCGCGCGATGGGAAGACCCATTCTCAAGCTCCTCATTCTCATGGTTGGGGCGTCTTTCGGAACGACACAGTCCCTGTCGTTGACTCAGACAACCGGCCGTGTTGACTGGCAAGGACTTTGCCCATTGGGAAACTCATGCGGCGCACCCTCACAATCCTAGGCAGCACCGGCAGCATCGGGACCCAATCCCTTGATGTGGTGCGTCATCACGCGGATCTGCTGCAAGTCGTGGCCCTCTCCGCCCGGTCACGGGGTGAGGAGCTCTTGGCGCAGGCCCGCGAATTCCGCCCCCGGGTGGTGCATCTGTCTGACGCAGCAGAAGCCCGCCGGATCCGCCCCGCGCTGCAGGAGCTGGGGATCGAGCTGCTGGAGGGCCCCGAAGGGCTGAAGCGGCTGGCGATCGAGGTCGAGGCGGACATGCTGGTGGTGGCGACCGTGGGATGGACTGGGCTGGAGCCCACCCTGGCCGCGCTGGAAATCGGACGCGATATTGCCCTGGCCAACAAGGAAGTCCTGGTTTGTGCCGGCGAGTTGGTCATGGAAACCGCCCGGACGAACAAGGCGCAGGTCTGGCCGCTGGACAGCGAGCACAACGCCATCGCCCAGTGCCTGGCTGCAGGACCCGCCGGGCCGCGGGCGCCGCTGCGCCGGTTGATCCTCACCTGCAGTGGCGGGCCATTCCGCAAGGCAACCCGCGAGGACATCGACAACGCCATGGCCTCGCGCACTCTCGACCATCCAACCTGGTCAATGGGGCGCAAGATCACCGTGGACAGCGCCACGCTGATGAACAAGGGCTTCGAGGTCATCGAGGCGCACCACCTGTTCGGTGTCGGCCTCGAAAAGATCGAGGTCATCATCCATCCTCAGTCCATCATTCATTCCATGGTGGAGTTTGTCGACGGTTCGATGATCGCCCAACTGGGGGCGACGGACATGCGCCTTCCGATCCAGAATGTGCTGACCCAACCCGTGCGCATGCCCACCCCCGTGGCTCCGTTGGATCTGGCAACGGTATCGCGATTGGATTTTGCGGAGCCTGACACGGAGAAGTTCCCGTGCCTGGCGATGGCCTATGAAGCCGCGCGTGCAGGCGGCACCTATCCGTGTGTCCTGAATGCCGCGAATGAGATCGCCGTGGCGGCGCACCTGGAGAATCAGATTGCCTGCGGCGACATCCCGCGCGTGATTCGCGCGGTGCTGGACCGGCACGTGCCGGTCCACGGACCGGACCTTGGCGACCTGCGGGCCGCCGACCGCTGGGGACGCGACACCGCGCTCGCCGTCCTCCGCGACATCCCAACCCCCCTCGCAAAGACCACATGACAATGACCTTCTGGGAAACATTCTCCAACATCGCCATTGGCGTGTTGGGATTCGTCACCGCGTTTGGACTGGCGGTGCTGATCCATGAGTTCGGCCACTTCATCGCCGCGCGCATCTTTGGCGTGTCGGTGGAGCGCTTCGTCGTAGGCTTCGACAAGGAAGCCATGCCGTTCATGCCGCGCTGCATCTGGGAGAAGAAGATCGGCGAGACCACCTACGGCCTGTCCATCGTCCCCCTTGGTGGATACGTGAAGATGGTCGGCCCCGTGCATCCGGACATCGAGCGCTACATCGATGGCGAACCGGAGCCGGCCAGGGACAAGAAGCCCGAGAACCTGGTGGACCAGGCCTTGGCAGACCAACAGGCGCTGTACAAGAAGCCCTTCTGGCAGAAATTCATCATCTACTCCGCCGGCGTGTTCATGAATCTGGTGCTGGCGATGATCGTGGCCGTGGTGCTCGCCACGACCGGTGTCAGCCGCAGCGTGCCGGTGGATCCGGTGGTGAGCTGGCAGAAGCCCGGTTCGATTCTGCTCGAGAGCGGCTTCCAACCGGGAGATCGCATCGTGGCCGTCAATGGCCAGACAATCGAGAAGAACCGCGACGCCTATGAGGTGTTCGAATCCGCGGCAAAGCCCGCCATCGAGGCCAAGGAGCCAACGGTTGAACTGACGTTCGACCTGCTGCGCGGCGAGGAGGAACTTCAGGCGAGCGTGACGCTCCCCACTCCGTCCGAGGACTTGAAGGGCGAGGAGCTCGCCAACGCCACCAAGATGTGGGGTACCGTCTATAGCATGTTTGCCATGCCCGCCCATGTGGTTCGCGTGCATCCGAACTTTCCGGCCGACAAGGCCGGCATGAAGGACGGCGACACTGTCATCGAGATGGACGGCAAGCCGGTGTTGGATTGGGCGCACTTCGCCGGAACCATTGAGATGCGCATCGGGGAGGATATCCCCATCAAGGTTGAGCGCACGGTGCGCGGCGAGAAGCAGGTCGTCGACCTCGTGCTGCGACCGGTCGAATCGACGAATCCCGGCGAGGAAGGCCTCGGCCGCGTCGGTATCATGGGCGGCACCGTCGAGCGCGAGATCCAGAAGCTGGATCTTGGCACGGCGCTAACGCAGAGTCCGTTGCTCGTCTGGCAAAACACGACGATGTACGTCCAGCGCCTTGGCCTGCTGGGGAGCCGCCTGTTCCGCGGCGAGGTGCAGAAGGTGCGGCAGGACCTTGGCGGGCCGGTCGTCATTGCACAGATAGCAGGGCGCCAGGCGCAGGCTGGCCGCGAGCGATTCCTGGAGTATATGATCCTGCTCAACATCGCACTGGCTGTAATGAACATCCTGCCGTTCCCCGTGCTCGACGGCGGGCACATCGTGTTCGCGGCCTACGAGGGAATCTTTGGCAAGCCATTGCCACCGCGCGTGTTGGTGCCCATGCTTCAGGGTTCGCTGTTGTTCATTCTGGCGTTTTTCCTGCTGGTCACGTTCAACGATGTGCTCAGGATATTCTTCTAGTCCGCACCACGGCTGAAATAAACCGCAAGGGGAGTACGATGTGGATATACGCGAGTACTTCGAGCTGCCCATTCCCAACCTGAACCGGGACACCGGCGCGCGCTCCTTTCACGAGTATCCAGTGAACCTGGATGACGAGCGATCGCAGGAACCGCTGGTCGACGTGGAGAAGGTGGGTCTGGCCGGCGAAAGCTACTACGCCCGCACCGACGGACTCAACGCACCGTACTACACGGCCCTGGAAAGCGCGCCGACGCGCGTGTGGATCCGGCAGGGAGTTGCAGAGCGCTTGCGCAAGGTCAACGCGATGCTCGAACAGTTGGATCTCGAGGTCTTCATCTTCGACGGCTACCGGCCCATAGCCTGCCAACAGGCGATCTACGATTGGTTCACCGAGATCGCGAAAACGCGCCTGGAGGACCCCACACCCGAGGCGTGCCGCCTGTTCCTGCAGCCCTACATCTCCAACCCATCGGCCTATGACCCGATGAACATGCAGACCTGGCCGTCGCACATCACCGGCGGCGCGGTGGACTTGACGCTGAGGAGGCGCAAGACCGGCGAGCACCTCTACATGGGCGGCGTCTTTGACGATCCGTCAGATGTGAGCCACACCTCATACTACGAGACGGCGGATCTGGGCGAGTCCTTTGCCAGCCGCGAGGCCCGCCGCAATCGCCGCCTGCTCTTCTGGGTCATGCACGCCGAAGGCTTCGCGAGCCTGCCGTCCGAGTGGTGGCATTACGACTGGGGAAACCAAATGTGGTCCAAGAACCGCCACCGCGCCATCCCCAGCGAGATGGGCTTGCTGGCGTTCTATGGGCCAGCAGAAGCAAGAGAATAGTTCCTCGTTCCACGTTCCTGGTTGAACGAACGGAGCCAGGGCATCCGTGCCCGGGCGAGTGTCGTGTCCGATTGCTCACGTCGCGCCGCTGATGAGCCCCATCATCCTGAGCGCGTCCCGCGTCGACGCGACATCGTGCGTGCGGATCAATCGCGCTCCGCATTGCGCCGCGTGAATGGCCGCAGCCAGCGATCCTGCCAACCGGTCCGCCGGGTCGGGCCGATCGAGCCAATGGCCGATGAAGGACTTGCGCGAGGCACCGACCAGAATCGGCAAGCCAAGCTCCCGAAATGCATCCAGCCGCCGCATGAGCGCCATGTCCCATTCAGGACCGGGAATGCTGCGGCCGCGAAAGAAACCGATCCCCGGATCGAGGCAGATGTCCTGTCGATCAATGCCCGCCGCGTCGGCAAGTCGCAAACATTGCCGCAGGCAACCCATTGTTTGCGCAATCGGCTCCTCGTCTTCGGTTGGCGCGGGGAGCTGCGACGCATTGGCCATGAGTATGGCGCCACACCTTCTTTCTGCGATCAGCGAGGCCAGCTCCGGATCGGCGTGCAGCCCGTGGACATCATTGATGGCATAGGCACCAGCATCCAATGCGACGCGGGCGACGGAGGCGCGCGATGTGTCGGCCGTGATGGGGAGGTTTGTCGCCTCGCGCGCGGCGGTGATCGCGATGCGGATGCGATCCGATTCCTCCTCCGGGGTGATGCGGGTTTCCTTGTAGGGCGCGGTGGACATGGCGCCGATGTCGATGGCGTGGGCGCCCTCGTCTTCATGCCGGCGACAAGCATCGCGGATGGCCTCGGCGCCCTGGGTCACAGAACCAGCGTAGAACGACTCCGGACTGACGTTCAGGACCGCCACCAGGCGCACACCCACCGGCGGATCATGCAGGAGTGCACGCCAGGGTGTTGCTGCAGGGCTGGATTCGGGTGTTGCCACGTGTCCTGCGCAGGAAAAGGGGTTGTGACAATCGTGGTGCCGGGAGTAGGTGACTCTTGGGATATGAAGTATTGCCGCCGCGGGAAGGGCAAGCCCTTCAACTGATCTTGCCAAGGAGGTTCCCTGTGGGAGTCTTCGCACACGTGACCTGTCTGCATATTCCTGACGCGGAGCGGGGCCGGATTCTCGCCTCGGCGCTCCTGCGCGGCTCGCAACCCGCCGTCATCAGCACTCCATACGGCCGGTGGATGAACGCGTATTTGCCGCTGGGCATTTCGTACAAGGATGTGCCCGACCTGCCCACCGCCACGCATTTGGAGATCAACTGCTACAACAGCGAGGGGTTGGACCTGCGGCTGTATTCGTCGGATCGGTTGGTGTTCCTGTTCGAGAGCGGATGTGGAGAGGGAGCCGACGAGCAGGAACACCTGATGGAAATCGCCGCGAGGTTGTGGAAGGAGCAGCATCAGCAAAGTGCGGAGGACATCGAGACCGGCCGGCCGATTACATTCTGGGGATTGGAGGAGGAGCAGCAGCAACCGTGGCTCCTCAAGGCGGAAGAGACCGAGGAGTTCAAGGCCTTCCTGAACCAATCACAGGCGGACATGGAGATCCCGGATTTTTCGGCGTTGGTGCCGTTCCTTCCCCAAGGGCGCGACGTTGCCGAGTTCGAGTGCCTGCTGAAGGCAACAGAACGCCGCACCCACGGCGAGCCGTCGGATCCGGGCGAGATTGCCGCCCTGCAGAAATGGATGGGGCGGCGGCATTCGGAGTGCGCGGAGGATTACCTGGAGGCGATCGCGAAGTTCATCGGGCTGCGCGGTGTGTTATGGTCATTGCCCACCATCGAGGATCGGCTGATGGACAAGATCGAAAGCGGCATCATCAAAGTCGATCTTCTGGAGACCACATCCATGTCCAATCCCGACCCCCTGGTCGAAGGCGGCCCTGAAGCACGCCTGATCGAGCTGGGAATTCAAATGCCACCGACGCCCAAGCCGGTGGCCGTCTACATCCCCGCCATTCGCACGGGAAACCTCGTCATGACCAGCGGACAGCTCCCCATGGTGGAGGGCCAATTCATCCGCATGGGCAAGGTGGGCGACGGCGGAATCCCGCCGGAGGAAGCGCAGAAGGACGCGCGGCAGGCCTGCCTCAACGCATTGGCCGCCGTGAAGAGCGTCATCGGATCGCTGGACAAGATCGTGCGCATCGTGCGCGTGGTGGTCTATGTGCAATCCATGGACGATTTCCACGGCCAACCCGTCGTGGCCAATGGGGCGTCCCGCCTGCTGGAGGACATCTTCGGCGAGAAGGGCAAACACATCCGCTCGGCCGTAGGCGTCAACGCCCTGCCATTGGATGCTCCGGTGGAAGTGGAGTTGACTGTAGAAGTGTAAGAAACCGTTCCTCGTTCTTCGTTCCTGGTTCCTCGTTGAGTTGCCGGCTCATGGGCTGATAACCAGAATTTGGCAGCCACCACCAAGATCGGAGTGAACTCAGGTCGGAAGAACGAGGAACGTGGAACGAGAAACGAGGAACTCACTTCTCTTCCCGTATCAGCTTCAAGTACCACGTGTAATCGGAGTTCTGGGGCATGGAGTCGATGAGCTTGTCGAAGGCTGCGTCGTCGAGGTAGCCCATGCGCCAGGCGATTTCCTCAATGCAGCCGACCTTCATGCCCTGGCGTTCCTCGATGGTGGCGATGAAGTTGCTCGCTTGCAGCAGGCTCTCGTGGGTGCCCGTGTCGAGCCATGCAACACCGCGGCCGAGGCGATGCACGCGCAAGAGTCCCTCGTTCAGATAGGTGCGGTTGACGTCGGTGATTTCCAGCTCGCCGCGCTTTGATGGCTTCAGGTTGCGCGTGATCTCCACCACGCGATGGTCGTAGAAGTACAGGCCAGGCACGGCGTACCGGCTGCGCGGGTTGGCGGGTTTTTCCTCGATGGAAAGCGCGCGGCCCTCCGCATCGAAATCCACGACACCGTAGCGCTCCGGGTCATGGACCTGGTAGGCATAGATGACGCCGCCCTCCGTGAACTCGGTGGCAGGGCGGAACTCGCGCAGGCGGCCGTAGAAGAGGTTGTCGCCCAGGATGAGGCTGACGCGATCGCGGCCGATGAAGTCGGCGCCGATCAGAAAGGCCTGGGCGATGCCCTCCGGCCGGGCCTGCTCCGCATAGGTCAGTTTGATCCCCAGCCGCGAGCCATCGCCCAGCAGGTCGCGGAAGCGCGGCAGGTCCTGAGGGGTGGAGATTATGAGGATGTCCCGGATCCCCAGAAGCATCTGCCAGCCCAGGGGATAGTAAACCATGGGCTTGTCATACACCGGCATGAGCTGTTTGCTGGCCGAGAGGGTGATGGGATACAGCCGGGTCCCCGATCCGCCGGCGAGCAGGATGCCCTTGAGAGGTCTTGGTTGGGGGGAAGCGGTCATGGAAGCGCCCGAAACCGGTATTATGGGATCTGAAATGATGTTGGGAGGAATGCTGCATTGCGGGCAATAGGGAGCAAGAGGGAAGCTCCGCCGGCGATCCAACCAACACAGACGACCAAACACGGCACACGGAATCCAATGACGACAACATGGCTGATCACCGGCGGAGCAGGATTCATCGGGTCGAACCTGGTGCACCGGTTGGCGCGGCGTCATCCGCAGGTGCGCCTGGTGACATTGGACGCGCTGACCTATGCCGGGAATCTGGCCAATCTGGCGGAACTGGAAAACAATCCGCATCACGTCTTTGTCCGTGGCGACATCGCGGACCGGGAACTGGTGGGACGGTTGTTCGACGAGTATCGCTTCGAAGGCGTCTTCCACCTGGCGGCAGAAAGCCATGTCGACCGATCGATCATCGACCCGTCCGCCTTTGTGCGCACCAATGTGGAAGGGACGTTTGTCCTGTTGGAAGCAGCCCGGCGCTACTGGCTGGAAGGAACCCGCCGCGGCCGGTTCCTGCATGTGTCCACCGACGAAGTCTTCGGCTCGCTTGCTCCGGACGATCCGCCCTTTTGCGAGACGACGCCGTACGCGCCCAGTTCGCCTTACTCGGCCAGCAAGGCCGGCAGCGATCATCTGGTCCGCGCTTATCACCACACCTACGGCCTCGATACGGTCATCACGAATTGCTCGAACAATTACGGTCCGTGGCAGTTCCCGGAGAAGCTGATCCCCGTGATGATCACACGCGCCGCCGCGGGGGAATCGCTGCCGGTCTATGGCGACGGCATGAACGTGCGCGATTGGCTCTTTGTGGAGGACCACTGCGCCGCCATCGAGTTGGCATTCCAGAAGGGGCGCGCAGGAGAGACCTACTGCGTCGGCGGCAACGCGGAGATGACCAACATCGCGCTGGTGCAGAACATTTGCGACTTGGTGGACGAGGCCCTGGGCCGGCAACCCCAAGGCCCGCGGCGCCGCCTGATCACCTTCGTCAAGGACCGGCCCGGCCACGACCGGCGCTACGCCATCGACGCCTCCAAGATCACGCGCGAACTCGGGTGGCGGCCGACGCACACCTTGCAGGATGCCTTGGGCGAGACAATCCGCTGGTATCTCGCACACGGCGAGTGGCTGGAGGCATGCCGATCCGGCGCATATCGCGAGTATTGGGAACGGAACTACCAGTATCGCTGAGCGACGGCGGAACTCCCCGGCAATCAGGCATGTCAAAAACGCGGGAGCCGGTTGACGGGGTGGGCCGGTGGATCGAAACAGCAATGAACGCCCGTAGCAGCCGACAGGACGCTGGCCGTCTCGACACTCTTTCCGTTCAAATACTTCACTCTCCATGGCCCGACGCCGCAAGACACGCCCAAAGCCCAGGAAGACGAAGCGGCTGATGCTGCGGCGCCTCTATCGCCGAGGGCGCGTGTATGTCCCCGTGGTGGCGCTGGTCGTGCTCACCATGGCGTTTTGCCTGCCGATCTCGCCGCCGGGCCTGCCGGGCTATGTCAGCCGAACCATCGCGAAGCGCCTCGGCGTGCCGGTATCCATCGAGCGCATCCGCCTGCGGCTCATCACCGGCGAAGTCACGCTGACCGGCATTCGCATCACCGACAATCCATCGGCGACGCCCTTTGAAGTCGGTGAGGTCTACCTGACCGGCGACGTGGGCGAGCTGATCGCGGGCAATGGCCGGTGGCCCGCAGCCGTGGTGGTCGACAACGCCAGCGAGATGGAGATCGCCCACCGCGATGGCGACATCAGGCTGCAGGGCGCCCTCGATACGCTTGTCAGGACACTGCGGAACGCCAAGCCGGAGAAATCCGAAGACGAGGAGGAGAAGGACCCCAGCGACCCGAGCGAACGCCCGACGCCATCCCTGACCATCCGCAACACGCATGCAGTGCTGCGGTCCGATGACCGCCGGTTGGACGGCACGCGCGTGGCCCTGCAACAGATTCATGTCCCTCAACGCATCGGCTCGGGGGAACCGCTGCGGGCGAACTTCAGCGGCGTGGCCACGGCAGGATTGTCGGAGCCGTTTTCCGGCACGGCCGTCTACTCGCCACGGGATAAACGCGGCTCCCTGCAATTGTCGCTGGAAGGTATCAAGCGCGACGTGACCATCGGCGGCTTTGGCAATGTCCGCATGGCCGCGCGGGATCTGCAGATGGAAGTCAGCGCTCACGAGATCGAGCCGGGCGCCTGGCAGATTGTCCTCGATCAGGACTTTGGCCGGTTTGAAATCGCGGAGATGCGCACCGGCGGCGAGCGGTGGATCGAGGAGGACCTGTCCGTGCGCGCGCGCGGAATCTGGGATCGCGGCGGACAGAGCGTGCGAAGCGCATCGCTCTCCGTGGGTGGCAGCGAGATCGACCTGTCACTCGATGGAATGGTGCATCTTGATAAGGACCGCGACGGCGAGGCGCGTCTGCGCATTCGGCGCTTTCCCGCGCCTCTCATCGCACTGGGGCAGCGATTGGCCCGGGACGAAGGCTTCACCGTCTGGCGCGAGGACAACGCGCGCTTGAACGTTGACGTCTCCATCACCGGTCCCTTCGCCCGGATTGGCCAGACAGATGTGGATGGCAGCGTGCAAGTCGCGGGCTGGGCATTCCAACGAACCGGATGGCCGGAGAGGATTGTCCTGCACGATGCGCGGGGGGACATCACCAACTCCATGTTGGAAGTTTCCAACCTGCGATTCAGCTCGGGGACACTGGATGCCTCCGGGAACTTGAAGCTGCCGGTGCTGGTACCTGAAGGAGAGACGCGCCCCGGCGAACTGGAGTTGTCCCTGCGCGGCACGCCCGAGACGGCGTTCGACTTCCTGCGCGCCCATGGCATCACCAAGACTGTCGTGACCGCCGCGACGGTTCCACTCGCCATCAATGTGCGATCCGATTTCCGCATGGGCCGCCAGGCCGACCTGCTCGAGCCCATGCTGGAGACCGAGTCACTGCGCGTGCGCGGCGACGTCACCTGGGGCGAAGGGGCCGTGCTGGTGGAGGCCATGGCCGGCACGATCGATGTTCAGCCGGGCGGGCTCGTCTTTGACGATTCCAGCGCCACGATCGATTCCCTCGCGGTGTCGCGCGAGGATGTCGCCGTCCGCGTTTCCGGGCGGATGGATCTACCCGAGCCCCACGTCTTCAAATCGCCCGCGTACAACATGGACATCGGCATCGATGGCTCCATCAGCCAGATCGTCTCGATGATTGGCGAGCATGCAAGCCTGCCGCCGGAGCTGGAAACCGTCGACGGATCGATCACGCTGTCCGGCAACGTGCATGGTGTCGTGGAACAGGGCTTGTGGCCTACCTATGACGTGAAGGCGAACATCGCCAACGGCCGGGGAACAGTCACATTCCAGGTCAATCCCGCGCACTTCTCCAACGTCCGTGCGGAGCTGCATGCAACCAACGAACGCGTCGCCATCAACCGTCTGGAAACAGACCTGGAGCAGGACACCCATGGCGTGATCACCGGCGAGGTCACCCGCGAG
>CAZVAQ010000006.1:35133-40508 GCA_964625145.1 uncultured Candidatus Sumerlaeota bacterium
CGCCGCCACATTCCGCCTCGAGTCATCGCTGGAGACCGTGACGTATGTGCTGCCGCGCGAATTGGATGATATGGTCATGGCGGGGAAGGCACGCGCAGACGGTACGATTCGTCTGGAGGTCAACCGCCCCCTGCCGGAGGCACCGGACGTGGCGACGGCCTGGATCGCCGCGCTCACCAATCCGGCAGAATACAAGGTGCACGTGACGGAGGACGCGGCGCTTCGCCTGCGCATCGCCGCGGACTTGACGACGCTCGAACCGGTGACCTTGTTCCACCGCGAGTTCCCGCAACGGGTCGACAACATCCGCGGCATCATCCGTGCCGACGAGTTGGGCTTCATCATCGAGAGCATCCCCTCGCGATGGGGCGATGCGGAGGACGTCATCATCAGCGGCCGCGTGACGCTCGGCCATGTTGGGCCGGTGAACATCTCGTTCGAGGCCATCGCGCCGGATCTCGACCTGAACGATTGGTTGGACGGGTGGGGGAGCCGCGAGTGGGCGGAACCGCCGCCATTGCCCCCGTCCACGCGGCGGCGCCCTCCACAAACCGGCGGCCCGCCGCCGCCACGGCTGGCGACTGCAATCCACGGGCGCCTGCGCCTGGGGAAGACGGAGTTTCTGTCCGTGCGCGCCGAGGATGTCGTGGGTGAACTTACCTACGAAGCGTGGCAGCGCGCCGAGAACAAGCTGCAGGTCAATGTCGAGGAGGCCACCACCTACGGCGGTTCGCTCAAGTCCACGGCGACGGTGCTGTTCCCGCAAGGATCCCTCCCCCGCATTCGCGCGACGGTTGTGGCCAATGAAGTGGGCGTGAACGGATTCCTGGCCGACCTGCGCCAGAGCGAAGAACAGACAGTGGGCAAGTTTACCGGCCGGGCGACACTGGAAGGCGAGCTCGTCGACTATTCCACATGGGTCGGCAGCGGCGAGTACACGATCACCGAAAGCAAGTTCATCGGCGACCAGGTGCTGATCGTCCTGAGCCGGACGCTGCGACTCGGCTTCGAGCAAACACAGGCCGACACGACATGGCGCGGAACCGGGACATTCCGCGACGAGGTGGTCACACTCCCCGACATGGTCATCAGCAACAACGAATTCAACCTGCTGGCCAATGGCACGATCGGCTTCAATGGAGATCTGGACTTCCGCATCGCGGTGGAGTTCCTCGGCAATCGCATGGAGTGGATTCCGCTCGTGCGCCGCTTTGCGCCACTGGTCAACCGATTCACGGACTTCCTGGTCAGCGTGAAGCTGGAGGGGACCGTCTACGAGCCGCGGACGCGCATTGTGCCGCTGACCATCGACATGGGACCCGACGGCAATTCAGGAGATGAGCCATGAGTTTCCTCGATGAGTTGTCCGCCGACCTGGAGCAAAGGCGCGAACGCCACCTGCTGCGCGCGATTCACCCGAGCGATTGGGTGCGCGGCCCGCAGATCGGATGGAAGGGGCGGACTCTGGTCAACCTGTGCCACAACGATTACCTGGGCCTGAGCCGCGAGCCGATGGTGATCGAGGCCGCCTGTGCCGCGGCGCGCGAATGGGGCACGGGCTCCGCGGCGTCGCGCCTCATCACTGGTTCACCGCGCATCGTCGCACAGTTGGAGGAGGAGATTGCTGCATTCAAGCGGGCCGACGCAGCGCTCGCGTTTCCGACCGGGTATCAGGCGAGCCTCGGCGTTCTGGGGACGCTGCCCACGCGCGAAGATGCCATCTGGCTCGACCGGTTGGCGCATTCGTGCCTCGTGGATGGCGCGCGCCTGTCCAGCGCGCGCATTCGCGTCTTTCCGCACAACGATGTGGGGCGCCTCGAGGAATTGATCGCGCGCGAACCATGCGCCGGTCGCCATTGGATTGTGGCCGACGGCGTCACCAGCATGGACGGCGACATCGCGCCGCTTCCGCAGTTGCTGGAAATTGCGGGGCGGCATGATGCCATCGTCGTGATCGACGACGCGCACGGCACGGGAGTCGTCGGTCCTACTGGCCGGGGAACGGCGGAGCTTCATGGCATCGACCCGCGAACGCATCGCGACCGGCTCATCACGATCTCGACATTGAGCAAGGCCCTCGGCGCGCAGGGTGGCGTTGTCACTGGTGCGAGCATTGTGCGCGAGGCATTGGTGAATCGCGCGCGTTCGCAGATCTACACCACCGGCCTGGCGCCCACTTCGGCCGCGGCGGCGCTGGCGGCCATCACATTGCTGCGCGACGAACCCCACCGCGTGCAGCAACTGAACCACCGCGCACGCATCACGCGGGGGAAGTTGAACGAGGCCGGCCTCGACACGATGGGAAGCCAGACGGCCATCATCCCGATTCGCATGCAAAGCGAGGCGCAGGCCCTGGAGGCAAGCCGCAAGCTGGAGGAATACGGCCTTCTCGTGCTCGCCATTCGCCCCCCAACGGTACCACGCGGCACGAGCCGGTTGAGGCTCACCGTGAACATGTTGCTAAGCGAAGACGAACTCGCAAACGCCATCGGCACGATCAAGATGGTATGCGCGGGCGGTGGGTGATGGGGGTACGGCTCCACAGCTCCGCATCCACCTTCCCCCTCAAACCCCGAAGGCAACAAGCAGCCAAATCCACAAGCCGCTGAACGCAAGCGTCGCGAGCGTCACGGGCACGCCGACGCATAGGTGATCGAGGAAGCCGATCGTCAGGCCCAGGCGCGATGCCTGGTCCACGACGATGATGTTGGCGATGCTCCCCACGATGATGAGGTTCCCCGCGAGGGTGCTGGACATCGCCAGGATCAGGCCCGCCTGCGGGTGATCCGTCGCGTTCAGCAGCAACATGACCGCCGGCACGTTCGACACGAAGTTGGAAAGCACCGCCGTGAGTGCGAACAACCAGCCGCCGTGGCCCGGATCGACTCCGACCGAGCGGATCGATTCCACCGCCGACACCAGCAGGCCCGATTCCGCCAGCGCATGGTTCACAATGAACAGGCCGATGAACAGCACGAGCAGGTTCCAATCGACCAACGCCAGGAAATGGCGCGAGGCCAGCCGGCGGCTGGCCAGCAGGATACCGGCGGCTGACAGCGCAGCGATCTCGCGCGGAATCGGATCGAGCAGGAACACGGCAATCAGCGCCACCAACACGGCGAGTCCCTTCCCCGTTTGCCAGACATTGAAGGGCGGGACCTCCGCATCCGGCAGGTTGGTTTCCTGGTGCCAATGGCCCCGCACGAGCACCACGATGATCCACCAGCACAGGAACAATCCGACCGTGGCCGGCACGATGGCGCGCAACAGGTAACCGGAAAAGCCCATCCGCAGCATCTGGCCGATGAGCATGTTCTGCGGATTGCCGATGAGGGTCGCGGCGCTGCCGATGTTGGACGCGCACGCGAGCGCCAGCAAGAACGGCAACGGCCGCAAGTGCCGCCGTTGGCAGGCCTCCATCAGCACCGGCGCCATGGCCAGGCAGATGATGTCATTCGCCAGCAACGCCGACAACGCACCCGACGCCAGAATCACCCACAGAAGAAACTTGCGCGGCGCGGCATCGGTGGCGGCAATGCGCCGGGTGATGGTGCTGTAGAATCCGCCAAGTCGGAACTGTGCCGACAGGACCATCAGGCCGAACAGCAGCGCGATCGTCGGCACGTCCACCGACTCCCACGCTGCATCGAGCGAGATCGCCCCGGACAACACCAGCACGATCACGCCGAGCAGGACAATGCCGGTGCGGTCGATCGCCAAGCCGGGTATGCGGCCGAGCATCATGCCGGCATAGACGAAGAGAAAGACACCCGCAATGACCGCTGTCATGTGTGTGGCCGGTGCCGGAGGGAAGGTGCTGGAGTCAGGTGGGAGGATCGGGGGCCGCTGGAAGGGCGCGCACATGCTCGCCCATTTCGCGCAGGAGGGCGACTTGTGCCGAGATCAGCCCGGCAAGGATGCCGTCCTCGTAGGCGAACTCCGGACGCGAGTTGACCTGCGGGAAGCTGTGTGGGTCCCGCAGGTCGTCCTCGCTCAGGTCGGGTTGGATGCGTTGGGCAATGCGCGTGGTGCGATGGCGCTGCTGGTCAATCATCTGCTGCAACAATTGGTCGATACGATCGACCAACGCCATCAGTTCCGCGCGGTCGCCGGAAGGGGACAACTCGGCCAAGGTTACTTCTTCCGTGAGCGGGAGGTCATGCGGCGCATGGCGGACAGCGTCTCCGCGCCGACATGGTGCTCGATCCCTTCGGCGTCCATCTCCGCGGCGGCCTTGGGGACCTTGAGCACGTCGCGCAGGAAGCTCAGCACGGTCTCGTGGCGCTCGCGGGCCTCGTCGGCAAGGCGTTGCCCCTTGTCGGTCAGCGCGACGGCGCGATAGCGCTCCGCCGTCACCAGGCCGAGGGACTTCAGCCGGTTGATCGTCTTGTGCACAGTGACATGGCTGACGCCAAGGCGCTCGGCGATGTCGCTCTTGTGGGCGGCGCCGATCTCGCGCGTCAGGTGACTGATCAGTTCCACATAGTCCTCGGCGTTCTCAGAGGCATGGTCACGGCGCTGACGGGCCGCCGGGGTGGTTTTGCGTGCAGCTTTCTTGCTCATGAAACCTGAACTCCCTTGATGTGTGACACACGGAATCAGACTTTCGAAACCCGCTGTCAATTTCCACAAACACTCTCGCCGGCAGCGCGGTGAGTCAACCCCTTTAGGACAGTTTACCACGGTTTCCATCGTGGATTTCGAGTGACGCCGTCGCACTTCGTCACTCATAGACGCGCGCAGCACGCAGACCATGGGGACAACACCATCATGACCACAAGGAAGGCAGCATCCACATCCGGCAACGCGCGCCGCGCACGCGACAAGCGCCAAACCGCCGAGACAAGCATCGAGCTCTCCATCGATTTGGACGGAGACGGCACATTCCGCGGTGCCACGGGCATCGCCTTCTTCGACCACATGCTCACGCTATTGGCCCGCCACGGAGGGCTCGGCCTGGAAGTGAAGGCCAAGGGCGACCTGGCCGTCGATTGCCACCACACGGTGGAGGACGTCGGCCTGCTGTTGGGCCGACTGCTCGCACAAGCCGCCGGTGACAAGGCCGGCATCCGCCGCTATGGACACGCCGTCGTGCCCATGGAGGAGGCGCTGTGCGAATGCACGCTCGACTTCTGCGGGCGGCCGTACCTGTACTTCGAAGCGCACTTTGGCCGGGAGATGATCGAGAACTACGCCACCGAATGCACGGAGGACTTCTTTCGCGCCGTCGCCAACACGGCCGGCCTGACGCTGCACATCGAATGCCGCCGCGGCCGCAACGCCCACCACATCGTCGAGGGAATCTTCAAGTCCTTCGCCCGCGCCCTGCGCGAAAGCGTCTCCAAAGACGAGAGGATGAAGGGTGTACCGAGCAC
>CAZVAQ010000006.1:40608-53283 GCA_964625145.1 uncultured Candidatus Sumerlaeota bacterium
ACTTGGCCCATCCTCCGCGCCATTCTGCTTCTCGGCACGCCGGCGGTGCTGGAGAACATCATCGGGTCGTTGATGCATTTGGTTGATGCGCTCATGTTGGCGCAGTTGGAGAACAATGTCGTCTATATCGCGGCGACGCTGCTGACGTCCGTGTGGTTCTGGCGGTTGGCGACGACGACGGGGTGTGTGCAGTCCGGATGCGCGGCGTATGTGGCGCGGCGGTGGGGGGAGCAGAGGTTCCGCGCGGCGGGCTTGGCGTTGGCGCATTCGTTGGTGCTGGCCGTGACCATCGGTCTGGGGAGCGCCATCGTCCTGTTTATCATGGCGCCGACGATGATGAACGCGCTGACCGACGACGCGGCGGTGGCCGCGGCCGCCACGAGTTATTACCGCATCATGATGTTCGCCTTCCCATTGCGAATCGGCATCCTTGTCGCCGCGGCTTGCCTGCGCGCTGCCGGGGACACGCGCACGCCGTTGGCCCTGATGGCGTTCGTTCTCCTGTTGAACGTCTTCTTCAACTGGCTGCTGATCTATGGCAACTGGGGCTTTCCGCGCATGGAGATGGACGGCGCGGCGATCGGTTCGGCGTTGGCCTGGTTCATCGGATTTGTGCTGTTGGTGTCGCTGCTGCTGCGCGGCGTGCGGCCGCGGCGCCTGATCCCCGCCGCGGCAAGGCCGGACGCGGGGGGCCTGCTGGCCTCGGGCGAGATCCGCAAACCGCTCCTGCCGCCGCCGAACGCGTTGTTCCGCATTCTTCGCCCCGGGTTGCGGCTGTGGATGCCGCGCATCACGCCGACGGTGCTGCGCGTGTCGGCGCCGACGCTGGGCGAAGAGGCGCTGTACTCCCTCGGCTTCATCTCATTCGTTGCCATGGTCGGGCAGTTGGGGACGGACGTGCTCGCGGCGCACGGTGCGGTGGTGCGGCTGGAATCGTTCAGCTTCACGGCCGGATGGGGGATCGCCGTGGCGACGGCGGCGATGGTGGGCCAAGCCCTCGGCGCGCGGAACCTGCCGCTGGCGCGGCGGTTCTTCTCCCTCAACACCACGGTCGTCATGGTGGTGATGGGTTTGGTGGCCTATGCGTTCGTGTTCTTCCCGGAGTTCTTCCTCGGTCTGTTCAAGCTGCAGGACAAGGTGCTCTCCATCGGCGTGACGCTGATGATGATCCTGGCGATGCAGCAATCCATGATGGGCGCGACGATGGTCATGTCCGCCGGCCTGCGTGGCGCGGGCTATACCATCGCGCCACTGTTCACGCTCTTCGGCGGGATGCTGCTGATGCGCCTGGGGCTCGGCTACTGGCTCGCGTGGCCCATGGGCCTTGGCATCGAGGGAATCTACTGGGCCACCAACGCCGACTGGGCCGTGCGCATGACCGTGCTGTTCTTCTTTGTGCGGTCGGGACGTTGGGAGAAGGTGAAGGTGTAAGGAGGAAGGATGAAGGAGGAAGGATGAAGGATGAAGTGCGTGAAGGCCGAAGTGGTAGCTTCGGCCTTCACACGATCGTTTCAACTTTCCCAACGAGGAACTGGGAACGTTATTCTTTCGCTTTTCTCCCAAAATCATCCGTGATGGGCAGGAACGGGACGAGGGCCATGCCGGGGATGGTGAGGATGCAGGCGATGATGAAGAACCAAGCGTAGCCGGTGATCTCCTCCAGAAAGCCGCTCCACATGCCGGGGATCATCATGCCCACGGCCATGAGACCGGTGCAGAGCGCGAAGTGCGACGTCTTGAACTCGCCCTGTGCCACGTAGAGCATGTACACCATGTAGGCCGTGAAGCCGAAGCCATAGCCCAGTTGCTCCAGGCCGACGCAGGCGATCACGACCGGATAGCTGTCCGGCAGGGTGGCGGCCAAGTACACGTACAGCAAGTTTGGCAGGTTCATCGCCAACACCATCGGCCAGATCACGCGCTTGAGCCCAAACATCGCCACGACGATGCCACCCAAGATGCCGCCGACGGTGAGGCACAGCATGCCGATGGTGCCGTAGGCCAGACCCACCTGCCCAACTGTCAGGAAGAGGCCGCCCTCGCTGCGATCATCCAGCAGGAACGGCTGGCCCAGCTTCACAATATGCGCCTCGCCAAGCCGGAACAGCAGCAGGAATGCGATGCTGACCCAAATGGCGGGCTTGCGGAAGAATGAGGCATACGTCTCGCCGAACTCAATGCCGCTGCGCCGCGAGAAGTTCGAATACATCCGGAGGATCGGCTCGCGGGTCTCGCGCGCGCTGAAGATGGCAAGGGCGATCAGGAACAGAATGACATATCGCGTGGAAGCGAACACGAAATCGAAGATCTTCTCCTCGATACCGCCCTCCGGCACGCCAAACGCCCCCATGATCGGGCCACGACCGTAACCCATGCCGCTGTACAACACGATGATGCACACCACCGGAATGATGACGGCGAGGAACAACCACCAGGCCGGTTGGTAGAACGGCGGCCGGTTGACTGTATCAGTCAGGTCACCCGTGGGACGCGGCAGGATGTACGCGTGCCAAGCGTACAGGCCGACAAAGAAGATGCCAAGGCCGACGAAAACGACCGCCCAGCTCATGACGATGTTGCCGGCGGTCATCTCGAACTCGCGGCCGACCGTGCCGGGAATCAGCGACTTCGCCGAGAAGGTGACATATTGGGGCTCGCTCCAATTGTCCCGCGTGAAGACAAGCCGCTCTCCCTCCGCGATGGAAAGCGCCCCATCGCCGCGGATGGCGTCGGTGCGCACAGCGACCTCGTGTCCTTCCGGCGGCGCCTCGCTCAACCGGACCGCCAGTTGGGATTTCTCCCCCGGCGCCACAAGGACGCGCGCTTGCTCGACGATGATTTCCATGCCACCTTCGGTGCGCTGATCCGGCAAAATGGTTCGTGAGAATGTGTTGAGCCAGTCGAACAGAGTCTGTGGCGATTCCGCAATGGCCGCGTCGACTTGCTCGGGGGTCAGCGTCGCGCCGGGCTCGTGTGCCACCACCGTCACCTTGATCGGTTGCGGGCCGGTGACTCCTTGGATGGAGCCCGCCACGATGGGCAGCACCCCCATGGCCGTCAGCATCGCGATGCGGTAGAAGGTGCTGCGAATGCCGACGAAGAAGGCCTGTTGCCGCTCGTTAAGCGCCAACATATAGAAACCGTCGCACGCCAGGTCATGCGTGGAGCTGGAGATCGCCACCACCCACAGCAACAGCAGCGACAGCGCGAAATACATCGGCACATTGTCGAGCACGGGGAACATGCCCGGCACCATGATCGTCAGGGCGGTGGCGGCAAAGGCGATGCCCAACACAAGCTGGGTCAGGATCGTCCAACCCCGCTTGCTGCCATATCGGTCCACCAGCGGCGCCCACAGGGGCTTCACTGTCCACGGCAGATAAAGGATGCTCGTCCAAAACGCGATCAGCGAGTTCGGGATCCCCATGCTCTTGTACATGAGCACGGAGGTCGTCATGGCGATGGTGTAGGGAATCCCCTCCGCCAAATAGGCGGTGGGCACCCATGCCCACGGCGAGACCCGGCGACCACGTGAATCGGGTTCCCCGGCGATGAAATCCTTGTCGGCCACGGTTCACTCCCTGTTGAATATGAGACAAGCGTTTTAGCCCGGGTGCCACGGGGGCAAACGAAGAACACACTTTCCCCGATCGAAAGGGGGGCCGGACCCATGGTTGCATGGTTGCTCACCGCCATCTGGGGGCTGATGTACGCGCTGCTCTGGACGCTCGTGGCGTCCCTGACCGTGACGCTCATCGCCCGCCGTGCCGATTGGCCCACTCGGGCCCCGGGGCTGGACCTGTGGGTCGCGCTGCTGATCTGGCTCCCCTGGATCGTCTGGACATGGGTGGGTGGATGTGGCGGGCTGGTTGGGTGCCTGCTGGGGCAGTACGCGGGGCTGCAGATATTCTGCGTCCTGCACACCAAGGCCAGCGGCCACCGTGGCGGCCAGATCCGGCGCGCGCTGGACCGCATCGTGGGGCCGGTGGCCAACCACGCGGGGCTGCTCGCCACGGTGCCCGCGCTGCCGATCTTCCTGGGCATCCGCGTGGGTGAAGTCTTCTTCTACCCCCTCCTCGTCTGGATCCTGCGCTTCCCGAAGATCAACCACGCCGAATGGATCAACGTCAGCCGGCAGAAAGTCGACGGTCTGGTGGGTCACGACCTGGTGTGGTGCCTGTACTGCGATTGGATGACCGGTGTGTACTCGCTCGGCGCTGAGATGCTGCGCAGCGTCGAATCCTTCTGGTGCCCGATCAAGTTTTACGACGGGAAGAAGTGCGAGAATTGCCGCATCGATTTCCCCGACATCGACGCATGGGCGAACCCGGAGAAGGACACCATGGACGACGTGGCCGATCTCCTCCTCCAGCAATACCCCATCGGCAGCGAAGAAGAGCGCGGCTGGTGGAAAGGGAAGCGGCGGGAGTAGGGTGGGTCGCGTGATGGAAAATCAGGATCGCAAGTGGCCGTTCACGCGATCTGTGACATTCTGCAAAGTGCCATGAAGCGCATTTCACCCCGGCCGATGCTTGCCATAGCGCGCGCGGAGAAACACGGCGACGGCGTTCATCGCCAGCAACACGATCATCAGCACAATGATCGTCGTTGCAGACAGCTCGCGGAAGGGCGCCTGCGCGCGTTGGGCCCAGTCGAAGATCTGGATAGGCAGGACGGTGAACGGGTCGTTCAGCGTTCGCGGAGCGAATGTGACGTAAGTCGCCGCGCCGACGACGATAAGGGGCGCGGCCTCGCCGATGGCGCGCGACAGCGCGAGGATGATCCCCGTCATGATCCCGGGCGTTGCGGCGGGGAGCACGACCCGCCATGTCGTCTCCCACTTTGTCGCGCCCAATCCGTAGGACGCCGTGCGCAATCCCCCCGGCACGGCCCGCAGGGCTTCGCGCGAGGCGATGATCACGATGGGCAGGACCAGCATCGCCATCGTCAGCGAACTGGCGAGGATGCTGCGCCCCAGGCCCAGCCAATGCACGAACACCGCCAGGCCGAGAATGCCATACACGATCGACGGCACGCCGGACAGGTTCGAGATGTTGATTTCCAGCAACGTATTGAAGCGCGACTTGCGCGCGTATTCCTCCAGGTAGACCGCCGCGCCGACGCCCAACGGGATCGCAATGATCGCCGTCAATCCCATGAGCCACAGCGTGCCCATCAGCGCCGGCCAAATGCCCGAGCGCGACGCGTCCATCTGGTCGGGAAACTCGCGGATGAAGTCGAGACTCAAGTGCTTGATCCCCGCGGACACGACGTCCCACATGAGCACCGCCAGCGCGAGCATGCCGACCAGCGTGGCGATGACGCACGTGGCGCGGAATGCGAGATCGATGAGCTTCTTCCGCGCCTGGCGCGCGGGATTGGGGCGCACGCGGATCATTCGTACACCTCGCGGAAGCGCTTGCGAATGCGGTTGGCGATGATGTTCAGCGCAAACGTCATCATGAAGAGCACAAGCCCCACGGCAAAGATCGTGTTGTATTCGACGGTGCCGTGCGGCGCGTCGCCGATGACAACCTGCACGATGTAGGACGTCATGGTCAGCACCGGCTGCAGGATGCCGTCGGGGATTTCAGCGCTGATCCCCGTGCCGGCGGCGAGGGCCACGGCCATCGTCTCGCCCAGTGCACGCGACACCGCGAGGATGAACGCCGCCAGTATCCCGGAGAGCGCCGCGGGAACGACCACGGTAAGTGTCGCCTCGTACGATGTGGCGCCGAGCGCATACGCCCCCTGCCGCAGCGACACGGGGACGGAGCGCAGGGCATCCTCGCACAGCGACGCAACCATCGGCAGGATCATGATGCCGACCACGATCGAGGCGCTGACAGCATTGAAGAACGGGATCGATTCGTCAAAGCGCTGCAACAGCGGCGTGACGAACATCACCGCGAAGTAGCCATACACGACCGTCGGAATCCCCGCGAGCACCTCCAGCACGGGCTTGATGATCGCGCGTTGCCGCGGGCCGGCGTACTCACTGAGGTAAATCGCAATGGCCAGCCCCAACGGGATCGCCACGATTCCGGAGAGCACGACGATGATCAGCGTCCCGCTGACTATCGGCAACACGCCGAACGATTGCGGTTGGATGATGGGGGACCAACGCGTCCCGAAAAGGAACTGGAGGGGCGAGACTTCCCGGAAGAAGGGAACCGATTCGGACACGAGGATATAAAGAATCGCGCCGGTGATGAGCATCGAGGCAAACGCGAAGAGGAAGAGGCTCCTCTCGATGCAAAACTCCGTCACGCGCTGGCGCACTCGCGACTTTCTGACGAATCGCACGCGCGGGCCGCGAGGCGCCGCGGCTTGTGGGTCCGGGGTGGTGACTTCCGGATTCGTCATCATCGGGAGTTCGCTTCCACGAGTCGGCTCAACCGCAACTGCCCGATGCCATCCGCGATAGGTCGTTCCATCACTGAGTCTCTGCCTCGGCTGCCCGATCCATCAACTGTTCCACCGTCATGCCGACGGAGGAGTGAACCCCGCGCTGGAAGATGCTCCCGGTCCTGCCGGACTCGAAATGCTGCAGGGCCGCCTGGGATGCCGTGGGCGGCAGGGGCACGAAGCCAACCTTGCGGATCGTTGCGTCGCTCCCGGTCAGGTAGAAGCGCACGAAGTCCTTCACATCCGCTCGCTCGGCCGACTTGGCATTCACGTAGATGAACACCGGCCTGGCCAGCGGAGCATACGTGCCGCTCATGACCGTTTCCTCCGATGGGGAAACGGGTCCGCTGCCACCATCGATGGGCGCCGCCTTTACCTGATCCTTGCTCTCCAAGTAGTATGCAATACCCAGGTAGCCGATCGCGTACTTGTCGCGCGCCACGCCGAGCACCATCATGGACGGCTCCACGGCGGTGTAGTCGCTGCGCGTGGCCTTGGCCTTTCCGTTGATGGCTTCGGTGAAATAATCGAACGTGCCGTGGTTTTCCGATTGGCCGTAGATGGTGATCTCCTCGTCCGGCCACCCCGCCCGCAGTTGGCTCCAGAGCGTGACTTCGCTGCCGGGCTTGTAGAGCGCGTTCAACTCCGCGACGGTCAGGTGGTCCACCCAGTCATTGTGCGGATTGATGATGACCGTCACACCGTCATAGGCGATGGGAAGCTCGATGAACTCGACGCCCTTGGCCGCGACGGCCTCGATCTCGGAGGCCGAGATGGGGCGCGAGGCATTGCTGATGTCCGTCTCGCCCGCGGCAAACTTGCGGAACCCGCCACCCGTGCCGGAGGAGCCGACCGTCAACTGCACGTCGCTGCGCTGGCGACGGAACTCACCCGCAACAGAAGCCGTCATGGGGAAGAGGGTCGTGGATCCGTCGGCCCTGATGATCCTCTGCTGGGAATCGCCGCAACCCACCACAACGGCGGCGACCACAAGGAGAGCGACCAGGAAGCGAGTCATGAGGTTCCGTCATCCAGCGGGGGTGTCCGGAATCGGTCCAAACCTGCGAACCCGTGGTGAGCCTCCGAACGCCAACCGGCGCGGTCAACGCGGAAGGGCACCTTCAGACCCCCCCGGTTCAATCCAGCGCTTCACCCAATCGGCCGCCGCGCGAAGAGGAAATCGTCCTCCCACCGCTTGCGGTAGAGCGGATCGGCCGGATCGAGGCTGCACACATGGACCTCCGGCGGCGAAGAATGAACGAAACGCTGCCCCCCGAGCGAGACCGCCACGTGGAAAGTCCGCCCCGCATTGTCGATGAAGAAGAGCAAATCGCCGCGCTGCATCCCCGTGCGGTGCCACGGCGTGGCGACAAGGCGCCCCATGAGGGCCTGTTGGAAGGCGTCGCGCGGCAGGACCAACCCGGCGGCGCTCCAGACCGTCGCCGACAAGCCGCTGCAATCCAACCCCAGCGTCGTGCGGGCGCCAAAGCTGTACGGTGTCCCCAGAAGCCCCATGGCCAACTCCGCCGCCAGCTCGCCAAAGCCTTTGCTCACTTCGGGGACGGCGTTCGGCGTCGGCAGCTCCAAATGGATCCCGGGAGCGTTGGGATCCTCCCAGGGGGGAAGTTCCAGCAGCAGGGCATGGCGCAGAGGCCGGCGGTCCAGAATCGGCAGCCGCGCGCCGGTCGGGATGCGGAAGCTCCCCACGACGGCATCGCGCAGCACATGGGCCCGGGGCCGCGAGCGCCACGCATCGAACGCCGACGCATCCATCGGCAGCACCGCGTCCGCCCGCACCCAGCCGATGTAGCCGTCCTCTCCCTGAATCAAATACCACGCACCGTCTTCGGTCTTGTCCAACAGGAAGAGGCACTCTCCCAGACGGAGCTGCGTCTGGACCGTGTTCCCCTCCTGCGGATACAGCCAAGTCATCGCCATGGGAACGCGCACGATTCCAAACCGCAGCGCGCCCAACCGCGCCGAGGGGAGCAGCTCGATCTTGTTCTGCACGTTCGGGCATCTCACGGCGCGAAGCAGCCCCTCCGCCGCTTCCTTCAGCCGTTGATGCGACACGCCACCTTCCACCACCCATCCATCCCCCACTTGGCGGGCGCGCACGTCAAAGCGCTGGATCGTGCGGTCGGAAATCTGCGCGCGCCGTAGCAGGTCCAACAGGTGATTCGCCTCGTTGGCATCGGCGGGCGGTCTGTCGCGCTTCCACAAGATGCCTGCGATCACCTGCGCGGGGACAGTGGGCGTGACCTTTACTGCCGGGGCGTTGGGGAAATTGCCTTGGCGACGTTCTTCCAATTGCTCGCGCAGCGATTTCCACACGCGGCACAACCCCGCGTGCAACGCGATGGCCAGACTCCGGTGCGAGCCGTCCGAAGCGGCAATAATATCCGTGTCGCGCTCGGGATCGCGCGGCAACCGCGCCACCACGGCGGGCACTCCATCGAGCGCCCTGAACAGCGGCGAATCCGAGAAGTGCACGGCCGCCTCGCCGTCGAACGCCGCGGCCAGTGCCTCGGCCACCTTGATCGACAGATCATCCCCTACCGGTGCGTGGAAGTGGGCCTTCCCCGGCGGAGCGTCCTCTATCGACAGAAACAGGTGCGCCTTATTGTTATGGGCCCATGCGGCGCGGGCCGCCGCGTCCGCCTCTGGAGTTTCGAGCAATGCCACTGGCCGGTCATCCCACCGCACCATTGGCACGCTGGCGTCCGAGCGGATGAAATGGTGTCGCACCTGTGCGGCGATGTGCACCGCACGATCCGCCGCGGTCAGCGACGTCGTCGTGGGCGCCTTCGTGCTTTCCGGCGAGAGCGAAGGTCCCCCGCCCCCGGCCGCATCCAGCACCACGCATAGTCCGTCCAACCCTCCGCCTTCGGGCCAGAAGGGAAACTTCAACGTCTCGGGCTGCATTTCAACCACCATGGGGAAGGTCCTCCGGACCGGGAACGGGCGATGCGCCATCCAAGATGCCCCCCACCACGCCCCCGGCTGGCAGGGAGAGTCAAGCGAGGGGTGGGGAGGCGGGTGCAGTGAACCAGGGTGGACACGGTGGACTGGATGGACGCGCCTTCAGTGCCGGCCTCTTCCCAGGTGACAGCGACCGATCCCACCTCCTCATCCCTGGCGTCCCTGCTGTCCCTGCTCTTCCCTTTGCCGCCCCCCGGCCCTTGACCCCGAACCCGACGGGCGGTAACCGTCGTGGCCCAGTGGGAGCCAGCCACTCCAACGCCGCGAGAAGACCATCATGACCCTGCGCATCACCAATACCCTGACAGGACAGCGCGAGGAATTCAGGCCCATCGACCCCGCCGGGCGCGTGGTCACCTGGTACGCCTGCGGGCCCACGGTCTATGGCCCCATCCACATCGGCAATGCCCGCACCTTCGTCCTGACCGACGTGATGCGCCGGTGGATGGAGCACATCGGCTACGAAGTCCGCTTTATATCCAACATCACCGATGTGGACGACAAGATCATCAAGCGGGCCATCGAGGACAATTCGACCAGCGAGGCGGTGGCGGAGAAGTTCACGAAGCTGTTCTTCGAGCATATCGAGGCCCTCGGTGTGCGCCGCGGGACGGAGCACCCCCTCGCCACGCCGAACATCGGGGGGATGATCCGCCTGATCGAGGACCTGATCGCGAAGGGACACGCCTATGCCAGCGAGGATGGCTCCGTGTGGTTCCACGTCCGCTCCTTCCCGCAATACGGCAAGCTGTCGAAGCGGAATCTCGATGACTTGAAGGAGGGCGAACGCGTCAGCGCCGACCAGCAGCGCCTCAAGCGCGACCCGATGGATTTCGCGCTGTGGAAGGCGAGCAAGCCCGGCGAGCCGGCATGGGATTCCCCGTGGGGGAAGGGGCGCCCGGGTTGGCACATCGAATGTTCGTGCATGGCGATGGCCTGTCACCATTCCCCCACCATCGACATTCACAGCGGCGGCGTGGACCTGATCTTTCCGCATCACGAGAACGAGATCGCGCAAAGCGAGGCGGCGACGGGGAAGCCATTCGCCAACTACTGGATCCATCTGGCCATGCTGAACATCGCCGGCGACAAGATGTCAAAGTCGCTGGGGAACATGAAGTACATCGACCAACTCTTGGCGGAGTACGATCCGCTGACGCTGCGGCAGTTCCTGATCTCCGCCCATTACCGCACGGAGCTGGACTTCACGCGCGACAATTTGCACCACGCGGTGAAGGCCGCGCGGCGCTATGCGGAGGCCGAGCGCGAGGCGCGCAACCTGCTCGGGCACGACCCGGATCCGGACGCCTGGCGCGAGAATGAGGCGCTGGAACACATGTACAACCAATTCCGCGACGCGATGAACGACGATTTCAACACCGCGCGCGCGCTGGCGGCGATGTTCGAGGTGGTGGGGACGCTCAACTCCGCCCGCGCGGCGGCCGAGCGCGATCCCTACGTGGTGGAGGAAGTGGAGCAGCCGTTGTCGCTGCTCAGCCTGATGCGGTCGCTGCTGGGCGTGTCCCGCGACATGGAGCGCCAAACCGAATCCCGCATGGGCGATTTGTCGGCAAGGCTGATGGACCTGCTCATCGCCATCCGAGCCGACGCCCGGAAGCAAAAGCAGTTCGCCATCGCCGACCAGATACGAAATGGATTGGGCGAGCTGGGGATCACCCTTGAAGACAAGCCCAACGGTACGGTATGGAAAATGGCAGAGCCGGAATGGCGAAACGAGGATCACCCATGAAGTGCGAAAGATGCGGCAAGGAAGAAGCGGTGGTGCGCATCACGCGCATCTCGCCCGACGGACACAAGACGACCATCAACCTGGGCCAATGCGACGAATGCCTGGCCGAGATGAAATACCCCCTCGGCCTGAAGGCACAGGCCCAGCCCGTCGACCAGATGCTGAAGGAAATCCTGCAACAAGCGCTCGCCGAATCCAAGGGCGGGCAACTGGCCGAGGTGAAGACCCCCGACCTGCAATGCCCCTCCTGCGGCTTGGAGCTGCTCGCTTATCGCTCCACCGGAATGCTCGGCTGCCCCGATTGCTACGACGCGTTTGAGGAAGTGCTCGAGCCCGAGTTGCAGCGCTACCACCACGCCAGCCGCCACGTCACCACCGAGGAGGACGCCCGCCGCGAGGAACTGGCCCTGATGGCCGAGCGCCTCGTGACCATCCGCACCGAGCTGCGCGAAGCGGTCGAAGCCGAAGACTTCTCGCAAGCCGCCTGGCTGCGCGACGAAGCCGCCCAAATCGAAGCCCGCCTCTCCGGCCGCGAACCGGAAGGCGCACTTCAGGGGAAGGCGGGAGAGTAGTCCGCCCCCACGATCCCCCCTCCCGCCCATCTTCATCCATCATCCTTCATCCTTTCTCCTTCATCCTTCCTCCCATGCTTTCCTCTGAACCCCTCCTCTCCGCACTGCAGGCATCGCTCTCGCCGGTGGTGCTAATCAGCGGCATTGGATTGCTGCTGCTATCCATGACCAACCGGTTGGGGCGGGTCGTGGACCGGTCACGGGCGTTGGCGCGCGACATCCGCGCCAGCGGCCTCGACGCGGCCGAGCGCAAGGTGCTCCGCCTGCAGATCCGCATCCTGTTCAAGCGCGGGCGCCTGCTGGTGGCGGCCATCGGGTTGTGCGTGTTGAGCCTGTTCCTGACGGCGGTGCTGGTCGGCTACCTGTTTCTGCACTTCACCGCCGGGCTGACGGTCACGGCGATCCCCTACACCTTGTTCCTGCTGGCGCTGCTGTCGGTGATCGCGTCGCTGGCGATGTTCCTGGTGGACATCCTGGTGACGCTGCGGGCGCTGGTGCACGAAGTTGCCAGCGCCGTGGGCCACCGCAGGACGTAGGTCGTCCGCGGAAAGCCAATAAGCCCCAGCGAGCCAAGTCTTGGCGGCCGGGTCAGAGTCTGTCTTGGGAGGGCCGAGAATCCCGGAAGCGGCGGCCCGCGCCATGGGATTGCCGGAGGCCAAGACCACGACAAGCCGCGCCGTGCTCTCGCAGGTCGGCAACATATCCTCGCCAACGGTGCTGTTCATTCTCAAGGAATTGCTGGAGAGCGCCGACCATCACAACACCGTCAAACTGATGGCGTACGGAGTGGGACTGGCGGACTTTTGCCTTCAGGCGCCTGCAAAGTGCAGTTGTAGACGGGGGAAAGATTCCCCCGGCAACCGCTCGCAGTTCATCGTGGAACACTGTCGTTATTCCCCTGTCAATGCACCCCCAGCAACTGCGGCACCGGTGGCATGGCGTTGCTGTCCCCGCCGCGTTGGC
>CAZVAQ010000007.1:0-33314 GCA_964625145.1 uncultured Candidatus Sumerlaeota bacterium
GCTGATGAAAGACAATGGAAGTTGTGGACAGGTTCCCGGCCTAGTCGAACTTACCATAGGTCAGCGACCGGGGCGCCGTGAACCTCTCCGACCACCAGATATTACCGTCGCTGATGGTGCCGTTTGAGGCGTCGTAAACCAGATGGAAAGTCACATAGTTCTGCCCGGTGTCCAAATTCGGACCCAAGGACATCATCGCCCACCCGCCAAAGGCATGCTTGAACCATTCCGGGTATTGGGGGACGTAGCCAACCTTGTGGACATTGGTCAAGGCGTCCAACGTCCGCCAGTCATGGTAGGTGTACAATCGCGCGTCGGCCTGGACGTGGCCGTTCGGACCGGTGAACGGGTCCATGAAATCAAAACGGGTCAAGTAGGCCACCGGAGTGGTCATCCAATAACCCATCGTCCCCGAGATGGGAACGACGACCGGGGTGCCGATTCCGCTGATGGTATGGCCGTAGGAATCGAAGAAGGGGCGGCTTCCCCATGTCATGCGCGGATACAAATTGTGATCTGTCGAGTAGGAATAGGTGGCGACGCGCATCGTCCCAAAGTCGGAATAGACCCGGCTGATCTTTGCCCGCGTTTGTGCCTCCATGAAGTTCGGGACGGCAATGGCCGCCAGGACTCCGATGACTGCCACCACGACCAGTAGCTCGATCAGGGTGAACGCCATGGCGGGTGCTTGTCGGTTCACGGGGCGCATTCGTTGACAGAATGCGGAGGCCAGAGGTCGGTTGCTGCCCCCACCCTTTCTCGCACTTCAAGTGAAGCGTCGGCACCGGTGCCGAAGATTCGCAAGCAGAAGATGCTGGGCGAGGAAGCCGTTGCCTCTTAACTTCAGTTTGCCGAACGGTCGACGATCACTCCGCGGTCCAGGGCGCGGCAGACCCGGCACTCTCGGAGCCCCGACGGACACCTTCCTGCCGCTCGCGCAGCCTGCTGCGTCGAACCGAAAAGTCCGACGCAGGCAGACCCGCTTCCGCTTAGGAACGCCATCAAGGCTCCCTCCTGCCGGAGCCATGCCAGGGCACTCGCAATTCCCGGAGTTCGCTGTGATATGGGTGCCTCGAAAGTATTGCCCAGATGGGGGACTGGCGTGTCCGGGTTCCGGATCCACGCCTCCACCTCCACACCGTCGAAAGCCTGTCCCAAGTCGCCAGCCGTTAGTGATCCATAGGCATCGCGCGTGGAAACCGATTCCTCCGGCACAGCCATTAGGAGCGGCAGTGGGCAGCTCCCCGGAATGGGCCGCAGCTTCTCCCCCCGCCCCCTCCCCCACTGCGCCCCGCCGCGGACAAAGAAGGCCGTGTCGCTTCCCACCTGTGCGGCGGCATCCTCCAATGCTGCTTCGGATAAGTCGAGCCCGCACAGCTCATTCACTCCCACCAGAAGCCCTGCCACATCGGAACTCCCACCGCCCAAACCGGCGCCGTGCGGAATGTTCTTCTCGAGGTGCAACTTCAAGGCGGGAATCTTGTGCGACGTGCGCAGGACGTCGATGGCCTTGAACACAAGGTTGCTGGAGTCGGCGGGAACCCCTTCGGCAAACGGGCCTGACACCAGAAGTTCATCAGTCCCCTCCCACACTTCAACAGTCAGAATGTCCTCCCAATCGATTGCCTGAAACACCGTCTCCAATTCGTGGTAGCCATCGTCGCGCTTGCGAAGAATGGAGAGCCCCAGATTCACCTTGGCCGGACAGAGCACCCGCACCGCCATGGACTGTCAGCCCCCATCCTTGGCCTGCGATTCACGCAGGCGTTTTTCCCACACGCGCGCATACTTGAGAAACACCGACATCGCCGCCAGCATGCAGATGATGAAGCCCGCCTTGCCGTCGCGCCATCCGCTGTAGAGCACGAATTGGCGGAAGAATCGCCACATCGGACGCAGGGCCAGATGCCGCCAGCCGACCTTCTCCGTCTTCTCCGCACGGTCCTCCCCGGCCCATCGCGTGTAGCGAATGAACTTCAGCAGGAATGTGTCGAGATCCTCCACCGTGTAGTGAAGCATCTTCCCGCTGATGTCACCTATGGAGTAAGGCTTGCCGTCCGGAAAGATCACCGCCGGGTGCACGTGCATTGGCTTGTAGCGCGCCCTGTCGCGGCGATACAGGCGCGTGATGATGTCGCGCTGCCAACCGCAGCCTTTGATCAACCTGCCAAGGAAAATGTTCTGCCGAAAGCAATTGTACGCATCGTGCGGTCCGTCTGCTTCCAGCACCTTGAGCACGCTGTCGCGCAATTCCGGTGTCACGCGTTCATCACTGTCGATGAGCAGGATCCACGGATGCGCGCACTGCGGAATGGCCCAGTTGCGCTGGTCCGCCGCGCTGACGTACGGCCGCACCAACACCTTGTCCGCATGAGCGCGGGCAATTTCCTCCGTGCGGTCGGTGCTGTTGGAATCGACCACCACCAAAACCTCGTCGGCAAAGCGCGCCGAGGAGATGCATTCCTCCAAGTGGCGTTCCTCATTGCCAGCCGTGATGAGCGCGGTCACTTTTTGCCGCTCAGTCATTGGTTTGCCGCTCCCTGATCGGGGTGGGTTCGTGCAACGCATACACCGGATGTCGCGACCGCGCATCGAGCCACAAGACCATCAACGCCATGCCAACCGCCAGTCCCATCAGGAAGGCGGAGATCATGCGCAGGTCGCCTCTTTCCGGATGAAACTTCATTTCGCACTTATCCGGGCCTTGGTTCCTTTGGCGGACTTCCCCGCCGTCTTCTGGGCCACCGGCGGTTCGGAAAGCCCCTCCCTGAGCATTCGTGCTCTCTCCTGCACCACTTGGGCGATGATCGAAATGGCAATCTCCTCCGGCGTCACCGAGCCTATGTCGAGGCCTGCGGGACTGTGGACGCGATCCAGTTTCGACTTGGAGATTCCCTCCTCCTTTAGCCGGGCGCGGATGTTCGCCCACTTCGACCGGCTCCCCACCATGGCAATGAAGCAGGCCGGTGAGTTGAGGATCTGGCGAAGGCACACCTCGTCGCCTGTGTGTCCGCGGGTGACGATGACGGCAAAGGTTTCGCGAGTCAGCGGCACCCGTTCACCAAGCTCGGCAAATGGCGCGGCGATTGTCTCATCCGCGGTCGGAAAACGCTCCGGGTGAGAGAATTGAGGGCGGTCATCCAGCACCGTGATGCGAAAGTCCAATCCCTTGGCAACATGGGCAAGAGCCTGGGCGATGTGGCCGCCTCCGCAGATCAGCAACTTGAAGTCCGGCATGACAGGTTCCACGAACAGGGTGATTTCCCCACCGCACAGCATGTCCATCTCGTCGGCATTCTTGGCCTTGATATCAATGCGCAGCAGCCGGGGAACCATTGACCTCAAGACATCGCGCGCGGCCAGTATCGCGTCCGCCTCCACACATCCCCCCCCGATGGTGCCGTACAGGTCAAGGTCCGAGGACACCAGCATCTTGGCCCCCGGCTTCCGGGGTGTGGAGCCGACCGTTCCCACAACGGTGACAATGGCCACCCGCTTGCCCAGTCCAGCCCACTCGAGCACCTTTTGATGGAAGGATACCCTCATGGCCAGACCTCTTGATACTCCCGGGAGAGAGCCCCCTGCAACCCCGACATGGAAACAGCATGGCTTGACATACTCGAAACCACTCCCTCACTTTTCTTGGACAGCCTGATATTGCGGGACTTGGCCACATTGACATGGCCATCCAGGAAGGATCAGCCGGCAAACGATGCGCTCAACGTACCTGGTGCCATTTGACCGGGAACCTGCCGGAGCCTTGAGCTTGCTAGGGGCTTCTCGCTCGGTTCTGGCCGACCCGATTATTCTGGGACTGATTGTAGCCGTCTCGGCCTTGGCGGTGGCAATCGTCCTTCTGCTTCGCCAGAGGACCAAACCGCCGAACATGGGCTCGGCGTCCAAGACAACGGCGCCTACCCTGCGCGAAACCCCGCCGCCTCCACCCAAGCGCCCCATCCCCCCCACGACCCGCCCAGCCGTCCGCAAGCGGAGCCGCCGGGTGATTCCTTCACGTGAGGAGGCTGTCCTGGCAGAGGATGTCGGTGATTTTGGCCGCGCAGCCAGTATCTGGAAGCAGAGGGGCAACCGTGTGGCCCAGCTTAGGGCGCTGACGAGGGCCAACGATCAGGCCGGTTTGGCCCGGCTGGAGATGGCCTTGGGTTGGCCGGAACTGGCGATCCCGCGGCTGGAGGCACTGATTCAGGAGCACTCTGACGACATCGACCTGAGGTTGAAATTATTTCACGCCTATCTGGATCTCGACAAGATTGACGAGGCTCGGGCCCTCGCCTATGCCGTCTTCGAAGATCCCGGGCATCTTCCCGTTACTGCCGGGCATCTCGTCCGGCTGGCCGCCGGATTTGAAGCCAAAGGCGAGCAGGACATGGCCCTCAAGTTCTATGGCGAGGCCTCCCGGCGGCCTGACGTCCCCGAGGATGTCGAGATCAGGATTCTTTATCTGGAGGAAGTCAACAGACTCCAGGACCCCCCCGAAACAACAAGTGGCGAGTATGCCGCCTCCGGGGTGGTCGCCTTGGCGCTCGACGAGCCTACCGAGCGCAAGTCCCCCAGCCCGGAGGAGATGCTCGACCAAGAGCTGGACGAGGCTGCCGGAGAACAGCGTCAATCGCCGGCGCCTCAGGAGCAGCCTTCAAGGATTGGGCGCCCCATCCTGCAGGGCCACGAAGTCATCGTCGGCCATCTGGCACTCGGTGGGGAAAGGGACCGCAACGGCTTCTCTACACGTTCGGTCGCGTCGCCATCGTCGCGTTACAAGCTCAAGCGCCTGGCCGGCGAGGCGCGGCACACGGCGTTGTTCGAGGCCGTTGATTGCCTGCTGGATTGCCCGGTTGCCATCAAGCTTTGGCATGTCGCCATGATGGAGTCGGACTTCGATATCCTGCGTGATCGCCTCCGGGCCATTGCAAAGCTCAATCACCCGAATTTGACCAAGACCACCTTTGTGGACCGCACAGGCAATGTCGTGCGCGTCGTCACCGAGTATCACTCCGGCGGGAACTTGGAGGACATGCTTTCCCGCATGGAGAAGGTGGGTCTGCCGTTGATGTTGCGGTTGATGATGCAGGTCGCTTCCGGAGTGCAATCCGCCCATTCCCATGGCATCATCCACGGCGATCTTCGCGCCCGCAACATCATGATCGGTCACGATCAATTGATCAAGGTGGTGGACTTTGCCCTGGCCCCATGGGAAGTCCGGCGGCTGAAGCCCGACGATTCCCGCAGCCGGGATGTCCTGCAGTTGTTCCCGGCGGAGGAATTGCAGACTGATATCCGCCGCTTTGCCGGATTGCTGGAGTTCATCCTGGAACGCACCGTGGTTTCCAGCGTGCTTGCCGGAAATTTCGAGGACGGCGACCCGCTGGAGGAACTGCGTGAGGTGGCCCGCCGGGCAAGGGAAGGAGCGTTCTCCTCCCTGACCCCGATCCAGCGGATCTTCCAACAAATCCTTGAGGGGATCCAACCCATGGGAAGGGCGGATTAGCATAGCCGGGGCACCCCAGCCTTCCTTGGCAGGATTTGCGCTATTGGGTCGGAGTTTCGCTGGCGCGCCGGACATGGCCAGTGCATACGGCGGCCGGAGATTGCCGCAAGAACTGTCAGTGGGAGGTGCCACAACTGACCGGAAACACGGAAGAACCAACGATTAGTCCCGATTCGACAGAGGAGCTGGTCCGGATTGGCAGCCACCCGCCTGTCCTGCGATTGGCCTTTGCAGTCGGAGTGCTGGTTCTGGGTGGATTTGGCATGTGGGGGCTGGGGCAACTTTATCGGGCACCCGAAACCGCAGAGCCCCCTTCACCCGTGCTTCGCGCTACCGCGATGCGTATGGAACCACAGGATTTTCAGACGACACTTCGGGGCTTTGGAACTGCCCGGTCCCGGGTCAGACTCGACATCCGGCCCGAGGTAGCAGGCCGCGTCGAGACGTTGCATCCGCGCCTTGACGCCGGACTCGTGGTGCCGCGGGGCGACGTCCTGTTCACCATCGAGAAGTCCGATTACGAAGCACGCTTGGCGGAAGCGGAAGCCGAGGTGCTACGCCTGCAGGCAGAGCAGGAGAAGCTCCGGCGCGAGCGCGAGAACGATCAGAGACGGATGGAAGTCGCCAAGCAGCAGTTGGTATTGGCGCAACGCGAATACGACCGCATCGCGAAACTGTTCGAGGAAGGCGGCACCGAAAGTCAGGCCCGGCTCGATCAGGCCAGGATCAGTTTGCTCCAACGCGAAGACGCCGTTGTCACTATCGAGAACAACCTGGCCCTGTACGATTCACGACTGATGGCCAACGACGCGCAACAGCGCACAGCCATCGCCCGCAGGGATACGGCGAGCAAGGATCTCGAACGCACGACGGTGGTCGCGCCGTTCGACGGCCGAATCGCGATGAGGGACCTGGAGGTGGGCAAGTTCGTCTCCGCCGGTCAAACAGTGCTGACATTGGCGAATGATGAGGACATCGAGATACCAGTCTCGTTGGAGAGCAGCGAAGTAAGCCGCTGGCTCGACGTCGCAATAAACCCCACAAACCTGCATTGGTTTGGAGACTTTGCCGACGCAGCCGTGCGGGTTCGCTGGGTGGAACAACCGCAAGGTTCCCTGCACAGTGGACGATTGCATCGCGTCCAGAGCTACAATCCCGAAACACGCACTTTCGAGTTCGTCATCCGCGTTGATCCCGGCAGCTCGTCTGATTCCTCCGCTGACGCTCCATTTTTTCCACTGACGGATGGAATGTTTTGCATTGTTGAGATTCCGGGCCGGGTTGCCCATGATGTCTACGTGGTTCCCCGTCAGGCTGTCGATTCCCGTGGCGATGTGCTGGCCGTTCGCGATGGCCGGCTGGTCTCGTTGCCGGTGCAGGTGATCCGAAAGCAGGATGATGTGGCCCTGATCGCATCCGGCCTCGAACCGGGCGAGATTGTGATACTCTCCCGGCCTCCCAGTACCCTGGATGGAACGCGTGTCGAGCCGATCCTGGTCTCCTCCGAACAGCAAGAGGATCGGGCCCTGTGAAGACTCTCGTCGCCACGGTCATCCGCAATGCCGTCTTCGCAAATCTGATTCTCGTACTGGTGATTTTCGCAGGCCTGCTGTCCACCATGGTCATGATTCGCGAGGTCATGCCCTCCTTCCTGGTGGAGACGGTCCAGATCCAGGTCCCCTATCCCGGCGCCGGTCCGGAGGAGGTCGAGGAAGGCATTTGCCTGAAGATTGAGGACGCGATCGAGGGGATCCAGGGCATCAAGAAGTACATCACGGTCGCCCGCGAAGGTCTGGGCGTTGCCCTGATCGACGTCTACGAAGGCGAGGACGTGCGCCTCGTCAAGGATCGCATCACCGATCGGATCAACGCAGTCCAGAACTGGCCCGATGATGCGGAAAGGCCGATCGTCTCGGAGTTTCAAATCCGTCGCGACACGATGATCCTGGCAATTCATGGCGATGTCCCGGAGCGCCAGTTGCGCGAGCTGGCCCTGGACATCAAGGATGAGCTGCTGGCGCTGCCCGTCATCTCCGATGTGGAGGTCACCGGCATCAGGGACTATGAGATTTCCATCGAGGTTTCCGAGGCCACGCTGCGCAAGTATGGCCTGACCATGGACGACGTCACGCAGGCCGTTCGACGCGCCAGCCTCAACCTGCCCGGCGGCCGGCTGCGTTCCAATGCGGAAGAGATCAACATTCGCACCATGGGCCGCATGTACACCGGGGTCGAATACGAGGACATAGTCGTCGTCACCCGAGCTGACGGAACATCCATCCGCCTCGGCCAGATCGCGACCATCCGCGATGGATTCGTGGAGGATGTCATCGAGACACGTTTCAACGGCCAGCCGGCCGTGTCCATCGTCGTCTTCACCAATGACGATGAGGACGCCCTGAGGATCGCCAATGCCGTGTACGCGTACATGGATCGCAAGAACGAGGAGCTCCCGCCCTCGGTGCAGATCTCGCGATGGCTGGACTCCAGCCGGTTTATCGTGCAGCGCATCGACATGCTTACCAACAATGGCATGATCGGCCTGGCGCTTGTGTTCATGCTCCTTTGGATGTTCCTGGACCTTCGGCTTGCATTCTGGGTTTCGGCGGCGATTCCGGTCTCCATCGCCGGCGGCCTGTTTCTCATGTGGATCATGGGACAAACCATCAACATGCTCAGCCTGTTCGCGCTGATCATGGTCCTGGGCATCATCGTGGACGACGCCATCATCGTCGGCGAGGCGATCTATGTACATCGCAAGTCCGGCAAGTCCCCCATTGCGGCGGCTGTCGACGGCACCGCCGAGGTCGCTTGGCCCGTGATCGCCGCAGTGTTGACGACGATCGTCGCCTTCACCCCGCTGTTCTTCGTCAAGGGCATGATGGGGAAGTTCATTGCGGTAATCCCCGCAGTTGTCGTCTCCGCGTTGACCATTTCCCTGCTCGAAAGCCTGACGACACTCCCCGTCCATCTGAGCGACCTGCCGGAGATGAACCGGCGCCGGATGAGCCGGGGACGCGGACTCGTTCGTCTGGACCATGCAGTCCGAGGGTTCTTGGCTTCAGCCCTCGAAACCTTCACGCTGAAGATTTACCGCCCCGTCTTGAAGTTTCTGTTGGGCTGGCGCTATGTCACCATTGCCGGCACCTTTTCGCTGCTTCTGCTCACTCTGGGAATAATCCAGAGTGGTGCCGTCAAATACTACCTGTTCCCCAAGATCGATACGAGCTTCCTGACCGCGTCAGTGGAGTTCCCGGAGGGGACACCAGTCTCCGTGACTCGCGAGGCGGTTCAGCGGCTCGAAGAGGCGCTGCAACGCACCAACGACCATTTCAAGCTCCCCAATGGCAAGCCGCTCGTCATTGCCAGCGAATCCACCATCGGCCAGCGCCTCGCCTTTGACCAGGGCTATTCAAATCGGTCAGGATCGCATTGGGGCGGCATGCGCGTGGAAATGCAAGAGGCAGACGAGCGCGGCATTCACTACGAGGAAATCATCGCGAAATGGCGACAGGAACTGGGCCCTATTCCGGGCGCCATATCGGTGGCCATCGATGGACAGGCTGGTGGTCCCCCGGGAAAACCCATCGAGATCTGGCTCATGGGTGAAGACCTTGATGACCTGCGTGCAGCATCGACCCGCATCCAGGAGTATCTTCAGAACTTCACCGGACTGTATCAGATACAGGATGACTTCCGCCCCGGCAAGCGCGAGCTGCGGGCGCGGCTAAAGCCGGAGGCACGCCCCCTCGGTCTCACAACCGATGACCTGGCACGGCAGCTCCGCTACGGATTCTACGGCAGCGAAGTCCTGCGCCTGCAACGCGGGCGCGAGGAGATCAAGGTCTGGTTGCGATACCCGGAAAGCGAACGCCAAAGCGTTGCCGACGTGGACAGCATCCGCATCACAACGCCTTCTGGCGCGCGAATCCCCTTGGAATCAGTCGCGGAAGTGTCCCTGGAGGATGGCTACACGACCATCACGCGAAAGGACGGACAGCGTCGCATCTCCATCACGGCGGACGCGGATCTGAACCGCGCCAATCCCACGGAAGTCCTCCGGCTCATCGAACATGAACTACTGCCAACCATCAAGCACGACTTCCCACATGTGACGGTTTCGCTGGAGGGTGAGAAGGCAGACACGGCAGAGTCTCTGGGTAGTCTCTACGTCGGCTTCCCGCTCGCCATGCTGATGATGTACGTACTCATCGCTGCCATCTTCCAATCATACACGCAACCGGCCATCATCATGCTCACGGTTCCGTTCGGATTTGTAGGTGCCGTGCTCGGGCATCTCCTCCTGGGATATGACCTGACAATGATGAGCCTCTTTGGACTGGTGGCGCTGGCCGGGATCGTCGTCAACGATGCCATCGTGCTCATTGACGGCTTCAACGACCGGTTGGCCCACGGCGCCTCCTTCGCGCGCGCTCTCGTCGATGCGGGCACCAGACGGTTTCGACCGATTCTGCTCACCTCGCTGACGACGATGGGCGGGCTGACGCCTCTGATCATGGAGCGGAGCCTGCAGGCCCAGTTCCTCGTTCCCATGGCCCTCACCATCGCTTTCGGAGTGGCCTTCTCCACCGTCCTGACACTGCTGTTCATCCCGTGTGTCGTGTTCGTCATGAGCGACTTCCGCCTCCTGAAACGCTACCTCCTTACCGGCAAATGGACATCTCGCGAGGAAGTGGAACCGGCTTCCAAGCGGCGGCAAATCGCCGAGCAAACCGGTGTCACGCTGGAGCAGAGAACCACTCCGGTGCATTGAGGCGCACTGCGATGGGGCACATAAGACTTCGGGCACCGAAGTTCGTTCGGTGCCCGTGCAGTCTACTCCGAATTGCGCGCTGATATGGTCAGCTTCGCCCCTCACGCCGGCGGCGAGGATCGGCTTCGCGAATGTAATCCTCGTCGTAAGTCACATTCAGGCGCTCCAGCGCTTCATTCTTGTAGGCATTGAGCACCGTTTCCATCTTCACCATCATCAGGCCCCGCTCAAAGCGGTTGACTTCCTCGACGAACGCGG
Source organism: uncultured Candidatus Sumerlaeota bacterium (assembly GCA_964625145.1). Classification (GTDB taxonomy): domain Bacteria; phylum Sumerlaeota; class Sumerlaeia; order SLMS01; family JAHLLQ01; genus CAYTRP01. The sequence goes on from CAZVAQ010000007.1 coordinate 10,536, forward strand.
CGCGGTCAGGGGCTTGCCGATCGGTAATCTGGACGATGGCCGTCGAGAAGACCTGATCCGATGAAGGGATCTTGCTCTCCACCGGGAAGACGTCGCCAACCTTTGCCCGCACCGCCTTGCTGGCGAATTCGCGCTGGGCATCGGGCATTCCGATCAGACCTGGAGGCGGCTGGCTCAGCAGGAATGGTTCTTCCACGGTGGTGAACTTGTCGGCAACGCCCGCTTCCTCGGCAGCTTCGCGCAGCGACTTGCCGTCGGCGACAAGCCCGCGAATCTGTTCGGTCAGCTCGCCAATCCGATCCTGTGCCCGCTGTGCCTTCAGGTCGCGCGTGGCTCGATCCTTTGCTTCCTCGAATGTCTGGGGACGCTCCGGAAGAACTTCCTTCACCTGCAGGACAACCAAGGTGGGAGGATTGGAGCCCGTGCGCATGACCGGCGACAGTTCACCCGGCTCCAACTTCGCGAGCAACTCCCGGTGGGCGAACAAGCTGCCAACGCCGGGCAGGCTGTAGGTCTGGATGTCAACGGGCACCGACTCGGCAACCTCGGCACCGACTGCCTCGGCGACAGGCTCAAGGCTCGAGCTCTGCGCCACCGCCTCCCGCATGCGAGGCTCCATCTCGTTGATCATGTCCGTCTGGATGGTACGCCGCTCCACCGTGCGCTCGGTGCGGATCTCGCGACGAAGCATCTCGCGCACCTCATCAAGCGGCCGCTTGCCACCCTCTTCAATCGAATCAACCCGCACGATAGCGACGCCATTGTCGACCGCCACAATCTGCGGCGCGTCACCGGGTTGCAGGCTCTTCACCGCATCGGCCCACTCTGCGCCGTACTCTCCGCGCCAGATGCTTTCGTTGTCGGCCGTCAATCGCTGGGGAAGCACGCCTCCAGCCAGGCTGGGCGGGTTGTACGCCGGGTCCGACTCATCATCGAACCGGATATTGTGGATGTCTTCGCTGAATTCATTGGCAAGTGCAGCGAAGTCCTCGCCTGCCGCCAGCCGCTCGCTCACCTTGGTGGCCAATTCCTTCGCGGCCGCCTCGTCGCGAGACTCCGTTGAAATGACGATCTGACGGACCTCGATGCCCTGGGGCAGGGCAAGGCGCGCATCCTCGTGGTGGTCGATGCTCTCGTACCGGGCCAGGATCTCCTCCTCAACCGGTTCGAGGGGAATGTCCACCTCCGGCGGAGCAACGCTCACATACCGGTAAATCCGCTGCTCCGGCTGGATGTAGCGATTGCTGTTTTCGTTGAACCACTTCTCCACGTCTTCGTCCGCAACCTCGATGCTAGCCTCCAGATCGAACAGTTGCAGGTTCACATACTCAACGGCGACCTTGGAGTTGTTCATCGCGTATTCCTGCCACAGCTCCGGCAGGCTTACCCGTGCGGCCGACGTCAGGATATCGGCGGCGCGCTGTCCACGCATGGCGCGTTGCTGTTCGGCAACAAAGTCCACCTCGCGCTGGCGCCGTTGCTGCAGGATCTGCGTCAACACATTGCCGGTGATGCCCTGCGCCTTCAGGTCTTCGGCCACTTGCCTGGGTGTGATCGCGACCTGATAGCGATCGGCAAGTTCTTCCACCACGAGCTGGCCGGCGGCATACTCGGCGATCTCCTTGTTCGAGATCCCGCTGGAGATCTGTGCCATCGTGCGCTGGTCGGGAGGTTGCTGGAACTGTGATTGATAGACGCCCATGAAGCGTCGGGCCATAGTTTCGCGGAACTCCCGCGTCTGCGATCCCATCACCTGGCGCTCGCCACCAGAGGTCTTCACAGTGGCAATGGGGCGATCAACAATTCCGGCGCCACCTCCCTGGTTGCTGCCGCCAAATCCGTAGAAGAGCACGAATGACGGAATGACCAGAATCATGATCAGGGCCATCCCGATCTTGAGTTTCCGGGGATCTCGAAGGTACTGCATTGCACCCATGCTGACGGGTCCTCGCATGTGACAGGTTGGCCATCCCGGCCGCTCGGCCGGAAAAGTGGCGGGGTGCGGTTGTCGTCCCGCCTGTCCGACGCGTCAAGGTGGAACGGGTGGCAGTCGGACCTAGATTTTCCGGCCGGCCATCGAAGTGTAGCCCAAGGACCCTAAGGCGCCGATTATCAGGACCCAGGCCCGTGGTCTCCAATCCCGGAACAGTCCCACCAGAATGAAGGGAGAGATCTGAGCCAAGTATCTTTCCAAGGTGTTAAACCCCCAAGGCCCGCCAATGAAAAGGTGGAAGATCAGGTATAGGAGGACCCCAAGTCCCAGAAGGAGCCCGGTGCTTCCGATAGGCGTTTCCCGACGGCCCTGGGCGAGCAGGCTCACAGCCGCCAGCAAGGTGACCAACACCGTGCCCAGAACGCTGGCCTGCTTCAAGGGGCTCTCTGAAGGATGCAGAAGCCCAAGAATCAGGGAATGACCCGGCCAGCTCATCAGTTTCGGTGGGTAATACCCGCGGCTTTGCTCGATGGTGTACCGCAACTGCTCGGCGGCTTCCGGTCGCCAAGTGCCCATGTTTGACATTGTCCAAATCACGTACACCAAAAACGGCAGGACGAACAGCATCCCGCGTAGCAGCAGATCCAGTCGCCGGCCACACATTGCCTCCCAAGCGGCCACCGCCCCCATAGGGACAACTGCCAGGACTAGAGGGGGCTTGATGATCATCAGAAGACCGGCAGCCGATGCCATGGCCACACCTTTCACTGTCGATCTGGTTCGTCCGAAGGCAACGACGGCACACAGCAGACACAACATGCCGATCCCCTCCGACATGATTCCGGTGGAGGCCCATCCGGGAAGAATAAAGATCAACAGGATCGACAGCCGCAGGTTTCTGGTGAGGAGATAGAACAACCAAATGGCCGCCGTCCCGGGCAGCAGGACGAGTATGAATCCCGACAGCACGGGATGGGCCCCGGTCACCCAGGACAGGATTGCGATCAGGATTCCGAAGCCGGGGAACTGCCGCTGATCCGTGGGCAGGGTTCCGTCCGCCAACAGGCTCTCCGCGATCCAGATGTAGTTCTGCCCATCGGAGCGAACCAATGGCAGCCCCCGCTGCAGGATGGCCGCGAAAGCCACCACCCGGGCGGCGAGGAAAACTGCCGCCAATATCGCCAAATCCCGCGCCACCATGCCGGCATCGCGCGGTTGGGGAGGCAGGGCGAGCCACGAGCGCAGGCCATCCAATCGGTTGAGCGAATGGTTCATGGTCTCGACTCTTCCCCGATGCCAGACTTTGGGCACCTCTAGAAGTCCGCCGAGCGGGGAGTGCGGGGAAAGGGAATCACATCGCGAATGTTGCCCAAGCCCGTGGTGAACTGGACGAGACGTTCAAATCCCAGACCGAAACCGGCATGGGGAACCGTGCCGTAGCGCCGAAGGTCCAGATACCACCAATAGTCGGCCTTGTTGAGCCCCATCTCCTCGAGGCGCATCTCCAAGGCATCGCGCCGTTCCTCGCGCTGGCTGCCGCCGATCAATTCGCCCGTGCCGGGGACCAAGAGGTCCATCGCGGCGACTGTCCTCCCGTCGTCGTTCATGCGCATGTAGAAGGCTTTGATGTCCTTCGGATAATCAAACACGATGACCGGCTTCTTGAAGTGCTTTTCCGTCAGGAACCGCTCATGCTCGCTCTGCAGGTCCATCCCCCACCGCGGGGAGAACTCGAATGCTTCGCCCGACTTCTCGAGGATCGAGACCGCCTCCGTGTAGGACACACGCTCCACGGGCGAATCGGCAACATGGTGAAGTGTCTCCAACAAGCCGGGGTGAACCCACTTGTCGAAGAACGCCAAGTCATCGGCGCTCTTGTCGAGTGCGGCCCGCAGGCAGTGGCGAACAAACTCCTCGGCCAGATCCATGTCCCCCTGCAAATCGCAAAACGCCATCTCCGGCTCAATCATCCAGAACTCGGCAAGGTGCCTGGATGTGTTGGAGTTTTCCGCGCGGAACGTCGGGCCGAAAGTGTACACATTGGTCAGCGCACACGCGTAAGTCTCGGCGGAGAGCTGCCCGCTCACCGTCAAGCGCGCGTGCCGGCCAAAGAAATCCTCGGAGTGATCAACGGCTCCATTGGGCTGGCGCTTGGCCGTGGCCGGATCAAGCGTGGTCACCGTGAACATCTCGCCGGCGCCTTCGCAGTCGCTCGCGGTGATGATCGGCGCATGAAGGTACACGAATCCACGCTGCTGAAAGAATTCATGCACGGCCGTGGAGAGCGTATTTCGCACGCGCGCCATGGCGCCGATGGTGTTTGACCGGGGGCGCAGATGGGCAACTTCGCGAAGGAACTCCATGGAATGGCGCTTTTTCTGAAGCGGGTACGAATCCGGATCCTCAACCCAACCGAGTACCTCAATCTCGCGCGCCAGAATCTCCACGGCCTGCCCCTTGCCGGGCGATTCCCGCAGCTCCCCCGCGACGCGGACCGAACAGCCCGTCCCCAGCCGCAGGACTTCCGACTCGTAATTCATCAGGCTGCTTTCGGCGATGACCTGTATGCCCGCCAAAGAAGAACCGTCATTGATCTCCAGGAAGGAGAAGCCGCCCTTGGAATCACGTCGGGTCCTGACCCAGCCGTGAAGGATCACGGGCGAGCCATAATCAGTCCGTTGCAGTAGGGCGCGTACACGTTCAGCCTGTGCAATAGTCTTCATGGGCGCGGTCATGGCGGAAATGTCCTAGTCACGGCGCGAATCGACAACAGTCAGGGCCACGGGCACGATGCGCTCACGGTGGCCGGCGTCGCTGGGTATATTGACGACCGTGGTCGTCAGACCCGGGCGAAGCTGGTCCAGTTGCCCGACACCTTCGATGGACATCGTGCTGGAGCCACCACCATCGAGGTTAAGGGCCTTGCGACAACCCAGATGCAGCATCAGCCGTGCAAGTTCCTCCAGCGTGGCGCCGACACTGTGCGCCGGATCGGCCCGGCCGTCCACTACCACCAACACCCACGCGTCGTTGGCGTCCAGACCAAGCGCCGTGCGCGGGGCGCGGGTCACCGTCGCGTCGTAGGGGAAGCGTGTGGGAGCCGGTCCGTCGGGCCGGAACTCCCCACAGGCCAGCGGGTGGAAGATCGCCTCTTCGGTCAGTGCCCGCCCATCCATGACGAGCAGCGGACCGGAGGCGAAAGCCCACTCCAGCGGAGCCGATCGGCCCGTCCGAAGCAAAAGCTCCCACGTCGGGAACGGGGCGTTGGCGGGACCTTGGAGCCAATTCAGCCACGGGTCCGCCAGATGCTCAAACAAGCGAACGATGGCACCGCCAAACGGGGGCAAAGCCTCGCCCGGGAGGCACACCGAGGCGAGTCCTGTGCCGGAGAATACAAGGTCCACCACCCGATCCTTCGCACTGGGCGCGGGCATCTCTCCATCCCAACGGCGCCAGACCTGCGCGGCACTTTGCAGGTCATCAACTCCGGTGACCAGGCCGACCGGTTCGCTGTCGTTGATTCGCAGGGCCAAATGCCTTGGCCCGAGCATCATGAAGTCCCGATGCCCGTCCGCCCACTCCATGGCGCAGGGCCTCTCGACCCATGGCGGCATGTGAAGCTGACCGCGCGAGTAGAGAGCGCCGACAGGCTGGTGCAAGGCGCTGAGGTCGTCCTCATACTCTTCAGGAAAGTTGAGGAAGTACCCGCCATTGGTCGCCGCCAGCACGTGAGGGTGTGCCTGCACGCACCAAGAGGGTGGATAGGCCGGTAGATAGCGGGCGACTTGCAAGGGCGAGCCTTCAAACCTTCTCAGGACCGGGTCCATGGTAGGAATCAGGTCCAGTCGCTCCTCACTCCATTCGCCGGCGGCAACGCGTTGCTGGAGGAACGCCAAATCCTCCCATGGGCCCCTCGGAGCCCCGGAGCGCGAGCAGGTGAGGTTGCGCATGTTGACGAACAGGCGCGACTCCTTGCGACCCCGGGCCACGCGCAACGCGCCACTGGCCCAGACGGTCTGCCAATAGGCATTCTCGATGGAATCGAAGTCCACCAGCCCCGGGCTTGCCATGGCCACATCGGGCACGACCCGCGCGGCTGAATCGCGTTCCACGCGCACCTCGTTGACGCACAGGCCGCAGGAGGTTGCGTTCTCTTCGGACAGGCCGGCAGTTTGCCACGTCACCCGGCGCCGCCGCCAAGTCACGCCATCAATGAGCGGGCGTGAAACATCTTCACCCTGCTCGAAACTATCCTTCGTGATTCCGATCGCATAGATTTGCTCTATGCTATCCTGGTCAAGGACGTTGGAGCCGAGCGCCAAGTGGCGCCGGAGGCGGCGAAGCCGCAGAAGAACTTCCGAGTTGGTCACAGTTGTCATGGCCGCCATCATCGACTGTTATGAAGCCTGCGGGCATCAATTCGTCTGGCAGGCGGAATCCCCCATTTCGTTGAGAACGTCGGCATAGTAGCCGGCGCCGAAACCATTGTCGATATTGACCACAGCGATTCCGGGGGCGCAAGCCGTGAGCATCGCCAGCAGCGGCGTGATTCCGTCCAGCGCGGCACCGTAGCCAACACTGGTCGGAACAGCCACAACCGGGGCCTTCACCAATCCCGCAACCACCGACGGCAGTGCGCCCTCCATCCCCGCCACGACGACCACCACGCGAGCCGATTGAAGATTCTCCACACAAGCCAGCAAACGCCCCAGACCGGCAACTCCGACGTCGGTGATCAGGTCGACGGGGCTGCCGTAAGCCTCGGCTGTGAAGGCCGCCTCCCGTGCCACAGGCAGATCGCTGGTGCCCGCCGAAAGAACAGCGACTTTACCCGACCGCCGAACCGGAGGTGAATGCCGGGCGAGCAGGCAATTGGCCAGATCATCCTCGAGAATTTCAGCGTCCCGGAGAGCTTCCCGCACCCGGCTGCGCGTCTCCGCGGCGATGCGCGTCATGAGTGCCGGTTGCCCCGCATCCAATAAGCTGCGGGCGATGGCCATGATCTGGTCGGGGGTCTTCCCTTGGCAGAATATTGCCTCCGGCCGGCCACGCCGGCGGACACGATCCAAGTCCACGCGCGCAAAGCCCAGATCGGAAATCCCGGCGGATTCGAGCTTCGTCGCGGCATCCGCCGATGACATGTGGCCCGCTTCGACTTCCTTCAGGATGTCCCTCAAATTGGATGGGGGCGCCTTCGATGGCTTCATGCGTCTGCGTTCTTGATGAGCGATGGGCGCTGCGGCGAAAACTCGGTCCAGAGGGCGGCCTCCGGATCGGCATACATCTCCGCGACCATGTGCCCCGTGATGGGGGTGAGGAGGATCCCATTTCGAAAGTGCCCCGTTGCGACCAGCACATTGCTGTCGTTGGAAATCCAGCCGATGATCGGCATGCCGTCGGTGCTGCGGGGGCGGAACCCCGCCCAGGTCTCCACAACATCGAACTCTACCAGAGCGGGAAAAAGCTGGCGGGCTTGGCGGATGAACCGCGCGATGACTTCCTCGCTGATGGAGGCGTCGAATCCAACGTCCTCCATGGTGCTCCCCAACAGCACACCAGCCCCGACGCGGGGAGCCATGTAGAAACCCTGAAGATGGAAAATGTGCCGGACGAATCCGTCAGGGCATTGCATTCGGGCCACCTGGCCCTTGACCGGGCGGATGTCGAACTGCAGCCCGAGGATTTCCGCGATATCGTCCGTCCAAGCACCGGTCGCGGCGATTAGGGTCGCCAGCTCGATGCGCCGGCCGTCCTGCAGGACCACCGCCTGAATGTGATCCCCCGTTCGCTCGACGGATATTGGGATGCCTTCGACGATCGCGACGCCACGTTTTCGGGCGCTGGCGATGAGGGCGTCGTGCAGGCGACAGCTATTCAGAACCCCCTCCGGGAGCCAGAGGGCGCGCTTGATGGTGTCGTTCAGGCCCGGCTCGGCAGTGCGCAGGTCGTCACCTTCGAGGAGGCGATACTCGCCGTCTGCATTCCTGCATTCATAGAGTTTGGCCTCGAATTCCTCACGTTGAACTTCTATGTCAGGGATCAAAGTCCCGTCCCATCGGAGGCCCAGATCCAGACCGGACTCCTCCTCGAGGGATCGCACGAAGTCCGGATACATCCCCAGACTCTCGACCCCCAACCGCCCCAGCGGGGAATCGGTGCCGAATTCGGCTGCGGGAGAGAGCATTCCCGCGGCGGCGCGGGAGGCGGCCATGGCGGAGGTTGGTGCTTCCAGGATGGCGATGCTCAGGTCTGGATTGCGAATGGCCAGCTCGCGCGCCGCGGACAACCCGATGACCCCTTTTCCCAAAATGAGGACGTCGGTGCTGAAATCGGCGGTCATGATCAACTAATCCCGGATTCAAGTGACAACTGCGGGATCAGGGATGCGACGAGTTGGACGATGGGGCGATAGCAATCTGCCCGTCGCCCCGATCGGAGTCGCTGATCAGGTCTTGGCGGAGATTTCGGAGCCGCGCGCCCGTTCGAGGATGAAATCGATATCATTGTCTGAATCCGGGGCGCGAAGGTCATATCGCAGTCCCAGCTCGTAGGAGGTGCTGCCGTCCTCGACGGTGATTCGCTCCTTCCAGACGATGAAGCAGTACAGGCGCACGACGTGTTGCTCATTGCGCAGGACGAAGAGGCCGTACTCGATCTTGTCCTGGATTCGTTCGAATTGCTTTTCGGTGAAGCGCGGCACCCGCAGGCGCAGGCCTTCGCGCGAGGCGTCCATGACCTGGACAAGAAAGGGGACAGGCTGAAAGGTGACTTCCGGGAAGATCAGGTAAAGTTCAGCTCGGAAGTCGCCCGGGATTCGCTCGGACTGTCGGCGGTCACTGGTTTGGGACATGCAACCCGGCTCGTGGGGAATCTCGGTCAGGCGTGGAACGGTTAAACCCATCAGACTCGGCTTGCCAAGGATGATTTCGCTTTCGACTGCTCCGAGGCGTGCGCTTGAAAGCGGGGTTCGAGCCCGCGGGCCCGGCAGACCCGGCGCCCGGGCGAACCCTTCAGATTCTTCCGAAAAGAGCCGTTCATGAGCAATAGCAAGAAAATGCCCGCCAATTTTATCGGCACGATCAGGATCCTGCCGCTGGTGCCCGAGTGCCTCTCGGGCCTTGAGGACCTTGCCTATAACCTTTGGTGGACCTGGAATCCGCGGGCCCGGGCCATGTTTCGGGCGATCGACCCGGTGGTGTGGAACGAAACCCACGCTAACGCGATCCAATTCATTAACCGCGTCAGCCAGGCTGCACTCGATGAAGCCGCAAAAAATCCCGAAGTCAGGGCTATGTATGACGAGGTGATGGCCTCGTTCAATGAATACATGTCAGGACGGACGACGTGGTTCAAGAGGGAGCATCACGACCGGGAAGCAATGCAGGTCGCGTACTTCTCCGCCGAGTTTGGGCTTCACGAATCGCTTCCGATTTATTCCGGTGGCTTGGGCGTCCTGGCGGGCGACCACTGCAAGTCCGCGTCGGACCTCGGACTCCCCTTCACAGCCGTGGGCATGCTCTATCGCGAGGGATACTTCCGGCAGACCATCGATGCCGATGGCCAGCAGCAAGCATTGTACGATTACCACGAATGGCATGATCTGGCGGTGAAACCCGCACTGGATCGCCGCGGGAACGAGGTGGAAGTCACCGTTGAGCTGCCCGGCAGGACGCTGTCGGCGAAAGTCTGGAAGGTCCAGGTCGGACGCATTCCCCTGTTCCTTCTCGACACTGACATCCCGGCGAACAATGCCGAGGACCGTCGACTGACCGCGCGGTTGTATGGCGGCAATGAGGAGACGCGCATCCAGCAGGAGCTCCTCCTCGGCATCGGCGGCGTGCGGGCGCTGCGCAAGCTCGACATTGAGCCCACGATCTTCCACATGAACGAGGGGCACTCGGTGTTTCTCGGCTTTGAGCGCGTGCGGGAGTACATCCACAATGACGGCCTGACGTTCCGCGAGGCGCAGGAGATGGTGCGCGCGACGACATTGTTCACCACGCACACACCCGTCCCGGCGGGAAATGACGCGTTCGCCCCGTCGCTGGTGGAGAAGTACTTCCGCCCTTATTGGGAATCCATCGGCTTGTCGCGCGGCGAGTTCATGGCCCTGGGCCTGGACACCATGGAGGACGGAAGTCAGCGGTTCTCGCTCACGGTGTTGGCGCTGAACCTGGCGGGAATGGCCAATGGCGTGTCCGAACTGCACGGCACGGTGTCCCGGGCCATGTGGCAACATGTGTGGCCGGATGTGCCGGAGGAGGAAGTTCCCATCGGGCACATCACCAACGGCGTGCACACCAGCACGTGGATGAGCATGGACATGCAGTCGCTGCTGGACAAGTACCTGCGTCCGGATTGGCGCGAGCACCTGGCGGACCCGAAGACATGGGAGAAGGTTGATGACATCCCGGACGAGGAGCTGTGGGCCGTCATCACCAAGCTGCGCCATGACATGGTGGATTTCGTGCATCGGCAGTTGGCGATGCAGCACACGCGATTTGGCGAGACTCCGGACCGGGTGCGCGAGTGGACGCATGTGATGAACAAGGAGGCCCTGACGATCGGCTTCGCGCGGCGGTTCGCGACGTACAAGCGCGCGACGTTGATCTTCCGCGACCGGCATCGTCTGCAGAAGCTGCTGTGCAATCCGGACAGGCCGATCCAGTTGGTGTTTTCGGGGAAGGCGCATCCTGCCGACAAACCGGGGCAGGCGTTCATCCAACAGATCCAGCAGATCTCGCGCGAGGAGCCGTTTCGCGGAAAGGTCATCTTCCTGGAAAACTACGACATGCAGATTGGGCGGCGGCTGACGCATGGTGTCGACGTGTGGCTCAACAACCCGCGGCGTCCGTTGGAGGCTTCGGGAACGAGCGGGATGAAGGTGCCGCTCAATGGTGGGATGAACTGCTCGATCCTGGATGGTTGGTGGCGCGAGGCCTTCCGGCTGAATCCGATGTGTGGGTGGGCTCTTGGGGTTGATGCAAACACGGAGCGCGATCCGGTACAGCAGGACGAGGCCGACGCCGAGGCCATCTACGATGTGCTGGAGGCGAGCATCGCGCCGGAGTTCTATGACCGCGATGCGGGTGGGTTGCCGCGCAAGTGGCTTGCTCGTACGCGAGCGTCGATGAAGACCGTCGCGCCGCACTTTGCGACCAACCGCATGGTCGCGGAATATGCGGAGCGTTATTACCTGAAGGGGTCGAGCAACGCGGCCATTTTCTCCGCAGACCGGTTCTCGCGCGCTCGCGAGAATGCCGAGTGGAAGGAGATGATGCGGGCCGCCTGGCCGACGATTCGCGTCACCGCGCGCCCCGAGGTGGAGGATGTGGGCACGCAGATCATCAGGGTCCGCGACAAGGTGCAGATCGTCGCGGAGGTCGACTTGGGGAACATCGATCCGGAAAATGTCGAGGTGCAGATCTACCTGTCCCCCATCGGCAAGAACGGCCGCAAGCACCTGTGCGGACCAAAGGGGGGCTCCATTGCGATGCGGCCTGATGGGCGTAAGGAGAATGGATTGTACATCTACCGGGGGAGCCTGCTGGAAGCAGACACGGGAGAGTTTGGATACACGGTGCGCGTGGTGCCAAAGCATCCCGACCTGCTGCATCCCAATGAGTTGGGATTGATGAGCTGGGCGCAGCCACAACGATGAGCGAGCGACTTGGAGTCTTCGGCGGCACATTCGACCCACCCCATCGGTCGCATGTGTTCGCCGTGCTCTGGGCGCTTCAATCGGGCGGGATCGACCGGGTGCTGGTCGTGCCGACGGCGGAGCACGCCTTTGGGAAGCGGCCAGGGGCCTCGTTTGAACATCGGTTGGAGATGTGCCGGCTGGCGATGAAGGAAATCGCAGCCGGATTGGTGGACGTTTCCGCCATCGAGGGACGGCGCGAGGGGACTTCGTACATGGTCGACACGCTTCGTTCGCTCCACGAGGAGCATCGGGGGGCAACGTTTCGACTCATCGTTGGTTCGGACATACTGGGCGAGATGCACCTGTGGAAGGAACCGGAGGAAGTCAAGCGGCTGGCGCCTTTGTTGGTGGTGCCGCGATTGGGTCATGCGGATAATGGAGAGTTGGGCCAACTGCCGCGAATTTCGTCGACGGATGTTCGCTCAATGCTGGAGGCTGGTGAGGATGCCGGTCTTCTTGTTCCGCATCGGGTGTTGGCCTATATCCGTGAGAACGGATTGTATCACGCCTCATGACGCCGCTTCCTGATGGACTTTCGCCGCTCGGCCGTGTCGCCCAGTGCATGAATTTTGAGCGCATTGGCGAAAAGCCCCCGACGCTGGTGACGATGGATCATCGGGCGGTGTTGGTCGCAGCGTGGGCGGCAAAATTCGAGGGACGGTTTGACGGGCGATTGCCGCTGTTGGTGCGGTTGGATGCGCACCCGGACATGGGTGAGAAGCCGCGTCCATGGGTGTGGGAGAAGGAACAGCTTGCCGATCTGGATACTGTTCATGCGATCGTGAATGCCACGCGTCATGACGATGGGGGTTGGGTGATTGCCGCGATGCAGTATGGTTTGGCGGGCGATGTCGCGACGTTCTTCGTGCATGAGTATCATCGCTATCCCGGGGATGAAGGGCCGTATGTTGATCACTTGGGTGATCGGCATCGGTTGTGGTCATTGCCATCGGTAAAGCATCTGATTGAGAACTCGGAGAAAAGACGCCGTTGTGGGGAGTTGTTGGACCGGTTGCGCGAACCCGACGAGCCAATCTGGTTTGATATCGACCTGGATTTCGCGACGAACCGGCATGAGGATGGTTCGCCGGTGGCATGGCGTGAAAGAGATTGGGCGGAGATGCTGGACGATGCGTCGCGGGAGTTGTTGGCGGGATGCTTGTCGCGCGCGAAGCTTGTCACCATCGCGATGGAGCCGTGGTTTTGCGGTGGCGTGGCGGAGTGCGGCGGGATTGCCGCAGGGCTGAAGAGGGCGTTCGCGCCTTATGGGGATTGGTTTTCGCGGCTCTGACCGGGTTTGTCGAGCTGGCGGATCACGCGCGCGGGATTGCCGGCGATGACGCACCATCCGTCCGGGAAGCTGCGCGTGACGACCGCACCCGCGCCGACGATGGTGTTTTCACCGAGCACCACACCGGGAAGAATCACTGCGTTCATCCCGATCCAGCATCGCGCGCCGAGGCGAATCGGCGGGGCGGGTTGGAATGCGCTGTTGTTGATGAAGTCGTGGTTTGCGCTGATGAGTCCAACGCCGGGGCCGAGGTTGCAGTCGTCGCCAATCTCGATGCCATTTTGTCCGTTGATGTAGCAGTGGGGGGAATCGCCGGGAAAGGTTCGCGCGCCGAGCTTGACGCCCTGCGGATTGTTGACCTGGGTGGTCCAATGGACGGGCCACGGGGTGCGACGGTTGACGCCGAACCATTGCAGCGCGCGGTAGCGCAGATAGAATGCGAGCCCGCATCCATCAGGGACGCGGAAGATTTCGCGCAGTGAGTTGACTAGTGGCAAGCGCTTCACCGCTTTCCCTTTTTGCTGACTGGTTTGGGTGCGTCGTGGATTCCAAGGTCATGGATCTTGATGTATGGGGGCACGGGAAATTGCGTGATGTAGGTGTCGTAGGCGCCGCCTTGGGTGCGCAATGAGAGCGGCACGCGAATCAGGCACCCGTCGTCGTTGGTTTCAAGGTTGATGCCGCGAACGCCGGATTCGGCGAGGCCCTGGACGATCAGCTCGGCAAATATTGCGGCGTCCATGACGGCAATGCCGATGGGTGCTTCGTGACGGCCGTCGGGGAGAGGGACTGTCTTGCCGATGAGCAATGCGGCTTCGCCGACCTTGGCGGCGGCGAGAGCGTTGCGCAGGTCGGACAAGAGAGTTGCGACGCCCTGTGGTGAGTTGGCGGAAAGTGCAGCGCGGCGCTTGAGCCAGTCAAAGGAGAATGCCGGCTCCAGTGGGGCGTGGCGTGGCAATTCGGCGATGCGCTTGAGGAGGGCCAGAACGTCGGCCGGACCGAAGGTTGCGCGGAGCTGGAAATGATGGGATTTGGGCATGAGGAGAGAAGAGTGAAGGTTGAAGAGTGAGATGGGGGGGCGTAGGCTGCGGGGAGGGCAAGGGAAGGACGGACCCGACATGGCGGGGCTGGACCGGCGGGCGGGATTGCGGGACGGGCCGGATGGAAGTGCGTGTTGCGCCGGGGTTTGGGGGGGACGGCAGAGTTCTTTCCCCACTTGGTTTGGATGGGGGCAATTTGACGGGATTCTTGATATGGCTGACATTTACGAGATCTTGCAGCAGCGCGGGATGGTGCAGGATTGCACGGATGTGGATGGGTTTCGTCATCTGACGGGAAAGCAGGCGGTGACGCTCTATAACGGCTTCGACCCGACGGCGGATTGTCTGCACATCGGGAACCTGGTGCCGGTGCTGGCGTTGGTGCGGTTCCAGCAGGCGGGGCACCGGCCGATTGTGTTGGTGGGCGGGGCGACGGGGATGATCGGGGATCCGAGCGGGAAGAATGTGGAGCGGAACCTGTTGGAGCTGGATCATGTGCGCGCGAATGTGGAGGCGCAGGCACGGATCTTTGAGCGGTTCATCAAGATGGATGGGCCGAACGCGGGGAAGATCGTGAACAATTACGATTGGCTGGGGAAGATGGGGTTTCTGGAGTTCCTGCGCGATGTGGGGAAGCATTTCCGCATTGGGGAGATGCTGGGCAAGGAGTCGGTGCGCAAGCGCGTGCTGAGCGAGGGGGGGCTGTCGTTTACGGAGTTCAGCTACATGATGCTGCAGGCGTATGACTTCAAGTATCTGCTGGAGACGGAGAACTGCCAGGTTCAGTCGGGCGGGGCGGATCAGTGGGGGAACATCACGGCGGGGACGGACTTGATCCGCCGGACGGTGGGGCGGCCGGCCTATGGGATCACGTATCCGCTGCTGACAACAGCCTCGGGGGCGAAGTTTGGGAAGAGCGAGGCGGGGGCGGTGTGGCTGGATTCGGCGAAGACGCCTGTCTATGATTTCTACCAGTATTGGGTGCGGACGGAGGATGCGGATCTGGAGCGGTTGCTGAAGATCTTCACGTTCCTGCCGCTGGAGGAAATCGCGGAGATCGTGGCGAAGCACAACGAGGACCCGGGTAAGCGTACGGGGCAGAAGCGGTTGGCCTGGGAGGTGACGGCTTACGTGCACTCCCCCGCCGAGGCGGACAAGGCGCGGGACGCGGCGGCGGCGCTGTTCGAGACGGCGTTGACAAATCTGTCCGACGAGCGGCTGCGGGAGCTCTTCCCGGATGTGCCGTCTATCAGCATCGCGCGGGCGGAGCTGGAGGCGGGGGCGCCGGTGGCGGATGTGCTGGTGCGGGGCGGGCTGGCGGCGAGCAAGAAGGAGGCACTGAGGCTTTTGGCCCAAAACGGGTTATACCTGAACCAGCAGTCCTTCGACGTGAACCGTAAAACGTTGACAATGGACGACTTGGCCAGTGAGTCGATGATGTTGCTGCGGGCGGGGAAGAAGCGGTTCTGCCTGGTCCGGGTGGAGGGGTAAGGGGGGCGGATTGGGCTGGTGGCTTTTTCTTTCGTCCTTGACGTACCTGTCGGAGTCGTGGGCATTCTGGCTCTGACACTAACAGGAGCATCCTTCCCATGAGAAAGAAGATGCTGAAGTCAAAGCTGCAGTTCGCGGTCCTTGGGCTCTTCGCAGTGGCGCTGCTTTCGCCGGCGATGGTTTCTGCTCATCGCTACAATCGGAAGAGCGACCTGCATCCGTTGCGGGTGATTGCGTACGGTGCGAACGCTGTGGGGATCGCCGCGGAGTATGTGATCGCCCGGCCGATCCATTGGGTTGTGTCGCGCAAGCACCTGGACATTGTGTTTGGTCACAAGTCCTATGTTGAGGACGACCCGTATTACTTTGAGTGGGTGCACGGCGATTATTCGCCGACGGTGGGATCAGAGCGCACCGAATAATTCCGGCTTCATCGGAACGAGCATCCATGCCGATCAACCATCCCCCTGCCGCCCTGTCGACGATGACGGGGCGACAGGGGGTTTCCCTTTCGATCAAATCGCTGGGGCGCCGCTTTGGGCGCGCTTCCCAGGGAGCGGTGCTGGAAAGCGTGTCGCTGGAAGTGGCCGAGGGTGAAGTCATTCTGCTGACCGGGCCATCGGGTTGCGGGAAGACGACGCTCTTGAATTTGTTGGCGGGATTGGATCGGCCGACGAGCGGGCGGTTGCTGGTGGGCCGTGACGACGTTGGGCGAATGCGCGAGGGGGACCGTGCAGTCTGGCGCGCGGAGACGGTGGGGATGGTGTTCCAGCATCACCTGATTCCGCCGGGGCAGACAGCGTTGGATTCGGTGGCGCTGCCACTGGTGTGGAATCAAGGAACAAGCATACCGGGGGCGCGGCGGATTGCGATGTGGTGGCTGGACCGGGTGGGATTGGGTGATGTTGCGGACGAGCGAGTGGAGCGCCTCTCCGGCGGGCAACGGCAGCGGGTGGCGATCGCGAGGGCGTTGGCGCCGAACCCGCTGTTGATTTTGGCAGATGAGCCGACCGCGCATCTGGATATGGAAACGGGGTATCAGATCACGGGCATCTTGCGCGAGCATGCACAGGATTCCGGCGCGACGATGATTGTCGTGAGTCATGAGCACGCTCCGGAGGATTGGGGAGCGCACCGGGCGTTCACACTATCGGCGGGGCGATTGGTTGAGGGGTGATCAGCCGATGGAGTTTGGCGCCCGGGGAATGTGCGTGTTGATGAGGCGGCGCCGCTCCTGCTCGATCACGCGGAGGAGCGGCTCGGGGAACTCCTCCGGGGCGTTCTCGACCGCGCGCTGCAGGTCTTCCAACAACTCCTTCGAATTGCGCTGCATGAAGCGGCGACGCAGGCGGGCGACGAGTTGCTCGGCGGCGTGCACCGGATCGGCGATTGGGAGCGCGTCGGCAAGGATGCCCGTGAGGATCTCGCGGTCGGCGGGGAGCGTTCCGTCGATTTCCGCCTCGGCCAAGTGATTGTTGGCGTCGTCATGCCCGCAGTGGAGGAAGTCGATCCACGGGTGTAGACGCTCGTCGACCAGCCATGCGAGGTCCATCTGTTCGCGGAGGATCTCGAGGCTCTCGCGTGATTGCATCATGAGGATGAGGACCATGCGGTCCATGGGATCGAATGCGGAGGGGACGACGCGTTGTGAGTCGGGTGCCGGTTCTCCACCGGTGCGTTGCTCGCGTTGTTTGCGTCGGAGAATTTGCTGGACGGCTTCGCGCGGCAGGCCACCGATGCGCTGGAGCAGGCGTGCGATGGCGCCTTCGCGGGCGACATCGTTGCGGATGGAAAGGAGGAGCGGCGCCATGCGGTCGACGAGTTGTGCTTGTCCGGCGATGCTGTTGAGGTCGACGCCGGTGGATTGCGCCGTGAGGGCGAAGTCGAAGAATTCGATGGCCGATTGCTGGAGTTGCCGCAGGGCGTCGGCGCCGTTGGCGCGCAGGTAGGAGTCGGGGTCCTCCCCCGCCGGGAGGGCGATGATGCGTGTGTCGAGTCCCGCCGAGAGCAGTGGCTCGCCGCCGCGAAGCATGGCCTTTTGTCCGGCCTCGTCACCATCGTAGAGGAAGTAGATGCGGTTGGCGTGGCGCGCGAGGAGGCGGGATTGCTCGGCGGTCAGCGCGGTACCCAGCGTCGCGACAGCTTGCGTGAAGCCGAAGCGGTGCGCCATCAGGGTATCCATGTAACCTTCGGTAAGAATAATGAAGCCACTGTCGGCAATGGACTTTTGCGCGAGGTTGAGGGCGTAGATGCTCTGGCCCTTGTGATAGACGGTGGTCTCCGCGGAGTTGAGGTACTTGGGGGACTTTGGGTCGTCGTCGAGGCGGCGTCCGCCAAATCCGATGGGGCGGCCCATGGGGTCCTGGATGGGGAAGATCAGGCGATTGCGAAAGCGGTCGTAGATGGAGCCGCGTCCTTCGTGGCGAATGCACAGGCCGGCGTCGACGAGCAGGTCGTCGCTGTAGCCTGCGCGGCGCGCTGAAATTGAGAGGCTGTCCCAACTGTCGAGGGCTGCGCCGAGTTGGAACTTGGCGGCAATGTCGTCGGGGATGTCGCGTTCGCGGACGTAGTTGCTGGCGATTGGGTGGCGGCCTTCGGTGAGGTTGCGACGAAACCAATCGAGGGCGAATTGATTGACGGCGAGGATCTGCTTTCGAAGCTGCTCTGCGCGGTCGCGCGCGCCGGCGGCCTGGGCGTCCATCTCGGGGAGCGCGATGCCCAACTCGGCAGCGAGCATCTTGAGCGCGTCGATGAATTCGAGCTTTTCGGTGAGCATGACGAAGTCGATGACAGTGCCACCGGCTCCGCAGCCGAAGCAGTGGAATATGTTCTTGGACGGGACGACGTTGAAGGACGGGGTCTTCTCACTGTGAAAGGGGCAAAGGCCCTTGTAGGTCGTCCCGGATTTCTGGAGCGCGACGGTACGACCGACGATCGCGACGATGTCGGCTTGTTCCTTGATCTCGCGGGAGACGTCCTTGAGCGTGCGTGGCATTGTTGGTGGCGGTTGCTCCGGTGATTGCGCCTAACGGGCGCGCCTTCTCTTGAGCAGGGCGACGATGCGGCGGAAGAGGCGCTTGCCTGCGTGGAGCGAGCCGGCGCGGTCGGAGCGTTCGCGCATGGCCTGCCATGCTTCTTCGAGCAGCGATTGGGTGATGGCGTCCTTGGGGGCGAGGGCATCGGCGGCTTCGAGATGTTCGAGGGCGCCTTCGACATCGCCTTCCTCGAGGAGGGCCGCGGCGAGGTTGGTGCGGTACTTGACCGCGTCGGGGGCCAGGGCTACGGCGCGTCGGAACGAGAGGATGGCATCCTCGCGCAGACCGCATCGCATGAGCAGGAAGCCCAGTGTATTGCGCGCGACGGCGGATGACGGCGCGGCGCGCACGAGGGCCTCTTGTGCCTGGACGGCGGCGTCGAACTCCTCCAATGCGATGAGGCGATCGGCAAGGGTGCCCCACAGAAAGGGGAATTCCGGCCTGCGCAGTGCCAACTGGCGGAGAATGGCGATGCTGTCGTGAAGGCGATCGCGGTCCTGTTCGGGTTCCGGCGGTGAGCTTGGGAGCAGCGGCGAGACGGGATAGTCCGGCGTTGGATTGAGTGCTTCCTGGTAGATGCGGTAATCGTCGGGGAAGCGGATGGCGAATCGCGCGACGGCGATTTCGTTTTCGATTTCCGCGGGCGAGGCGAGTTGCTCGGCTTGCTCGAGGCAGTATTCCGCTTCGCGGGTGCGCCCGCGGGCGCGGCGGATCTTGGCGAGGCGCACCCATGCCCGCCAATTTTCGGGCGATGTTTCCACCCAGTTTGTCGCGACCTCGTCGGCGCGCTCGGTGTTCCCGCGCTCGTGCAGGTAATCGAGGAAGCGCGCGTAGGCGTAGGGGTTTGTGTCGGGAGTGTCGACACTGCGCTCGAGGAGGATCTCGGCCTTTTGCATCTCGCCGCGGTGCCAATACACGAGGCCAAGATTTGACAGCGACGTCGAGCGGGTGGGTTCGCAGTCAAGGGCGCGCCGCCAGCATGCTTCCGCTTCGCGCAGGTTTCCCGACTCCGCGTGGCAGACACCGAGGCTTTCCTGAATGTCGGGATCATCGGGGCAACGGATTGCAGCATCGCGCAGGAGCTGAAATGCGCGCAGCGGTTGATGGTCCTGGTGGTAAATGGCAGCGAGACACAGGACGGCAGCGGGCGAAATACGTTCGCCGTCCTTCATGACGGACAAGTAACTTTCGAGATGCTCGCGGGATTCGGCGTAGGCGCCGCGATCGAAGAGGGCCTTGCCAAGCGTGCAACGGAGGGCGGGGAAGCGCCGGACGCGCTTGATGGCTTCGCGTAGGGCAAGGAGGGCGTGATCGCCGGCGTCGGGACGTTGGCGCAGATGTTCGCGCACGACGATGTCGAGGGCGGCGGCGGCTTCGATGAAGTCACCGTCCTCGTCGAGGGCTTCGAGGAACGCGACGTAGACGCGGCGGACTTCCGGCCGGCGAACGGGCAACTGGCAGGCGACGACGCGTGAGACGCCGCGCAGGAAAGCGAAGAAGGCGGGGAAGGAACGAGTGGGGCAGGTGACGACTTCCTTGGGGACGCGCTGGTAACCGAGAGAGCGAACCAGGCGTTCGAGGACCTGCGGAAAGACGTGGGGGAATGCCTCGCGTGTGACCTCGAGGTGTTCCTGAAAGACGGTGAAGGCGGCGTTGGCGTCGTAGACTTCGAACTCAATGGCGATGTCTTCACCCCACCAGACTTTCCCCTGCAGGACGTGGGTGGGTTGGAGATGTTCGGGGTGCGGGAGCTCAAGTGCCTCATCGAGGGACCACATGTCCTCGCGCAGGAGGAAGTCCTTGTTCTCGTCCTCGTCATTGGAGGCGTAGAGGATGTGGTGGATGAAGACCTCCGCCCCTGGAAGCATGCGCAGGCGTCCCTCCAGATAGGAGGCCATGCCGCGCGCGAATTCGACGGGTGCCACTTCGCCGCTGCGGGCGTTGGCGACGGCGAAGGGGAGTATGGCGACGCAGGTGGGTGAGGTGATCACTGCAGCTGATCCTTCATATTCTGGAAGGAATGGTGCACAGGGCGCAGCGCAATCGCAAGCGTAAGGGAAGCGGACTTAATCCACTTGCGCCACGGGGTGAGGAGGGCTTGGCGTGGTGTGGGCTGGGAATTGGGGGGTGGTCAATTTTTGCCGAAGATGGGCCCTGCAATCCTTCCATGAATGTCGTCCCTTGTTGGCTGGGAATTGCATCGAAGTGCTTCCGCATCGTGCTCCCCCTGAGCTTGGCTGTGGCGGTGGCGGTCTGGATTTGGTGGCCAGCGGGGTTGGTGCTGGGTGCGCTTCCGTTGTTTCTTCTCACCGTGCATCGGTGTCCTGATGTGCGGTGCACGCGAATTCCGGGGGCCATTGGCGCGCCGTGCGATGGCAAAGTCGCCAGCGGGGAGAATCCGGATTCGCGAAGTCGGCATATCCGGATCAAGCCGACGGGATTTGATTGCCGGATCCTACGGGCTCCGATTTCTGGACGAGTGACCGCGACTAAAAACATCCCCAACGGCCAGCTCGTGGAGCTGGAGGGGGACCAGATTACTTGTCAGGTGCGGGTGGAGGGGGGCGTTCGGCTGTTCGGATGGCCGACTCCGCTGCAGAAGGGGACGGACCTTGACGCCGGAGAAGCCATTGGGTTGGTGCCGCTGGGTGGACGGATCAGCCTGGAGTTCCCCGATTGCGCGACGCTGAAGGTGCTGGATGGCCAGAAGGTACAGGGCGGACAAACCGTTGTGGCCATTGCCTTTGAAGAGGACTTGCGCAAGGGACGCTTGATCAGCCGTTCCGACAGTGACCTTGTCTCTCTGGCCGAGACGGGCTGACTTTGACGCCCCCTCCCCGACGCCCGGTGAAGCATTCAGGCGTGTCTCCGGCACGCTCACTGGCTTTCAGTGCGTTGGCGTTGGCTTGGGACCCGAAGGGCCCGGGCATCTCTGATTACATCGAGGAAGAGGCCACGAAGCGACGGCTGGACCCCCGCGACCGGGGGTTGGCGCGCGAGTTGGTGCTGGGAGTCCTGCGGAATCGGCTTTGGTTGGAGCACGAACTTTCCAAGCATCTGCGGGAGCCGATCCAGGGTAAGTCCGCCCGCGCGCATGATGCGTTGCTGCTGGGGGCGTATCAGCTCCTGCATCTGGATCGAATCCCGGCCCACGCGGCGGTGTCCGAATCGGTGGAGCTCTTGTCTGGTGACGCCAAGGCCGAGCGGTTCAAGCCGCTGGTGAATGCGGTGCTTCGCAGGCTGGCAAAGCAGGCAGCCGACGAGGCGTTGCCGTGGGCGGTGCGGGAGAGCATACCGCAAGCAGTGCTGGATGCGGTGGCGGGGGCATTGCCGGAGGAAGAGGTTGAGGCGTTTTCTGCGGCCTCGAACCGGCCGGCGCCGCTGTGCCTGCGGGTGACGCGCCTTGGCCGGATGGACCGGGGATTCATGCGTTTCATCGAGCAAGGGATCCTGCGGGTGGAGGGTGAGGCTGTCGGGTTCCGGCGAGGGGCACTGGCGGGGCCGGATTGTTTAATCGTGGAACAGGCTGGGATTCATCCGGTGGGTATCAGCGGCTTTGCGGAGGGTTTTGTGACGGTGGAGGACGAGGGGGCGCAGGTGGCGGCGTTGCTCGCGGCGGCAGGTGCGAAGGGGCCGGTGTTGGACTTGTGCGCTTCGCCGGGTGGGAAGACGAGTCATCTGGCGGATGTGTTGCCGGCGGACGCGCCGATCATGGCGGCGGACCTGAATCAGGCGAAATTGGATCGGCTGGAAGAAACACTGACTAGATTGAAGTTGAGTACTCGTGTCGAGAAATCGCTTTCATCAAAGCTGATGGCAGGCGGGCACAGAGGTGCCTTCGGGACGGTGTTGGTGGATGCGCCGTGCAGCGGGCTGGGGACTCTGCGGCGGCATCCGGAGATCCGGTACCGGTACGGCCGGGAGGGACGTGAGGGAGTGGTGCAGACTCAGGCGAAGTTGTTGAGGGAGGCGGCGCGGCTGGTGGCGCCGGGGGGGCTGTTGATTTATTCGGTTTGCACAGTCAACCGGGCAGAGTGCGAGGACCAGATTGGGCGGTTTCTGGGGGAAACGAGGGATTTTGAGCCGGATGGGGACATTGCGGGAGGGGTATTTGAGGCGATGGGATGCGGGCCGGGGATGTGGCGGACGTGGCCGCACCGGCATGGATGCGACGGATTCTTTGTGGCGAGGATGCGGAAGGGCGGGGGCTAGGCTAAGGTGGGACGGAATAACGGGATCCAAGGGAGGGGGAGATTGGGGGGAGAATTGGGGGTTGACGGTCAGGT
>CAZVAQ010000007.1:33324-39724 GCA_964625145.1 uncultured Candidatus Sumerlaeota bacterium
GGCCCCCCCCCCCGCCCCCCCCCCCCCCCCCCCCCCCCCCCCCCCCCCCCCCGCGGCCCCCCCCGCGCCCCGACGGTCAGGTTTCCGTTTGCCCTTGCTGGGCGACGGACAGTTGCGTTTTCGGCCTTGCTCATCCGTGAGCAGCCAGACCCATCGAACCGAGAGGAACCTTCGGAATGAACGTATGCGTTATCGGGACGGGATACGTAGGCTTGGTGACCGGCGCGGTCTTTGCCGATTTGGGCAATGACGTGGTGTGTGTGGACAAGGACCCGCGCAAGGTGGAGATGCTGCGCCGGGGTGAGATGCCGATTTATGAGCCGGGATTGGAAGAGATGGTTCGCAAGAACCAAGCGGAGGGGCGCATCACCTTCACCATGGACACGGCAGAGGGCGTTCGCCGCTCGAAGGTGATCTTCATCGCGGTGGGGACTCCCCCGGCGCCGGACGGCTCGACGGATCTGTCGTATGTGGCGGCGGCGGCCAAGGATATCGCCCAGGCGATGAACGGCTACAAGATCGTGGTGAACAAGTCCACGGTCCCGGTGGGCACAGGCGAGTTCGTGCGCCACATCATCGAGGAGCACAAGGCAGGGGACTTCAGCTTTGACGTCGTATCGAACCCCGAGTTCCTGAAGGAAGGTGACGCGATCAAGGACAGCTTTGAGCCGGACCGGATCGTGATCGGCGCGCCGACGCAGAACGTGGCCATGGCGCTGCTGGAGCTATATGCTCCGTTGGAGCGGCCGATGCTCATCACGGACGTGGCGAGCGCGGAGCTGATCAAGTACGCGAGCAACGCGTTCCTGGCGACGAAGATCTCGTTCATCAACGCGATGGCGAACCTGTGCGAGCGGGTCGGCGCGGACGTGACGCTCGTCGCGAAGGGCATGGGCTACGATCGCCGCATCGGGCGCGAGTTCCTGAACGCGGGCCTTGGCTACGGCGGTTCGTGCTTCCCGAAGGACGTCGATTCTCTGAACCACAAGGCGAAGGCGCTGGGCGAGGACACGTTGATCCTGGACGCGGTGACGCGCATCAATGCGGAGCGCACGCCGCGCTTCATCGCGCGCATCATGGAGACGATGAAGGACGTGAAGGGGAAGAGCGTCGCGGTGCTGGGTCTGGCCTTCAAGCCCAACACGGACGACATGCGCGAGGCGAAGTCGCTGGAGGTGATCAAGGCGCTGCATGCGGAGGGCGCCCGGATCACCGTGTACGATCCGATCTCGATGCCGCGCGCGCAGGAGGAGAAGCTGCTGCCGCCGGGCGTGCGCTACGCGGAGAACGCGTATGCGTGCGCAGAGGGTGCGGACGTGCTGATCATCATGACGGAGTGGAACGAGTTCAAGCTGCTGAACTACGAGAAGATCCACGAGAGCATGCGCCAGCCGCTGATCATCGACGGCCGGAACATTCACAGCCCGGAGCGGATGCGCAGCCTTGGCTTCGAATACGTCAGCATCGGCCGCGGGACGAACACCAAGCGTCCGACGCACATGACGGTGGCGGCGAAGTAATCCACCCCGCCGACACCGCGCTGAGTAACCACATCGGGGTCAGGCCTTTGCGGCCTGGCCCCGATGTGCTTTCACGAAGTTCCGGAACTCGCTGATCTGGTGACGCAGCATGTCCATCGTGGGCTTGTCGTTGAGCGTGGTTCCGTCCTCGCTCCACTTTCGGCCGATGCCGGGGATCCAGACGCGCTCGGGCAGGTTATAGGCATTGCGATAGCCGAAGATGAGCTGGAGTTGCTCGACGGCGCGGAAGCCACCCCAGATGCCGCCGGCCACACCGGTGTAGGCAACGGGGCGATGCTCGAAGCTTTCGGGGAACTTGAGCATGTCGATGAAGTATTTCAGGACGCCCGGGAAAGAGCCATTGTATTCGGGTGTGACGATGTGAAGGCCATCGGCCTGAAGGATGCGCTGGCAGAACGGTTGGAATGACGCGGGCTTTTCCGCATAGCTCGACGGGTTGAAGATTTCCTGCGGCAGTTCCTGAAGGTCGAGGATCCTGACTTCCGTTTCGCCCGCCTCGCGATACAGCCTTTCCAGCAGGCCGGCGATGCGGCGGGTTTGGGAGTCAGGTCTATTTGTTCCGGAGACGATTTCTATCACGATACATTTCCTCATGTGGATTGATGTTGGGGTTGGCGGTATTTGAGCCGGACCAACCCCGGAAGCCTTGGCACTAGAAATCCTCGTGCCACATTGTTCAGAAGCCGGCATCCTTGAGCGCGTGCACGGCGAAGAGCCAGAGTGCCTGGTCGGCGATGCGGGCGTCGTGGTGCTGGGGCTTGAGGGGGAGATCTGCATAAACGAGCAGGTCGTTGCCCGGCAGGCGGCTGACTCCGGGCATGACTGCGCCCGGTGTCGCGGCCTTTAGGCTGCGAACGCGGCCGTGGATGTTGGCGTTGAAGTGGTGCTCGGGGGCGTCAAAGCCAATGCCGGTCACGAAGACTTTCCCGCCGACGGGATGCATGCCGACGACCCATTCGAATGCCGGCATGGAGTCGGCCACCTGGAGTTCATCGGGCACGACGCGCGAAATCCAGTAGGCATCGAAGACCTGGGCGAGGGCGACGGTGTTGACGCCGCGGACGCCGATGTCCTGCGGGGAGAAGGGCCAGGGGCGCTGGTCCAGATAGGCCTTCTTCTCCTTCGCCGCACGCGCCAGATAGCCCTCGATGGATGTCTTGAGCGGGCCATCAGAGAGGTACGAATGCAATCTGGCGAGGGATGGTGCCGCGTACCAGAGGCCGGATTCGCGGGACCATCGCGGAGCGGGGGTTTCGACGGCGAGATTGTCGATATTTGGCACCATCGCTTCCAGGATCTCAAGGTACTGCGGATCGGTGCTTGCGATGTAAAGCTCGGCAGCGGCGGCCAGCACCATGCCGTCCCTGCCGGCGGTGATGACAGGGTGAGTTGTGTCGTACGGGAAGTTGACGGTGGGGCGGTACTCCTCGGGCTGTTGAGAAAAGTAGTCAAAGGCTGCGCGCGCGGCTTCGAGGGCACGGCGCGCGAGCACGCGGTTGGATTTCTCCAGATGCGGGACGGCGGATGAGAGGGCGATCGTCTGCGCGAGTTGCACGTGCGGGTGATAGTCGACGAAGACATATCGCTCATCGTCGGTGCCGGGCTCGCCGTCGGTGGTGCGCTCGGGGATGATCATGACGGTGTCGCGTTCGGGACGCGAGGCGACGCCGGTGTAGACGAGGCCGGTGGGTTCCTGCATCTGCAGCAACCACCAGGTTCCCCATTCGATCTGGGTGAAGATGTCGGGGACTTCGTCGCTACCGGTGACGGAGTATTTCTGCTCGATTTGATTGTAGGTGGCAGTGTCGTGGTTGATCCCAAACTGCTCATGGGCCAATGAGAGTGTCCAGACTGTGAATGCGTTGGCGGTGACGCTTTGATGGGTCACGCCTCCATCGAACCAGCCACCAATGTTTGCGGGGATGAGTTGGCCGGGGCCGTAGAGGGAGCCTTCCTGGCCGTGGGAGATGAATCCCCCGACGGAGGGGACATCGCCCGGCGCGCGAACGCCGTCGTCCATGTAGGCTTTTCGCTTCGGTGGAAGGGCGGCTCCAAAGTCGACTTCGGCGTGGGACATCTGCCAGGGGATGATCCGCTCGAGTGTCGGGATCCAGAGTGTGTCGGGGATGACGGTTTCGCGAACGACGAAGAAGTCCGTCTCTCCGCCTGCCCAGGAGAAGCGGTAGACACCGCGCTGGTTGAGGGCCGAGAAGTCGAGTTCGGCGTATTGCTTCCCGAGGAATTCGGTCGGTTCGCCGAGCTCACCTTCGAAGGCGACGCTGCCGTCGACGGAGAGGACCTTTACTTCCTTGGCCGGTGGCTCGACGTTGCTGTGCCATTCGACGATTGCTCGCTTTTGCCCGTTGGTGGTGTAGCCGATGGCGGGGAAGCGAATGGCGGGATTCAGAAGCGAACCGGAGGAGGGCGGGAACTTCAGGTGGAGTTCCACGGCGGCTTCCTCCCCCGCCGGCAGTGGTACTTCAAGGCGATAGCTGCCGAGACGTTCCTGCCAAGGGTCGATAAGGCGCATGATCTGCTCGTCGGCTTGGAGCGAGAAGGCGAGTGTCTCGTCGGTTGTGTGGGCGCGAAACTCCTGGAACCCGTCGATCATCATCGGATCCTCGAAGGTCCGATCGTCGTAGGGAAGGGTGATGCGCTCGGTGTAGAATTGCGCACCGCGGTAATACACAATGGGGAGCGCCATGCGGAGGAAGTCCTCGCATTCCTCGGTGGGGAGGGCGCCTTTGCGCTCGAAGCGCAGGAGGAGCGATTCGCCTTCGCTGGTCACGCTGAGGGTGTAATGCGGGCCTGTCGCACCGTGCTGGGAGGTGACGGTGATGCCTTCGGGACCGCGGTGGACCTGGGCTCCGCCGGAGCGGTCGGTTTGCCAGGAGTTTCCTTCGCGGACACCGGCGATGACGATTCCGTCGACGATGGGTCCATCTCCCGCCAGGAGGTAGAGGGTGCCGTGATCGTCGACGGCGAGGCGATGGGCGCCTTGCTGGAAGACGCCGTTGGCATAGGTGATTGGCGAGGCGTCCTGAGCGTAGGCGGCCGATACGGTGGCCACGGCGAGCAGGGCGATGGCCAGGGTTTGGCAGTTCGTCTTGTGGGTCATGCAATCCCCCGATTGGTTGGCAAAATTGTTCGCGTTGGGCACATTGCTCCAAGGATCTTCTTTCCCCCATCCCCCGCGCGGTGAGATGGGTCAAAGGCAATCGTGGCTGATGTCGCCACGCCACATTTTCCCGCGGAGTTTGCCGTCATGACTGAAGTCAATCTTGGCAATCTGTTTCGCCATCGCAGGGGAGTCGAATCGCGCTCGATCAGCGCGGAGAATCCAACGGGCGGCCGGGGCATGGGTGCCCTGGAGGAGCCCCGGGGGCAGGGGGCCGCGCGCGAGTTGGGCAAGGGGTGGAAGGTCCGTCCGTGCATCACGGTAAAGAAGGGCGAGACGGCCACGATCATGGATGTCGAGGGCCCGGGAGTGATCCGGCATATCTGGATGACGTTTCACCCGAAGGTATATCGCGACGTGATCCTGCGCGTGTATTGGGATGGGGAGAAGTCACCGAGCATCCAATGTCCCGTGGGGGATTTCTTCTGCAACAGTTGGAAGGAGCGGCAGAACATCCTGTCGCAACCGATCAATGTGAATCCGTCCGGGGGGATGAACTGCTATTTCCCCATGCCATTCCGCAAGCACGCACGAATCACGGTGGAGAACATCGGACACGAGGATTTCGACGGGTTCTTCTACACGATCAACTACACGCTGGAGCCGGTGGCAGATGACGCGCTGTACCTGCATGCGTACTGGCGGCGCTCGAATCCCCTCCCCTACAAGGAGGAGTACTTGATCGTGGATGGCATCAAGGGTTCGGGGCAGTACGTGGGGACGTTCATGTCATGGCAACAGAACAGCGAGGGTTGGTGGGGCGAGGGGGAGATCAAGATGTACCTGGATGGCGATGGCGAGAATCCGACCATCTGCGGGACGGGGACGGAGGACTACTTTGGTGGTGCCTGGTGCTTTGGCTCCGGTGAGGCGGGGAACTTCAGTGCACCCTATCTGGGCTTTCGGCAGGTGAAGGGGATCAATGGTCAAACGGGTTGCCGGATGACGCTCTACCGGTTCCATGTGTTGGATCCGGTGTATTTTTCGCAGGACTTCAAGGTGACGATGCAGGCGCTGGGGTGGCGGGACCAGGGGCGGTATCTGGCGCTGCAGGACGACATCGCCTCGGTGGCGTACTGGTACCAAACGGAGCCGCACGCGCCATTCCCGGCAGTGCCTGACCGCGATCAGCTGGAGATCATTTGACGAAGTCGGCGGACTCCGGATCATCGGAGTCCGCCTCTTCTTCGCCAAGCAGGGCGGCGGCCTGTGAAGCGTCGTCCAGCTCGTGCACATCACGCAACTTGCGGGTGATGGCGCGGCTGCGGCGGCCGACCTGGTCGAACTCGCGGCTGGCGCTGTCAATTTTCTTCTGCACCTTGTCGAGGGTGTCGCCGAACTTGCCGAACTCCGTCTTCACGGCGGAGAGCAATGTCCAGACTTCGCTGGAGCGCTTCTCGATGGCCAGGGTGCGGAAGCCCATCTGCAGGCTGTTGAGGATCGCGTATAGTGTCGTTGGTCCCGCGAGCACGACGCGGGAGTCGGTCTGCAGTCGGTCGAGGATGCCGGGCATGCGGATGGCCTCGGCGTAGAGGCCCTCGGTCGGAAGAAAGAGAATGGCGAAATCGGTTGTGTGTGGCGGGTTGATGTATTTCTCGCGGATGGTCCTGGCTTCGGATGTCAGGCGTCGCTCGAGATCGCGGCGTGCCTTCTCCAATCCATCACGGTCGCCATCGTTGAG
>CAZVAQ010000007.1:39824-46986 GCA_964625145.1 uncultured Candidatus Sumerlaeota bacterium
CGGACCTTTTCGAGGGCCTTCTCGTTGTCCTGGCGCATGAGGTCGAGGCGTTCGCTGGTGTTGCTTTGAAGACGCTGAAGGGTTTCGCCCAGCTCGGTCCTCAGGGCATCCAGCCGCTCGGAAAGAGTGCGCGAAAGTCCCGTGGAGGTTTCCGCCTGCTGCTTGACGAGGGCGGCGGAGAGGTCGGCGAGGGTCGTCTTCTGGAGTTCCATCCCTGCGACAAAGCGTTCACCGAATTCGCGCTGCGCCGTTTCGACGCGGTCGAGGCGTTCGTCCTGTGCCCTTCTTGCGACGGTGAGACTATCGGCGACGATCTTCTGGCCGGCGTCGAGGCGCTCGTTCTGCTCGCGGCGGGCGGTGAGGGCGGCTTCCGCAAGGACGGCCTGCAGTTCGGTGATGCGTGTGCCGAGGCTGTCCTTGAGGTCACCCCGGAGGGCATTGAACTCCCGGAGGGTGGACTCTGCCTGCTCCCTCTGGGCGCGTTCGAGGAGTGCGCGAAGGCGCTCGATTTCCTCGCGCAGGCGGCGTTCGGTGTCATCCAGCTTTGGTTCCAGCGACGCGGGCGGACGGCGCAGGAGCAGGATCACCAAGATAGCGACCTGCAGGATGATGATGCCGATCAGGGCGGCTATCTGCAAGGTTTCGGGAGGCATGATTGGGTGCTCGGAGGCCATTGAGGAATTGACAGGGTACATTCATCAGCGGAGTCCACGGGGTGAAGGAGAATCGCTTCGAGGGCCGAATTTTGGGCTGGCGGGCAAGGGCCGGCTGCGTGATGCTGATTTTGCGCAACTTGCCAAACGGTGCACGATGCTTGCTGTGGCCTTCGGGGCATCCATTCCGACCGCGGATCTGTCATTGAAATCATGAGAAAAGTTCGTCTGTTTTCCCTGCTGACCTTCCTGCTGCTGGCCATTGTGCTGATCGGAGGAGGGGTGGGCTGGAAGTTGGCCTCCATGGAGCCTGCGAAGGAGATGGCGCGCATGGAGAAACCCGTGGCGGTGGAGGTTTCGCCGGTGCGGGCGGGATCAATTCGCGACATCCGGCGCCTGAGCGGGAGCCTGTCGCCATCGTCCGAGTATTTGGTGGCCTCGCGCATCACCGCGCGCCTGCGCGAGTTGACGGTCGACATCGGCGACGAGGTGGAGAAGGGGCAGATCATCGCATTGCTGGATGATGACGAGCTGCAGGAGGCGCTGTTGGAGGCGCGGGCGGAGTTGGCGGTGAGCAGGGCGCGCCTGGAAGAGACGCGAAGCGCGGTAGAGATTGCACAACGGCGCTTCGAGCGCATCGAGAATCTGTTCCGCGAGCGCGTGGCCTCCGATGCGGACGTTGATTCGGCGCGGCTGGACCTGTTGGCGCGCGAGGCGGAGTTGAAGGTCGCGGAAGCGAGCCTGGGGCAGCACGAAGCGGCGGTGCGTACGGCGGAGATTCGTCTGTCGTATGCGACGATCCGGGCGGATTGGGACGAGGATGTGCGGCGGATGGTGGTTGGGGAGCGGTTTGTTGACGAGGGGGCGCTGCTGTCCTCGAATGACCCGATCATTTCACTGCTCGAAATCGACCGTTTGAAGGCGGTGGTGTTCGTTACGGAACGGGACTACACGCGGTTGCGAGTCGGCCAACCGGCGGTCGTCCATGCAGAGGCCTTTCCGGGTCGGGAGTTCAGCGGGATCATCACGCGTCTGGCACCGCAGTTTCGCGAGTCGTCGCGCCAGGCGCGGGTGGAACTGCAAATCGCCAATGAGGGCCGGGAGCTGAAGCCCGGCATGTTCCTGCGCTTGGATGTGATGCTGGAGGAGCGAAGCAACGCGCGGTTGGTTCCGCTGACGGCGCTGAGCCGGCGCGAAGGCGTGACAGGATTGTTTGTGGCCGAGCGGGAAACGGGAACGACGCGGTTCGTCCCCGTTCGCGTGGGAATCACCGAGGGAGGAATGGTGGAGATTGTCGATCCGGAGAACCTGACCGGTGAGGTGGTGACCCTGGGACAGAACCTGCTGACGGATGGTTCGGCGATCACGATCCCCGAGCCCCGGGCCGCGGTGCTGGCGGATGAGCCGGCCTCGCCACTGTCGGCTTTGACGACGGGGGGCTGATACATGTCGATTGCCGGTTTCTGCGTCAAACGTCCCGTGCTGACCACGATGGTGACGTTGATCGTCGTGGTGTTTGGCTTTGCTTCATTCACGCGGCTTCCAATCGATCTGTTGCCGGAGCTGACATATCCAACTCTGACGGTTTCCACCTCCTACGGCAACGCAAGCCCGGAGGAGATGGAGACGCTGATCACGCAGCACATCGAGGAGGCCGTGGCGGCAGTGCCGGGTGTGGAGGACATCACATCCACATCGGCGGAAGGGAGCAGCAGCGTCCGCGTGACCTTCACGTGGGGGACGGATCTGGATGTGGCGGCGAACGACATTCGGGATCGCGTGGACCGCGTGATCAGGAACCTACCGGACGACGCGGACCGGCCACAGATCCGCAAGTTCGACGTGGCGGCGTTTCCCGTGGTGATCCTTGGCGTCTCGAGCGATCTCGATCCGCTGGAGCTGCGGCAGTTCATCGACGACCAGATCAGTTACCGCTTCGAGCGCACGCCCGGTGTGGCGGCGGCGGACGTGTGGGGAGGGTTGGAGCGCGAGATCCAGGTGAACCTGGACCTCGAGAAGATCAAGGCGCTGGGCATTCCGTTCAACGAAGTCCTGCAGCGGATCCAGTCGGAAAATGTGAACGTGCCGGCGGGAACGATCGAACGCGGCAACCACGACGTGACACTGCGCGTGCCGGGCGAATACGAGTCGGTGGACGAGTTGCGGTCCATCGTGCTGTTCACGCGCGATGGCGCCCCGGTGTACCTGCACCAGGTGGCGGGCATCGTGGACACGCACGCGAAGATCCGGCAGATCGTGCGAATCAATGGCAAGCCGGGCGTGCGGCTGGCGATTCGCAAGCAGTCGGGATCGAACACGGTGGAGGTCGCGGACGCGGTGCTGGAGGAGGTGGAGCGCCTGAACCGCGAGTTTCCGCAATTGTCGATCAAACCGGTGATTGACACTTCACTGTACATCCGGCGGTCGATCGACAACGTGATGAACTCGGTGTTGGTCGGCGGGTTGTTGGCGATCGCGATCCTGTTCATCTTCCTGCGCAGCCTGCGCAGCACGTTCATCATCTCGACGGCCATTCCCATCTCGATCATCGCGAGCTTCGCGCTGATCTACTTCTTCGGGTACACGCTCAACCTGATGACGCTGGGTGGGTTGGCGCTGGGCGTGGGCATGATGGTGGACAATGCGATCGTGGTGCTGGAGAACATCTATCGCGTGCGGCGGGATGAACCGAACCCGGCCATGGCGTCGGTGTTGGGCACGAACGAAGTGGCCGCGGCCATCATCGCGAGCACGGTGACGACGCTGGTGATTTTCATCCCGATGTTCTTCTCGGAGGGTGTATCGGGAGTGCTGTACGGGCAACTGGCGGTGGTGATCGCGTTCTCGCTGATCTGCTCGCTGGCGGTCGCGTTGACGCTGATCCCGATGCTTGCGTCGCGCATCCTGCGGCCGGGAGACACGGGCCACGCTTCGAATCCCGTGCTGCGGGTGCTTGAGCGTATGTTCGAGGCCGTCGAGGAGACCTATGGGGACTTGCTGAAGCTGGCGCTGCGGTGGCGGGTGCTGGTGGCGCTGGCGATTGTGGGTATGTGCGGCGCAAGCCTGCTGCTGATTCCATACATCGGGACCGAGTTCCTCCCCGCCTCGGACGAGGGCGAGGTGCGCGTGAACGCGGAGATGGAAGTGGGTACGCGGCTGGAAGTGTTGGATGAGCAGATGCAGAAGATCGAAGCGATCGTGGCGAAGGCGATTCCCGAGACGGTGAACAGCGTGGCGAGCCTGGGGTCGTCGTCGTGGCGCCCCTCGGGTGGGACGGAAGGAAGCATCCAGGTGGCGGTGGGCACGCAATCAACGCGTCAACGCTCCAGCGTGCAGATCGCCACCGACGTGCGCATGGCTATCGGCGACATACCGGGGGTGACGATCCGGACGCGCGCGTCGGAAGGGCTGCGAATTCTGCGGCTCGGCAGTGGCAGCGACGACAGCCTGGAGATCGAAGTCAGGGGCTTTGAGTTCGAGATTCTGGAGGCATTGGCCGCGGAGGTGGAGCGGCATTTGTTGGACGTGGATGGTATCACCGACGTGCGCATTTCGCGCGAGAGCGGTGTGCCGCAGGAACTGATCCGGCCGGACCGCGAACGCGCAGCGGATCTTGGGCTGACGACGGCGGAGGTGGCGCGGGCGCTGGAGACGGCCATCGCCGGTTCGCGGGCGGGGTACTATCGCGAGCATGGCAATGAGTACCGCATTCTCGTCAAGTTGCGGGATGCGGAGAAGCTGGACCTGGAGCAGGTGCTGGACCTGACGCTGACGAACAGCCGGGGCGAACAGGTGGCGCTGCGAAACGTGGTGAACATCGAGCCGCGCTCGGGTCCCCAAATCGTCGAGCGCAAGAACCAGGAGCGCGTCGCGTATATCACGGCGAATGTGGAGGGGCGCGACCTGGGCTCGGTGATCGAGGACGTGCGCAACCGCCTGGACACGATCCCGCGCCCGGGTAGCTACGCGGTGCTGATCGCAGGCGATTACGAGGAACAGCAGGAGGCATTCCGCGATCTGCTGATCAGCCTGGCCGTGGCGATTGTGCTCGTGTTCATGGTGCTGGCGTCGCTGTACGAAGGCTTCCGCGATCCGATCATCGTGATGTTCTCGGTGCCGCTGGCGGCGGTTGGTGTGCTGGTGATGTTGTTCCTGACGGACACGACGTTCAACACGCAAACGTTCATCGGGTGCATCATGCTGGGCGGCATCGTGGTGAACAACGCGATCCTGATCGTGGACCAGGCGACGCAACTGCGGCGAGACAAGGCGATGAGCGCCAAGGCCGCGGCAACGGAGGCCGCGACGCGGCGCCTGCGGCCGATCCTGATGACGTCGCTGACGACTGTGCTGGGTTTGTTGCCACTGGCATTGGGGATTGGCGAAGGCGCGGATGCGCAAGCGCCATTGGCCCGGGCGGTGATCGGGGGGTTGCTAAGCTCAACGCTGATTACACTGATCTTTATCCCGATCGTTTACACCATTTTCTATGGCCGTGGGGCTGAGAGCCGGGTGACGGCGGGCGCGGTGGTGGAAGCGGAGCAGGCGCAGGTTTGAAGGGGCGGGATCCGGCTTCGCAAAGCTACGCCGGGGCTGGTCCAGCGTCGCGGAGCTTTGCCGGGACAAGCAGCAGGTGGGATGGGTGACCAATTTACATGAAGTACCCCCAATTCCTTCACGGAGATGAAGCATGCGATCGCAGCTAATTGCTTTGGTCTGTGTCACCGTTTGTGCCGGTCCCGTTGGTGTGCAGGGCAGCGATTCACGGGCGCTGCCGACGTTTTCGTTGCTGGGCGAGGTGAACATCGCGGCTCATGGCATCACGCCGACGGACATCGCCTACAGCGATGGGGAACTTTTCGTGTCGTGCTTCGGGGCCAATCGGCAGATCGTACGGATCTCCGGCGCCCTGACGACGAACCCGCAGGTCAGCACCTTTGCGGTGACGGCCGGTCCGGGGGCCTTGCCGGCGGCTAACCCCGCGCTGGATGGGCCCGTCGACTGGGCGGAGGGGCGCGGCCTGACCTCCATCGACGTCAACAAGTTCAATGGCCATGTGTTGGTGGCCGGTGATCCGGGGTCGGGGCCGCTGGCCGTGATCGAGTATGACATGGAAGGCAACCTGGTGAAGCTGATGGACATCCCGGATGCGCCGGTTTCGTACCAGCGGATCAACGCGGCGCGGTACTTTGCGGACAATGGGGTACTGTTCGGCAGCATCTTCGGCACTGTGCTACATGCGGGCGGGAACCTGGACGAGTTGGTTGACCCGTACAGCGTCGGCGGTTGGCCGAACTACACGCGAGGCATCGCGTTCTCGGGCGACGACATCTACATCCGCACGACGTCGAATGGGGAAGACAGACTCCAGCGCCTGACTGGCGGAACGCTGGGATGGCTGGGCAATTATTACTGGGAAGGCGAACCGTTTGCCATCATCGGGCCGATGACATTCAACACCTCGTCCGGCATCCAGAGCTTTACCCACGCCGGCACGACGAAATATGTCGTGGCAAACAAGGCCAGCGCGCCGGTCGGGATCCAGTTCTACGATCCGTCCACGCCGGTTGAGAACACCCCGACGACTCCGGTGTTTGTGCTGGATGACGTGTTCCTAGGCACTGGTCAATTGCTGGCATTGGGCTTCGCGACCACGGATGAAGGGCAGTTCATGTTTGTGGGCCGAACGGGAACTCCTGCAGCGACCAACTCGATCCAGATCTATGGCATCGACGGCGCTGAGCTGACGGTCGTTTCAGTGGGCACGCTTGGCGACATCAACGACGATGGCGCAATCAACGTGGCGGACGTGACGGAGCTTGCGAACCTGGTCGCCGCCAACACACCGCCTGCGATCGAGGTTGGCGACATCAATGGTGACGCGACGGTTGACGAGTCGGACGTGGAAGCATTGGCCGCTCAAATCGTCGAGTGACCGAATTGGCAGGCAGGTGTAATGCGAGGCCGCGCACCCTTGTTGTAAGGGTGCGCGGTTTTTTTGATGAGCCCTTTCAGCTTCAATCACGCTCTCAGCGCGACCCATCCGAGTCGCGAATCAGGGCCTGCCGGACGTAGGCGTCGAATGCGGCGTCGGCGCGGGAGATGTCCCGCTGCAGCAGGATTGACTCGCGCTTCAGGAGCCAGCGGATTGCCCGCGGCGCAATGAGTCCCAGAGAGATGAAAACCAGCGTTCCCATGAGCGGGAAGAACTCCCACCGCTTCAGAGGCCACCATTCCCAGCGCTCGACTACATTGAAGACAAGTCCGATGACGACAACCCCGAACAGGAAGAAGACCGCGCCGCCGACGGCGAGGAAGAAGTAGAGGATTCCCGAGAGCACTCCCCCCGCGAAGGATCTGGCCAGTGGGTGGGCGCTTGCCGCCGATTCCCACTCGCTTAGCACGGCGCGAATCCTGGAGCCCCGTGTCAAGTTTGCCAATGCCCAAAGGGGGAGACCGCGCGCTGACCACGCCAGCCAGATCATCGAGGCGCACATGACCAGGGCGAC
>CAZVAQ010000008.1:0-1586 GCA_964625145.1 uncultured Candidatus Sumerlaeota bacterium
GTTGGTTGGTTTTGGGGCGCTGTTTCTGCTGTACACGCGCCTGCCGGAGAAGGTGCCGCCGTGGATGCGTTGGGGGGCGTGGTCTTTGGGTGTGGTGTTGGCGGTGGTCATTCTGGTGATCACGAATCGCTGGCAGTTTGGTGTGGAACCACTGGGTTTCTGGGAGCGCGTCCGGCGTTCGTTGGCCTTCAGCAATATCATCCTGCTGGTGCTCTCCAATCTGGCGATGTGGGGGGCGTTGGCGTGGTTGCTGACGCGGCGGAATCTGGCACTGCGCCTTGGGATGATGGCGCTGGCGTGGGCAGTTCGCGAGGCTTACACAGTTGAGGGCGGTTGGGTGCAGGTGTCGTGGGACTTTGTGGTTCGTGACATTTGGCACATCGGGGCCTGGGAACTGTGGGCGGGAGAGGATGGCGCCGTCGGCGGGCTGGCGGCGTGGCTGCCCGATCTGCCCTTTGATCTGACCTGGCTGATGCGGGTGGAGTTCATCAAGTACATGCTCATCATCATTCCCGGCACCATAGCGGGGGAGCAATTGTACGGGTGGATGAAGTCTGACCGGGCTTCATCTCCGGAATCGGCGGAGACTCGGCGCGCGAACTTGCAGGCATTCACGTGGTTGAGCATCGCGGCGTTCCTGCTGGTCGTCTTTCTGCACATCGGTCTGCAGGCTCGGTGGCTGGGCGTGACAACCTTCATTACCTTCGCAGCTTGTGCGGCACTGTGGCAGTGGACACGCCGGTGGAGCAGCGTGGACGGGCGTTTCCTGGCTGGTCTGGTTGCGTGGGGTGGGTGCTGGCTTGTGCTTGGTATGGTGCTGGAGCCCTATCAGGGGGGCATCAAGAAGGACTCCGCCACGTACAGCTACTTCTTCGTGACCAGCGGCATGTCGCTCTTTCTGCTGGCGAGCCTGACGGTGTGGATCGACCTGCTGGGCATGAAGCGGACCTTCCACCTCCTCATTGCCAATGGCCAGAACCCGATGATCGCCTATGTGGGGATTCGAAACATCGTCGGGCCGGTCTTTTCGTGGCCGGGGATCGATGATTGGGTGGTGCGGGTGCTGCGCCCGGCGGAATCCCTCGGCGCCCTCAGGCCTTGGATCCGGTTTGTCTATGCCTTGCTGAAGACCCTGTTCCTGGCGGTCTTTACGGCCCTTTGCACGAGGCTGAAGATTTTTTGGAGAACCTGACGGTGCGGCGCGATGGCCGGGCTGTTTGGTCCGGTCCAAACTTCGGCCGGATATGGGACCGAATAGGGAGCGCGCTTCTCCTTGCGGGCGGGCGGGGGGGCGGTCTAAACTCACCATTTGAAGTCGGCAACGCCCCCCACCGAGCCCAAAGGAGACCCCAACCACCTCATGTCCCAGGATACCTTTTCGACGCGGACCGAATTGGCCGCCGATGGCCAGAATGCGACCTACTACTCCCTGAGGAAACTTGAGGAATCCGGGGTTGGGCCTGTTGGCTCCCTGCCACTCTCGCTCAAGGTCCTGCTCGAGAACCTGCTGCGATACGAGGACGGGGTCAAAGTCACCAGCGACGACATCCGCGCACTGGCCAATTGGGATCCCAAGGCGAAGCCCG
>CAZVAQ010000008.1:1596-5551 GCA_964625145.1 uncultured Candidatus Sumerlaeota bacterium
CGGGAGATCGCCTTGACCGTCGCCCGGGTTCTGCTGCAGGACTTCACGGGCGTGCCGGCGGTGGTGGATCTGGCGGCAATGCGCGATGCTCTGCGCGAAATGGGGGGCGATCCCGAGAAGATCAACCCCATCGAGCCGGTCGACCTCGTGATCGACCACTCGGTTCAGGTGGACGAGTACGGCACCTCGGCGGCATTCCTGCTGAACGTGGAGCGGGAGTTCGAGCGGAACGTCGAGCGGTACGAATTCCTTCGGTGGGGCCAGAAGGCCTTCCGGAACTTCAGCGTCGTTCCCCCGGGGACGGGCATCTGCCATCAGGTGAACTTGGAGTACCTGGCCAAGTCGGTGCAGCTCCGCGAGAAGGACGGGCGGAAGGTCGCCTATCCGGACACGCTTGTGGGGACGGACTCGCACACTCCGATGGTGAACGCGCTGGGCGTCGTGGGTTGGGGCGTGGGCGGTATCGAGGCAGAGGCCTCGATGCTGGGCCAGCCGATCTCGATGCTGATCCCCGAAGTCATCGGTTTTGAAATCACCGGCAAACTGCCCGTCGGCACGACGGCGACGGACCTGGTGCTGACGGTGACGAACATCCTGCGTGCAAAGGGTGTCGTCGGCAAGTTCGTCGAGTACTTTGGCGATGGCCTTGAAAACCTCTCGGTGGCCGACCGCGCGACGATCTCGAACATGTCGCCGGAATACGGCGCCACGATCGGGTTCTTCCCGGTGGACGACCAGACGTTGCACTACCTGCGCTTCACCGGCCGCAGCGAGGAGCAGGTGAAGTTGGTGGAAGCCTACTGCAAGGCGCAGGGGCTGTTCCGCACGAAGGGCATGGCGGCGCCGCGCTACACCGATGTGGTGAAGCTGGATCTTTCGACGGTGGTGCCGAGCATCGCCGGCCCCAAGCGCCCGCAGGACAAGATCGCGCTGTCGGGTTCGCGCGATGCGTGGCGCAAGCATCTGCAAACGACGGTCGCCGACGAGGCCGCGCGCAAGACGCGCGTGCCAGTGGAGAACAACGGCGCGAAGTTCGATCTGGGGCATGGCAACGTTGTGATCGCCGCCATCACGAGCTGCACAAACACCTCGAATCCGTCGGTTATGATTGCCGCGGGTTTGCTGGCGCGCAAGGCGGTGGCGAAGGGACTGCAGCGCAAGCCGTGGGTGAAGACCAGCCTCGCGCCCGGTTCGAAGGTCGTGACGAGCTATCTGGCCGAAGCGGGCCTGGACAAGGATCTGGACGCGCTGGGCTTCAACCTGGTTGGCTATGGATGTACCACTTGTATCGGCAACAGCGGGCCGCTGGACCAGCCGATCTCCGACGCCATCAACCAGAACAACCTGGTGGCGACGGCGGTGCTTTCCGGCAACCGCAACTTCGAAGGGCGCATCAGCCCCGACGTGAAGGCGAACTACCTGGCCTCGCCGCCGCTGGTGGTGGCGTACGCCATCGCGGGGACGATGGACCTCGACATCGTCAACGAGCCGCTTGGCACGGACAAGCAGGGGCAGCCGGTGTACCTGAAGGACATCTGGCCCTCCGAGAAGGAAGTGGCCGACACGATCCTCAGCAGCGTGCGCTCGGAGATGTTCCGCAGCGAGTACAGCAACGTGTTCGAAGGCGACGAGCAGTGGAAGAAGCTGCCGACACCGACCGGGAAGATCTACCAGTGGGCGCCGTCGTCCACGTATGTGCGCCGGCCGCCGTTCTTCGAGAGCATGAAGATGGAGCCGGATGCGGTGACGGACATCGTCTCGGCGCGCTGCGTGGCGTTGCTGGGGGATTCGGTGACGACGGACCACATCTCGCCGGCCGGCAGCATTGCCTCGGTCAGCCCCGCGGCGAAGTACTTGAAGGAGCACGGCGTGGATTGGCGCGACTTCAACAGCTATGGTTCGCGTCGCGGCAACCACGAGGTCATGATGCGCGGCACGTTTGCCAACATCCGGCTTCGCAACCAACTGCTGCCGGGCTCGGAGGGTGGCGTCACGGTCCACCTGCCGAGCGGGGAGACCATGAGCATTTTCGACGCGGCGATGCGCTACCAGGAAGAGGGCACGCCGCTGGTGGTCCTCGCGGGGAAGGAGTACGGTTCGGGCTCCTCACGCGACTGGGCGGCCAAGGGGACGCGCCTGCTGGGGATCCGTGCGGTCATCGCGGAGAGCTTTGAGCGCATCCACCGCAGCAACCTGGTCGGCATGGGGGTGCTCCCCCTGCAATTCATCGACGGCCAGAATGTTGCGTCCCTGGGGTTGACCGGCCGCGAGGTGTTTCATATCCGCGGCATCGCGGGGGACATTCGGCCGGGAATGCACCTTGACGTTGAGGCCACCGATGCGCAGACGGGAACGAAGACCTTCAAGGTGGTGACGAGAATCGACACCCCCAACGAGGTGGATTATTACCGCCACGGCGGCATCCTGCAGTATGTGATCCGGCAATTGGCCAAGGCCCAAGCATGACCCGAAGTGAACCACGCACCGACCGACCCCCCCACGAGGCATGAAGAGCCATGAGCGCA
The DNA here is from genome assembly GCA_964625145.1 of uncultured Candidatus Sumerlaeota bacterium. Classification (GTDB taxonomy): domain Bacteria; phylum Sumerlaeota; class Sumerlaeia; order SLMS01; family JAHLLQ01; genus CAYTRP01. The sequence continues at coordinate 4,122 of CAZVAQ010000008.1, forward strand.
AGCAACGGGACGGATTCAGCATTGGGCACGATGGAGCCCTCCCTGAACGGCTGGAATCCGGACTATGTGGAGAAGCTGTACGAAGTTTTCCGGCGCAATCCCGGCGAGCTGGACGAGCGGTGGCAGGCCTTCTTCCAGGGCTTTGAGCTGGCCCTCTCCAAGGAGAGCCGCGGCGGCCCGCGACTGCGACCCGTGCCCGCGGAGGAGCATACCTTCTCCGAGGGCGAACTCAGCGGCTGGGAGATGTTGCAGTCCCAGGTCGACTCGCTGATCTACCATTATCGTGATATCGGGCACTTCAAGGCAAAGATCGACCCCCTCGGCCATTCGAGGGGTTTTGATCATTTGTTGGACCTTGCCAATTTCGGGATTTCCGAACGCGACCTTGACGAGAGCTTCTGGGCGCATCGCATTGCCATCGGCCCGGACCGGATGAAACTGCGCGAGATTCTCGGTGTGCTGGAGGCCACCTACTGCCGCTCCATCGGTGTGGAGTACATGGACATCCAGGACACCCGCCAGCGCCGGTGGCTGCAAAAGCGCATGGAGGAGTGCCTCAACAAGCCCACCTATTCCCGCGAACGCAAGAAGCGCATCGCGTTGATGCTTCGCCGTGCCGGCGCCTTCGAGACTTTCCTGCACGCCAACTACGTGGGGCAGAAGCGCTTCTCGCTGGAAGGCGCCGAGACGCTGATCCCGCTGCTCGACGCGCTCATCGAGAAGGCACCCACGCTGGGCATCAGCGACATCGTGATGGGCATGGCCCACCGAGGCCGCCTGAACGTGCTGGCCAACGTCCTGCACAAGTCCTACGAGATGATCTTCTCGGAGTTCGAGGACAACTACGAGCCCGGCATGATCATGGGCGACGGCGACGTGAAGTACCACAAGGGCTACAGCAGCAACTGGATCACGACGCAGGGACACGAAGTGCACCTGACGCTAACCGCCAACCCCAGTCACCTGGAAGCGGTGGACCCGGTGGTCATCGGCCGTGTGCGCGCGAAGCAGCGCCAGTTGGGCGACAAGGAGCGCGTGAAGGCGACGGGCATTCTGGTGCACGGCGACGCGGCCTTTGCGGGCCAGGGCATTGTTGCGGAGGTGCTCAACCTTTCGCAGCTCAAGGGCTATACCACCGGCGGCACGATCCACGTCATCGTGAACAACCAGATCGGCTTCACCACCGATCCGGAGAACGCGCGTTCGGGCGAGTACTGCACGGACATCGCGAAGATGATCCAGGCGCCCATCTTCCACGTGAACGGTGACGATCCGGAGGCGGTGGTGCATTGCGCCGAGATGGCGATGGAGTTTCGTCAGGAGTTCAAGAAGGACGTCGTCATCGACATGTATTGCTACCGTCGCCACGGCCACAACGAGGGCGACGAACCGAGCTTCACGCAGCCCAAGCTGTACGAGAAGATCCGCAA
>CAZVAQ010000008.1:5651-35411 GCA_964625145.1 uncultured Candidatus Sumerlaeota bacterium
ACGAGGGCGACGAACCGAGCTTCACGCAGCCCAAGCTGTACGAGAAGATCCGCAACCACCCGACGCCGTTCGAGGTGTACGCCAAGCAGCTCTTGAGCGAAGGCTCCATCACGCAGGAGGAGCTGGACCGCATGGCGCGCGAGCTGGACGACACGCTCGCCGATGCACAGAGCCGCGCGAAAAACGTGAAGAGCCAGATGTACATGAGGCCCTTCGGCAGCAAGGAGTGGGCGGACTTCCAGCCCAACTACTCCCACGAGCCGGTCGACACATCCGTCCCGGCGGATAAGCTGCGCACCGTCGGGGAAATTTGGGGCAGGTTCCCGGATGGCTTCACCCCCAACCGCAAGGTCGTGCGCATCCTGGAGCAGCGCCGCAAGACGGTGCTGGACGGCAAGGGGATCGACTGGGCAACGGCGGAAGGTCTGGCCTTTGGCACGCTGCTCATGGAGGGCACACCGGTGCGCCTGTCGGGTCAGGACAGCCGCCGCGGCACGTTCAGCCAGCGCCACGCCGCCGTGCTCGATGTGCAGACCAACGAGTTCTACCTGCCGCTCTCGGCAGTCTCTCCGGACCAGGCCACGTTCTGCGTGTACGACAGTCCGCTGTCGGAAGCGGCCGTGCTCGGGTTTGACTACGGCTACTCGCTGGCGGAGCCGGAGATGTTGATCTGCTGGGAAGCGCAGTTTGGCGACTTTGCCAACGGTGCACAGACGATCATCGACCAGTTCCTCGTTTCGGGCGAGTCGAAGTGGGGACGCTACAGCGGGTTGGTGCTGTTGCTGCCGCACGGCTACGAGGGGCAGGGGCCGGAGCATTCCAGCGGTTGGCTGGAGCGATTCCTCCAGCTATGCGCGGAGGACAACATCCAGGTCGCCAACGTCACGACGCCGGCGCAGTACTTCCACCTGCTGCGGCGCCAGATGAAGCGCAATTTCCGCAAGCCCCTGGTCATTATGACGCCCAAGAGCCTGCTTCGTCATCCCATGGCGGTTTCGGACCTCGAGGACATGTCTGGTGGCAGCTTCTTCCGGGAGGTGCTTGACGACGAGGCCGTCAACGCCGAGAAGGTCCGTCGCGTGATCATGTGCTCGGGCAAGGTGTACTACGAACTGCTCGAGCGGGTACGGCAGGAAGAGACTGATGAGATCGCCCTCGTACGCGTGGAACAGCTCTATCCCTTCCCGAAGGACCAGTTGGCAGGGATCCTGGGCCGATACAGCAACGCCTCGGAGTTCATCTGGTGCCAGGAAGAGACCGAGAACCGCGGCGCGTGGACCTTCATGTCCGACATCGTGCGCCAGGAATTGGGCATCGAGCTTGGCTATGCGGGCCGCGAGCGTGCCGCGAGCCCCGCGGTGGGATCGCTGAAGATGCACAAGGCCGAGCAGGACGAGCTTCTCTCTGCGGCGACGCACATGAGGTCACCGATCACGTCTGAATCCAGCGTCCGCATCCCGCGGATGTCTTTCGCAGTTCCCGGAAAGTAAAGCAACGCGACCCATACCAACACCTGATCAAGGATTCAAAGAGCCCTTATGAGCACAACGCTCGAGATCACCGTTCCCGCAGTGGGCGAGTCCATCGCTTCGGGAATCCTCACATCCTGGAATGTTGAGGATGGAGGCTACGTGGAGAAGGGCCAGGCGCTCTTCGAACTGGAAACGGACAAGGCCAGCACGGAAGTCCCGGCGCTGGAGTCCGGCATTGTGCGTCACAAGGCCCAGCCCGGTGACGAGGTTGCCATCGGAGCCGTGGTAGGCAGCATCGAGACGGGAGCGGCCAAGCCCGCCGCATCGGCAAAGGCCGCCAAGCCGGCCGAGGAGAAGAAGGAGCAGCCTGCCCCCGCAAAGGCAGCCGTGTCCAATGGACCGGCTCCTGCTACGCCGCGCGCCGCGGAACTGAAGCAGGATGAATCCCGCGTGGTCGCCACCAGTGTCGCACGCAAGGTTGCGGAAGACCACGGGATCGAGTTGGCCGCGGTGACCGGTTCCGGTGCCGGTGGCCGCATCACACGCGAGGACGTCGAAGCCGAAGTGGCGCGGCGTTCCCAGCCCGCTGCCGAGAAGAAGGAAGCTGCTCCGGCGAAGGCCCCACAACCGGCGCATACAGTGGCCGCGGGCCCGGACCAAACGCGCGAGAAGATGACGATGCTCCGCCGGCGCATCGCAGAGCGCCTGGTCGAGGCACAGCACACCGCCGCGATGCTGACCACGTTCAACGACGTGGACATGAGCGCGGTGCTGGCCCTGCGTGGCCAGTTCAAGGAGGCGTTCAAGGAGAAGCACGGCGTGGGCCTTGGGTTCATGTCCTTCTTTGTCTCCGCGTGCGTGGAGGCCCTGAAGCAATACCCGCGCGTGAATGCCTTCATCGACGGCAACGAGATCGTCTACAATCATCGCTACCACGTGGGCGTCGCCGTTTCCACCGATCGCGGATTGGTGGTGCCAGTCGTGCGCAATGCCGAGACGTTGAACTTCGTGCAGATCGAGAAGACGATCCTGGATTTCGCGAAGCGCGCCCGCGACAACAAGATCGACATCTCCGAGCTGCAGGGCGGCACGTTCACCATCAGCAACGGCGGCGTGTTTGGCTCGATGCTGTCGACGCCGATCCTTAATCCGCCGCAGAGTGCGATCCTGGGGATGCACCGCATCGAGGAGCGGCCGGTGGCGCGGGACGGCCAGGTCGTCATCCGCCCGATGATGTATCTGGCGTTGAGCTATGACCACCGCATCATTGACGGCCGCGAGGCGGTCAGCTTCCTTGTCCGGGTAAAGGAATGCATCGAGAATCCCGCCCGGTTGTTGCTGTCGGTTTGAGTGTGAATCCTTCAACCAATCAATCGCTGATCGGGCTGCCGCACCTTGTGTGCCGGTGGCCCGTTTGCTTGGTGGCGCTTGTCATCGCGCTATTGTCATCCCTGCTGCCGGCGCAGACGCCGCGCGAAGGGCGAATCGATGTCCAATGGATCCTGCGTTACGAGCAGGCCTACGGAATCGACGGTCTGTACGTGGACGAACCTCCTCCGCGCGTGGAGGATGGGGACGCGATGATCCGATTGGATCTGGTCGAGTTGACCGTGGGCGCACGGCGTTTCAAGCGCCTGTATCCTACGGAGAATCCGACGCCGTCGCTTCTCTTCCTGCGCAACATGATCGAGCGAAAGATCCAGCCGCCCACGGGTATTGAGTACACCTGGGTGGATGAATCCAGCCGCTTCGTCGCCGTGCCGCCGGGCAAGGGGCGCGGAGACATTGTGAGTGGCGCTCTGCTCCAGTTGGAGGCGGCGGAGGAATACCGGCGCGTGGTTGCCAACGGCAGTGCCGCGCTCAATCGCAACTGGCAGGTGCTGCTCGACGATCCCCAGACGCCAGAGCTCATCCGGCGCGAGATCGAAACCCGGCGCTATGCCGCGCGGCAGACGCAGACCGAGGCGATTCATCACGCGCGGCGCACACAGGCGCTGCTGCAGGAGCTCAATGACTGCATGGAGTTGGCGCTGGCCGCGGGGATGCTGCGGTCGGGGGAGGAAATCACGATGCAGGACGTCGGCCGCACTGGGCTCATCGACCTGCTGGAGCGGCTGCCCCTCGATGGGGAGTATGTTGTGACGCGGGCGGGCGAGCCGCCGAAGGCGCGCATTCGCGGCCGGGAGATTCCGCTGGCTCCGTCGGCGATCGTCGATGCGCTACGCTATCAGGCGCAGCAGGCGCTGGAGGCGCAGCCGGATTACCCGCCTGCCATGGCCGTGCTGGCGCGGTATCTGGAGCCGGAGAAGTCGTTGGAGCTGATCACCCGCGCCATCGAGAAGTGGCCGGATGTGCCGGCGTTGCGCATCCAGCGGCTGGCGACAAATGCGAAGATGGGGCGGTTCGACGCGTTGACCGAGGACCTCGACATGATCGTTGAGCGCTTTCCGACGGCGCCGTTGCTGCTGGAGATCGATGCGGCGACTTACGATGCGAAACGGGAGGGTGCCAACGAACTGCGCGCGGCGCTCATCGCCCCGCTGGCGGAGATCCGCCCGCAGGTGCTGCCCATCCAGTTGCTCGCCTTCGTGGCGCTGACAGACGTGGGGGACAAGGAGCGGGCCGAGGTTGTCAGGCAGCGGGTGCTCGACCGCCATCCGGGCTTCGAGCCTCTCTTGGTTGTCGAGGAGAAGGACTGAGACGCTTCAGTTCGAGAAGGCGCCGCCGGGACCGACGAAGAGGTCGACGACTGCCTCGGGACTCTCGGCGGTCATGACCTTGTCCTGATGCTCGGGCTCCTTCAGGTAGCGGACGAGCTTGCTCAGGACCTTCATGTAGTCCGTTGACTGTCCCTCGTTACATCCAATCATGACAATCAGATGCACGGGCTTACCGTCGATGGAATCGAACTCCACGCCCTGCGGGCTGCGCCCGACGCCGATGACGAAATCGCGGACCGAGGCGATCTTGACGTGGGGGAGCGCCAAGCCCATCCCGACGCCGGTGGAGAGGGTCTTCTCGCGTTCGAGGATCTTCGCCATCAGGTCCTCGCGGTCCGTCACCTGGGGTGAGTGGGCCAGCACATCGACGAGTTCCTCGAGGACGCCGCTCTTTGACGATCCTTTGAGGTCAATGACTCGCTCCGGGTGGAACATTTTTGCGGGGTCGATGGGCATGCGAGTCCCTTTGGCGGGTGTTCGATCTGGAGAAAACGTGCATGACCGATGGACTGGCCCGGGGTCAAGAGAAGCGCCCGGGCGGGCCCGTTTCCGGAATTTTGGATTTCCCTCCCCGGGGACGTTGTTGCAAGAGTGTACCGAGGTTTCTGTCGGATCCATGGCCATGGAACCCTACGCCGCCGTCGAAGTCTGGGAACGCCTGAAGTCCTTCATTCTTGAGGGCGACCATACGCTTGCCGATTCGATCAAGGACCGGCATGAGGCGGACTGGACTGTGCTGTCGACTTCGGAGGCTCAGGTGCTGGCCATCATGGCGGCTCTTGAGATGGATCTGGCCAGTCCGGCGGATCGACGCCGGGCGCGGCGGTTGTTGGGTACATTGGCCGCGGAGGCGGAAGGGGAGTTGCTCGTCGCCGAGGAAGAGAACAGCCCGGTGGTGCAGCCCAGCGAAGCGGAGCGCCTGCGTAAGTCCCTGCGCTGGATTGCCAGTAATCCGCCGTCGCGATTCTTTTCAAGCGTCGCGGGTCCGCAAGCCGCCATCCGGGAAATCCAGCACGGCGCTCCGGCCCTGCGGTCGCTTGCGGCGTATCGTTGGGTCGTGGCGATGGGCTATCCGTGCGCAGTCCCCGATCCCGGCCGACGGCGTTGGTTGGAGAGGTTCGGCTTGGTGGAGACGACAACCCGGGGCCAGTCGCGCTCCGCGATCCAGCGGCAAACTCTCGCGGTGCTGGAGGAATTTGCGCAGACCGTCCACGCGCCATTGTCGGAAGTGGATGCGGTGCTGGAGGCCTTCACCAAGACCTGCCGGGATGGAGTGTCCGCGGTGGCCCTGTGCGGGAAGAATCCGCGGTGCGAGATGTGTCCACTGCGGCAGCAGTGCACCTATCCGGCCAGGAAGAGCCAGAGTACGACACCAAACCGGCATTTATCGGCGATCATGCGGGAGGAATCGCGTCCACGCGAGCGATTGACCAAGCTGGGAGCGGCGGCGCTGACGGAGGAGGAGCTGCTGGCGATCATCCTGCGGACGGGGAGCGGCGGCAACAATGCGGTGGATGTGGCGGCAAAGTTGATGAGCGAGGCGGGAACGTTGGAGCGTTTGGCAGCCATGACCATCACGGAGTTGGCGGCCATCAAGGGCATTGGGCGCGTGAAGGCCATCACGATTCAGGCGGCGCTGGAACTGGCGCGCAGATTGAGCAGTACCGAGATCAAGGAGCGACCTCTTGCAACCGGTTCGCGTCAGATCTACAGGGTGGTGGAGAATCACTTTGTGGGCCGCAAGCGCGAGGAGTTCGTGGCGCTGCTGCTCGATGTCAGGTATCGCGTGATTCGCATCGTGCCCATCTCCATCGGCACGTTGACGCAGAGTCTCGTCCATCCGCGCGAGGCCTTCAAGGATGCCGTCCGCGAATCGGCCTATGCGGTGGTGTTCGTGCACAATCATCCCACCGGCGATCCAACACCCAGCACGCCCGACGAGGTCATCACGCAGCGTCTGGTCAAGGCTGGGGAGGTCATGGGGATTCGGGTGTTGGATCACTTGATTATCGGCAAGAAGGACTATTACTCCTTCGCCGATGCCGGGAAGATTCCCCGATGATTGATGCCGATGGCCCCTTTCACCTTCACAACTACCTGAATCGCATCGGCTATCGTGGCGAACCGGCACCCACGTTGGAGTGCCTGTGCGAGTTGATCCAGTGCCACACGCAGGCGATTCCGTTCGAGAATCTCGACCCGCTTCTTCACCGGCCGGTCTCGATCCAGATTGAGGCTTTGGAGCGCAAGCTGGTGCACGGCAGGCGCGGAGGGTATTGCTACGAGCAGAACCTGCTGTTCGCCCATGCGCTGAAGCAGATCGGTTTTTCGGTGCAGGGCCTCGCGGCGCGGGTACGGTGGAACCGATCGGATGACGACCCCACGCCGCGCACGCACATGCTCCTCAAGGTCATCTTGGATGGCGTGCCCATGATCTGCGACGTGGGGTTCGGCCTGATGACGCCGACGGCGCCGCTGCGGCTGGAGACCGGCATTGAGCAGCAAACGCCGCACGAAACCTATCGCCTCCGCGCCGGGGAGGGTGGCTATGAATTGCAGGCGCGGGCGGCGGGGGAGTGGAAGACCACCTACATGTTCGGCGACGAGGAATACTTCACGTACGACTACGAGCTGCCGAACTACTACGTCTCAACGCGTGAAGGCTCCCACTTTCGACACGCCCTGAACGTTGCGCGCGCGTGGGAGGGCGGCCGGTACACCCTCTCCAATGCGAGGCTGACAATTCGCCCTTTCGAGGGCGAGATGGTGCAGCAGGAATTGGGATCCGCGGAGGAGATCGTCGAAGTGTTGGAGTCGAAGTTTCACATCACCGTCCCCGATCGCGAAGCCCTGAAGCGGGCATTGCAACGCGAGGGGATCATCCCGCCGGAAACCCAAGGAGCGACCGGGGCATGACATCGTTCGAGGCATTGGGGCTGGCCCCGGAATTGTTGCAAGCAGTGCGCGACATGGGTTTTCAGGCACCCATGCCAATCCAGGAACGCGTCATCCCGTTGGCGTTGGAGGGGCGGGATGTCTTGGGCCGTTCGCAGACGGGGACTGGCAAGAGCGCAGCCTTTGGGCTTCCGATTCTTCAGCGCCTGCTGCCCGGCGGTTGCCGCCAGGTGCGCGCGATCATTGTGACACCGACGCGTGAATTGGCCACGCAGGTGCATGCGCATCTTCAGCTTCTTGCGAGGCACACACGCGCTCAAGGCGTGTTGGTTGTCGGCGGCGAGGACATCGAGCGTCAGGAGGATGCCCTGCGCCGGGGCGTGGACTGGATTGTCGCAACGCCCGGGCGGCTGCGCGATCATTTGCTGCGCGGGTACCTGCCACTTTTTGAATTGCAGGCCCTTGTGCTGGACGAGGCGGATCAGTTGTTGGAGCTGGGCTTTGTGACCGACATCCGAGCCATCGCCAGCTTCTGTCCCGAACGGCGGCAAACGATGATGTTTTCCGCCACGCTGCCTCGCGCCATCGAGAACCTCGCGCGCAAGTTGCTCATCAATCCCGTGCGCGTGGACGTTGGGGAAACCGGCGTGGCGGATCCCGTGGCGGAGGAACTGTGGCCCGTGGCGGCGCGCCAGAAATACACGCTGCTGTTGGAACTGATTCGCACGTTCAAGCTGCACCGCACGCTCATCTTCTGCCGCACGCGGGTCCGGGCGGAGAAGCTGCACCAGCGTTTGCTCGAGGAAGGTCTGTCGGCGGGGATCCTGCACGCCGATCGTTCCATGGCCGAGCGCCGCGAGATGCTCGCCTCCTTCAAGGATGGGCGGATCGATTTGTTGGTGGCGACGGACATCGCCGCGCGCGGTTTGGACGTGCCGGCCGTTGATCATGTCGTGAACTTTGATGTGCCGGTGGCGCCGGAGGACTACATACATCGCGTCGGCAGGACCGGCCGTGCTGGCCGCGCCGGAAGGGCGATCACTCTGGCCAGCCGCCACGAGCTGGTGCACGTCACGCGCATTGAGAATTTGTTGCATCGAAGTTTGCCGGAGAAGCGCCTCGAAGGATTCCCCTACGCGGCCGAATCGGGTGAGGAGGCGCGTCCGGCGGTGCAACGCGTCCGCCGCCCGACGGATCCCGCTGCGCGGCGCTTGTCAAAGGAGCGCAAGCAATCGCCGTTCACCCAGAGTGGCCAGGCGCGGCGCGGTTTTTCGGCGGATCCCGCCGATGACGGCAAGCCACGGAAGATTAAGAAGAAGTTGCCGCACCGGCGGAGGAGCCGGGGGTAGGAGGGCGTTCGTCGTTCCTGGTTCCTCGTTCCTCGTTGAAGGCCAACGCGGAACGGTGCTTCGGCATCCATGCCCTTGCGCGTTTGTGAATGTGCAGGCGGGACGCCTGCACCACGTTCTGTTCGACAGGATGGGCAACAGCGAACCCCCCCATCGTCCTGAGGGACGATGGGGGGGCGAGGGATGCTGAACTCTACTGCAGGATGCCCTTAAACCACCAGCGCGTCATCCACGCGGCTGAGCAACAGCTCCAGGCGCTCGATGGCCTCGCGCTGCTGGCGGGTTTGCTCGTGGAGCTTTTCGGCCTCGTCGAGCAGTTCGTTCGCGATGCTGAGGTCGCAGGCGAACTGGAAGGCAACCATGGTGGCCACCTTGGCTGGGGAGGCAGAGCCTGCCTTCTCGCCAAGCTTGCGCAGACGTTGGGTCACCTGCTCGGCGGCCGCATGGACATGGGCGATTTCGTCGGGCTCCACCTGCAGGCGGAACTCGTGTCCGCCGACCATCACGGTGACTTCCTCAAGCTGTTTCATGGGCAAGTTCCACCTGTGCGAGGTAGGTTTCGGCTTGTTCGATTCTTTCGATCAGCGAGGACAGGCGATCGCGCATGCGGGCATCGCGACGCTCGGCTTCCTCGAGTCGTTCGGCCATGCGGCTGACTTCCGACCGCGACTCGATCATCGCCTCTTCGCGGCCGATGATTTCCTGCTCGACGGTCGCGAGCTGGGCACGCAGGTGATCGCGTTCGCGCTCGGCTTCGCTGCGGGATTGCCGCGTGCGATCGAGCTCTTCGCGGGTCTGGTGAAGCTGGTGGGCCAGATGATCGCGTTCACCCGCCAAGCCCTGGTTCTGCTCGCGAAGCGTGTGCAATTCACCGTGGGCGTGATTCAACTCGCCGGCCAGCCGGTCGCGTTCGCTGGCAGCGTGGCGCAGGCTCTCAATCTCCGGCTGCCGGGCTTCCAGCTCCTGAAGCCGCTGGCTGGTCGCAGCCAGATCCGCCTGCAATTGGTCATGATCCGCCAGGGTGACGCGCAGCGAATCATTCTCGGTCTCGAGTGAATTCTTGGAGGCGCGAACCGATTCCAGCTCGGCGATGATGCGGGTCAGGCGGTTTTCAAGTTTTTCGACGATCTCAAGCATGGATTCACCTTTCGTGATGGGAGCGGGGTATCAACGGGAACAGAAAGGTCCACCCGGGAAAACTCAGAATCGCATCGGGCGGGATGGAGGAGCAACGATCCTGCACCGGATGAATGTCAACCCTGAATCGGGACATTGCAAAGTCCCCATTTCAGTGCCATCTGCCGCCTCCCCGCTTGCATTCCTGCCCGGCGGGACGGGAGCCTTGAAGGGCCATGACGCCCCAACTCTTCGGTCTCCTTTCTGACACCCATGGTTACGTCCATCCGGCCTTGTTCGGCGCCTTTGAGGGCGTCCAGACGATCCTGCACGCGGGCGATGTGTGCGGGGATCATGTCCTGCAGGAGCTCGAATGCATCGCACCGGTGCAGGCCGTGCGGGGCAACTGTGATGCGCCGGATCCGCTGCTTCCGGAGATCCGCCGCGTGGAGCTCCCGGGTGGCATTGCCATCCTGACCCACGGTCATCTTCAGGACGGTGCCACGACCGACCCGGTCCGCTTTGTGAGGGCCTTCGCCGCCAACCGCCCCCGGCTGATCCTCTTTGGCCATTCCCACCGGTGGTTTTGCGAGCAGCTGGAGGGCATCTGGGTGGTGAACCCCGGGGCGGCGGGCCGGCCGCGATTCATGGACAAGCCCAGCGCCGCGGTTCTGGTCTGCGAAGCGGATCGCTGGCGCATCCGGCGCGTGGACCTGCCATGGCCGCCGGTGGAGGTGCGCCGGTGAGAGTGACTCAAGTCCGCACAGCCCGGCGGGGACTGCCCATCGCTCTCATCTTCGGCGTCATCCTGACGGTGCTGATCCTGACGGAGCTTGTCCTGTTCTACCTGATGGCCCAGCTCGTGGGCTGGCTCGCCACGATCCTGATCGCGTTACTCACGGGAATTGTGGGTTTGCTGGTGATCCGCTCGGCCGGGCTGTCGGTCATGCGCCGGTTTCAGGCGGAGCTGCTGACCGGTCGCTTTCCGCAGGAGGCTATCGCAGAGGGGGTGGTGATCCTGCTGGGCGGGGTGTTCCTGATCTCGCCGGGGCTGCTGTCGGACCTGATCGGGTTGAGCACGCTGATTCCGCCAGTCCGGCGGGTTTATGCGCGGGTCTTGGCGCGATTGGCGTCGCGGGCGTTTGTGTTCGCGCCTCTCGCCGCGGCGCCGGGGGCGGGATTCATGGGCGTTCCGCCTGCGGGTAAGCCGAGCGATGCCGAGAAGACAGGGCCGACGGTGTTTGACGTGCCGCCAGATGTGGAAGACGTCGATCCAAAGGGCCGTGATTCCGAGCCGATTGATGTCGAGTTTCGGAGGACGGAATAGGCGGGAGGGGCAAGAGCGGAAAAGCGAGAGATGGTTTAGCCGCGAAAAGGCACAAGAGGCGGAAATGCGGGGGGGGGGGGGTCACTTCCGCTTTCGCGTTGAGATGCGGGCCCAGGATCTTTCCACGCGGTCGTAGATGGCGTTGGGATCCAGGCGATTGCAGTCGCTGGGCTTTGGCGCGTAGACGTGGCAGAATTCGACGGCGCGTTCGCGCGTCATGCCGACGGGGACGAGGGACAGGAAGAATTGGTAGAGGGCCACGGTGCGCAGGCGCGTCGAGGGCACGCGGCCGACGCGTGATCCGTCCAGATCGATGAGGGCGAAGGACTCGTGGGGGGGAGAACCGGGCGGCGCGTCAGTGCGGAAGATGTGATCGGCCCGGTAGTCCGCATGGAAGGCGGACAAGCCGTGGAGCCAGCGCGTGTAGCGCGCGACTTCGGCGAGGTCTTCGTCGTGCAGGCCGTGTTGCCGGGCCCATTCGATGAAGGACATCCAGTTTTCCGGCAGGGCGCGCGTGACCAGGAAGGACTCGCTGGATTTGGTGTGAGCGTAGAAGACCGGTTCGGGGACGGTGATGCCGGCGGCGACGAAGGCGCGGCCGATGGCGAACTCGCGTTGGGCCTTGGAGCCGCGCAGGGTCCAGGAGACCCGCTGGCGGATCAGGCGCGGGATGCCGCGCTTGGCGTAGAGCTTCTCCCCCCGCCATTCGAAGCCCAGCACCCAGCGGTGGCGGGACTTCTTGGTGAGCTGGCAGCCGTTGGGCATTGGCCCGCCGGTGCTGGCCTCTGCCCATGGCAGGGCCCGCGGGTCGAAGGATTCATAACCCGGAAGCGCCAGACCTTGCAGGTCGTCCTGGCTCCACGGGATTGGTCGGGACAGCAATTGCTGCACTTGGCAGGCCGCCGGAAACATTGTATGCCGCACCGTGGTTCCTTGGGGAGTTTACCGCCGGGCGGTCTTTTCTGTTGGGGGATGCGGCCAAGGGGTGCAAGCCTTGGATTTCGATGCGAGAGGTTCTTATGCGGGAACCGCCCTCCAGCCCCCACTTTCTCTCCCCCCGGAACACCTTGGCCATGGCCTCCGCCATGGGGGTGACCATCGGGATTTCCCTGCATAATCCGCTGGTTTTGTGCGTCGGCGCGATGCTGGGGGTGGCGCTGGCCCTCGCATTTGTCCACGCCAGCGGCCTGCTGAAGGGGATCCAGGTCGCCCGGGTCCACACAGCCCGGGCTTTCGAGGGGCAGACCGTCCCGGTCAGCATTGAGATCGAGTCTCATTCCCGTCTGAGCCAAGGGCTTGTCCTGATCGAGGACAGCTTCCCTCCCAGTGGACCGGGGCGGGTCCTGCATTTGGTGGAACGGCCGTTTGGGCGGGGGCAGAAGCTCTTCGTCCATTACAACGGGGAATGCAACCGGCACCGGGGACTTTATTCGATTGGTCCCTTGCTTCTGGAGGCCTACGACGCCCTCGGGCTGGTTCGTCGCCGGGTCCACTTCGAAGAGTTCACGCCGCTGTTGCTTTATCCCGCGTCCATCGATCTGGAGGGGACGCGCGTGCATGGGCGCGGAACACAGTTTCATGTCGGGCTGGAGACTTATCGCAGACCTGGTCAGAGCGAAGAGTTCACCGCCGTGCGCGAGTATCACTACGGCGATGGACCCAACACGATCCATTGGCGATCGACGGCGCGACGCGGTGTCCCGATGGTGAAGGAGTTTCGCGAGGACCTGACCACCGATGTCTCCATCTTTCTCGACATGGGGAGGATGGGGCAGACAGGCATTGGCGATCAAACGACGATTGAATACGCGATCAAGGCCGCAGCCAGCATCGCGCGGCGTGCGTACAACCGCGGGTTTGCGATGCAGTTGTTCGCAGTGGGCCCGGAGATCGAGCATATTCCATTGGGGCGTGGCGCGCGGCATTTGCTGATGATTCTGGACTCACTCGCGCTGCTGAAGGTCGAAGGCGCGTCACGCTTTGATGCCGCCGTGATGGAACATGGCACACGATTGCGACGTGGCGGCACTGTTGTCTTGATACAAGGCGCCACAACCGTGGAACCTGCATCGATCAGCCAGATCATTCCACGTTTGCTGCAACGTCGCATCCAGGTGATCTGCGTTCTGGTGGATGACCGGCAGTTCGTGAAGTTGTTTCGCGAGCAGGAGGACCGGCACTATGCAGCGTCGCCGATTGAAACGACTGCGGCCCTGCTCGCAGAACTGGGAGCGCGGGTCCATGTGCTGAAGCGCGCGGCGGATCCCATCGAGGGAATGCGCATGGGTCTGGAGACGGTGCACGATGGGAGGAGCGGCAATGGTCGCTGATCAGGAAATTCGCCGGCATCGCGAATGGCAATGGACGGCGACCGGCTGGACGCGCGCGCACCGCATGAGTCTGGTGCTGATGCTCGCTTCGGTGTTTGCATTGGTGTTCGTGGACGGTTCGGAAGGCGGCATGGTGCTGGCTTCATTCTTCACGACGCTTTGCACCGTTGGCTTGCTGTTCGCGCGGCTGTTCGAGGCTTCGCTGACTGACCTTCTGCGAGGGATGCCGCCGAGGGATTGCGTCCTCTACTTCATGCTGCACGCGGTGGCGATGGTGGTTCCAGGGTTTGCCGGCTATGACGGCTGGCCGGTCGCGTTGGCATCGCTCCTCGCCTTTGCGTCGTTCACCGCCATTGACAAGCATGGATTCGGCCGACTGCATGCAGGTTCGTTGGTGCTTGTCCTGGTTGTGTGCGGTGCAGGACCTTTGCCGCCCATCGAGCCATTGATTGCGTACCTGTTCTTCTTCCTGCTGTCGTATCGCCTGGAGCATCTCGCGTCGCGTTTGACGCGCTATGGCGAAGGACGCGGTTTGCCCGTGATGCCGGCGGTCTTGCAGACAATTGTCTGGGTCGTCATTCCATGGATGGTGGTGAGTGCGGTGTTCGTTTGGCTCACGCCACTGATGGCGCCGCACACGCGGTTCCTGACTTTCGAACCCGGTGCTCCAACCGCCGCGACGCACATCGCGCGCGACATCTCCGTTGGAAAGATCCTGCGCGACTTGTTCATCCTGCTGGGGCTGGTGGGGTTGTTGGTGTACGCGGCGTGGTGGCTTGAGAGGCGCCTTGGCTTGCGGCGCGGTGGCCGCGCGGCAGCCGTCGAGGAGCAAATCCCGGCGGCCACGTCCATTGTTCGCAGCACCGGCAAGCCGGCACCTGTTCCGCAGGTCGAACTTCCCCGCGACGCGCGCGGCCGGATCCTGGCGCGCTTCAAGCAACTGGCCGAAACGATTGCCAAGGATGGCTGGGGGCGGAAGCGGTCGGAGACGGCGCGCGAGTTCATCCGGCGGCTGGGGAGCGAACTAAACGTCGAAGCCGCGTCGCTGTCGGATGCGGGAGAGGCGGCCGCGCGGATTGGGGATCTGTACCGTGCGTGTTACTCGGAACTACCCGTTGGCGATCGCGAGGCGGAGGAGTTTCTGCAATGGGCCGCGGCCACGGAATCGGAGGTGCAGGCGCGGGCGACCGGAACGGATGCGATGCCTTGACCCCGGGGGGGAGCGTTGGGGAGCCTGTCGGCGCGTGATCAATTCGCCAGCCAAGGCCCCCCATGTCCGACCCGACCAGCGAGAATCCGACACCTATAGAAGCTTCCGAGAGTCCTGCGCCTGTTCGCCGCAAGGCCGGTTTCTTCTCGCGCCTGTTCGAGAACAAGAATGTCGAGGAGGCCGAGGAGACACTGCGCCAGTTGGAGCAGGCGGATCTGGAGCCTGCGGCCGCGGACACGGAGAAGCGCGGTTGGTGGTGGGGGAGGCGCAAGGAGGCCGAAAGCGAGGCGCTGCCGCGCGTGTCGTGGTTCCAACGCCTACGCGACCGGCTGGGACGCACGCGCAAGAGTTTGCTGGAGCAGGTGAAGTCTATCCTCGGTGGCGCCAACAAGCTGGATGAGGAGACCATCGAGGAGATCGAGGACGTCCTGATCCAGGGGGACGTCGCCATTCCCACCACAAACAAGATCATCGACCGCATGAAGCGCGCGGCGCGCAGTGGAGACGCCAAGGGCGACGCGCTCTTCGGCGTCTTCAAGGATGCCATTCACGACATCCTGGCCTACTCTGCCCCCGGCTTCGATCCGGTCGTGGCAGAGGGCGAGCCGTATGTGGTGATGGTCGCCGGTGTGAACGGAGTCGGCAAGACGACGACGGTGGCGAAGATGGCGGCGCGCTGCACGGCGGCGGGGCTGAAGACGATGTTGGTTGCCGGCGACACGTTCCGCGCGGCAGCGGTTGAACAGCTTCAGATTTGGGCCGAGCGGACCGGGTGCGAGTTCGTGCGCGGTGAAGACCGCGGCGATGCGGCGGCGCTGTGCTACGATGCATTGCAGCGCGCGCGTAATCGCGGCGTGCAGGTTGTCTTCATCGACACGGCAGGCAGGTTGCACACCAAGTCGTCGCTGATGGACGAACTGGGCAAGATCCAGCGCGTGTGTTCAAAGATGATCCCCGGCGCGCCGCACGAGACGTTGCTGGTGATTGATGCGACGACGGGTCAGAACGCGATCCAGCAGGTGAAGCTTTTCTCCGAGGCGGTCACCATCAACGGGTTGGTCATGACGAAGCTGGACGGCACCGCGAAGGGCGGCGTGCTGTTGAGCATCCTCGACATGTACCGCATTCCGATCACGTTGGTGGGCGTCGGCGAGGGCGTCACGGACCTTCGCGATTTCGACGCGGATCAGTTCGCCGCCGCGTTGTTTGGCGAGGAGTTGCGGCGCGATGCGGGGAATGGGTGACGCACAGTTGTGGCCTGATATGTCGGGCCTTCGGCCCTACTCGAGTGTCGCGCTACGCGCTGGCGATCTGATGTGACCAGAAGCCATTGCATGAGGAGGATGCACATCGTCGACGCGCGCAGGTCGGTCTTACTTGCGATCCAAGGCAGCATGCAAAACGTCAAAGTCTCTCACCTCTCGATGCCACCGATCACTTCGATTCCGAGTGACCTGATGCCGGCGGCTTGCGAAGTGCTTTGATTTGGTGGGCGGGGGGTTGACATCTGGATAAAGGTCCGTCCGCGTCCGCGTGTGAACAATTCGCCGTTGGGGTCGTTGAGCACGCTGGTGCCCAGGGCGCGGCCGCCGCCGGAGAGCAGGCCGAGCGGCGCCATCTCAAACAGGGCGCTGGCTGGGACGTTCTCCAGTTCGACAGTTGCCAGATTCGCGCTGAGCACCTTCAGGCGGGGATGTTCGAAGGGGAGGCCAAATGCCACCGTCAACGGCGCGCCGCGCTCCAGGCGCAGCATCGGCTCGTTGGAGCCGGGGGTGAATGCCTGGGCGAAGCCACCGCGCATTCCCAGACCGGAGTCGTAACTGAATCGATAGTCCTCCGGGAAGTCGACGAGACTCACGCTCGTCAGGTCCTGGTGGACGATGAAGGAGTTTGTCCGCGGGACGGGATTGAGCTCCACGAGCACGATGATCGAGCGCGCCTGGATGTCCGCGTCGACTCCCAGGTCGGCGGAGATGGTCGATTCCTCGGCAAGGCCCACGAAGTAGAACTTTCCCTTCATGGTCGGCAGAATGCGCGAGGCCTGATGGGGATTCGCGATGTGGCGCAGCAGCACGGCGGCGTTCTCGCGGTTGAGCGCCTGGTCGGAATCGTTGTCCAGGTTGCCGCGCGCGGTGAGGACGTCCACCACATTGTCCCAAATGTTCCACAGGACGACGGTCTGCTGGCCAAACCAGAACCGGGTGGTGCTGCGGTCGAGAGAGATGGATTCGCCAGCCTTCATGGCTCCCAACGAGATGCCGCGGTTGCCGGTGATGATGGCGGTCGCGTAGAAATCCAGACTTGTGTTGTTGGTCAGCTCGCCCTCCAGCCACGCAGTGCGGTCCTGTCCCACAAAGGCGACGGTCGATTGGACCCCGCCCGGGCGCTTGTGGGGACCACGAGCCAGGAACTGGGTCGTGTCAAAGGTCCTCAGCGGCCATGAGTCCACCATGGTTCCGGTGCTGGTTTGTTGGATGACGGGCCGGCGCTGTGCGAAGCCGAGTCCATCGCCGCCCGCATCGGTGAATATGTTGGTGAAGGAGGGGTCGACCAGGATGAAGGGATTGGCCCACGGGTCGGCATCCGCGGCGGCCAACTTCTCCTGCCTCGGCGCGGCGCGGTAATTCCCGGGGTTCTGCACGAAGAGGCTGTAGGCGCTGATCTCCTCGAAGTGCGGATCGTCCTCGTATCCCACCAGGATGGTGGATTCGCGCGCGATGGTTTCGCCGCCCTTCGTCCAAACGCCCAGCGTGTAAATCAGGGCCGTGAAGAAGAGCACGATGGCGGGCACCGTGAACCATGCCCATTGGATGCGCTTGGTCATGCCGAGGAAGAGGAAATTCACCGGCCCGACAATCACCGTGTAGATCACGCACAGGGCGACGACAAGGAAGAGATTCGGCGGGCGCGCGGCGCGGCCCGTGACGGTCTTGGTGCGCTTGAGGGCATCCGGCAGCGACGCGCGCCAGTCCATGGGCTCCGGCAGGGGCAGGACCGATTGCCACATGGGGGCGAACAGGGCCCGCGACAGGAGCGAGTCACTCTGGAAATCAGCCCCCGCGAAGATGATGCGCCCCTTTCCCAATCGCTGCTGCACCAAGGCCGGGATGGGATTGTCGGTATCGCCCGCATCAACCAACACCTGGGCACCGGGGCGCAGTGTCATGTTTGAAAGGAGCAAGGAAGGCGTGTCGCCGATGTCCTCTCCCGGAGGCGCGAGCCGCAGGGTGCCGCTCTGTGTGTTGAGGGCGTAGCGGGAGGACGAGTTGACATCTGCCGGTAACAAGTTGTCGCCCTCTGCTGCGGCGTACCCCGCCGAGTTCGCGCCGCCCAGGAAGACCAACGTGCCGCCCATGGAGACCCAGTCCATCAGGGCCTCGCGACTGCGCGCGGTCAGCCGGCCCTCCGGCCAACTGGGGAACACCAACACATCAACGGAATCGTAGCCCATCCAATCATCGAACAGATTACCGGGTGCGAGGTTGCCCTCCACGATATAGGCAGCGCCCGCACGGGGATTGGGGTAGTAGAGGCGACGCATCTGGTCCGTCACCGTCACCATCAGGATTCGATGACTGGGGAGTGCCTGCAGCGCCGAGATCGGATCGCTGCGGAGGCGGCGGCCGGTGGCAGTCCGCACCTCCAGCGTGGGGGGCACGGGCAGGCTCTGACGGATGCGCGAGTACACCACGAATTGCTGGTTCGAGAATGCGGGGACCGACACGTCGTGGCGGAAATTGTACTGCGAATTGCCACCCGAGGCGCTGGAGGACTGGACGATCAGCGAGCCGTCGAAGTCGAGTGACCGGTCCCCGGGCCGCCCTTCGGCCGGTTGGTTCGAGATGCGGACGACGACCGGGAACCACTTCCCCGGCTTGTAGTACCCGCCAAAGGTATCCTGGGCGATGGAGATCTGCAGGTCTCCCTGCGCGGTGGCGGCAGCGGGAAGGCATGCGGCCAGCAGGAGCAGAAGAGCCCAGAGATAGTTGGTGCAGGACTTGGCGGGTATCGTCATCGTGGGCACGGGTACCTTGCGGGATTCCAATTCAAGAACCACCTCCACCCCAAACCCTGCACCCGGGGAAAGTCAAAGTGTTTGGCCATGCCGCGCCTCGTGGATCCTGCTACTCCACGATCATCGTCGCCAAGGCCTCCACGTCGGCTTGGTCCACCTCGCCGTCCTCATTGACGTCGCCATCGGTCGGCAGGTTTGGCTCCAGCCCCGCCAGATGGTTCCCCAGCATCGTCACATCCGCCACATTGACGATTCCGTCGCCGGTAAAGTCGAACGGCACGACTACCCCGGTCCCGCGGAGCACGACATGTTGGAGCGGGGAGAGGAAGTCATCGCTCTTGATGCGGATGGCCGCTTCATAAAGCCCCGCGACCGGCGGGGAGAAGTCCACCGTCAGCGGCAGCGACCCACCAGGTGCCAGCGGCGTGGGGATGAAGGGCGCGCCTGCCAGGTTGAAGGGGCCGGGGAGTTCAATGCTCTCCGCCACGGCGCTGTGAATGCGGTAAGAGCGCCCGGAGGCGCCGCTGCCTGCGAAGAAGCCCACCCGGGAGCCGCCGGGAATGAAGGGTGGAAGTTCGCCTTCGAAGACTTCGACTCCGTTGAACACCGCACGGATACGGCCGTCGATGTGCTCAAAAGTCACTTCGTTGGCGCTTCCATCGGTGTGGATGGCGTCCGTGAACAACCACGATTGCAGATACCGGAAACCGCCATCGCGAAAGCAGGACAGATTGTACAACCCCAGCGAGTTGAAGCCCAGCATGAGCGCGGAGCCTCCCGCGGAACCATCGTTGAAGAGGATGAAGTCCGGCGTGGCGCGAATCACCACGTAGAAGGAATTGCTGTCGGCTGACTCCTGGGAGACTGACAGCGTGAGTGTGCCATCACCAAAGGGAGCATCACCCCACATCGAGTACATCCAGATATCCGGCGTGCCCGCCGCGTTGGCGACATAGGCAGAATCTGCCTGCGACCAATTGGCGACATTGCCTGGCAGCCAACCCGGTACCGCCGGATCGTCAAAGCCGTCCTTCATGCGATTCATCAGATAGACGGATTCGATCTCCATCGGGTTGGAGCCATCGGAGTTGGAGAGGGTCACATTCTCGATGCTCGAAGTGGTTGTGGCCAA
Organism: uncultured Candidatus Sumerlaeota bacterium; assembly: GCA_964625145.1. Classification (GTDB taxonomy): domain Bacteria; phylum Sumerlaeota; class Sumerlaeia; order SLMS01; family JAHLLQ01; genus CAYTRP01. Next base: position 25,218 of record CAZVAQ010000008.1, read on the forward strand.
CTGCTCTCCGAAGTCCAGTACCCGGTCATTGGCCGGCAATATCGAATCGACGATGTCGAGCGTGCCGATGGCCGGCGCGACACCATTGGCCGTCAGGAACACCGGCATGGATGGCCGCAGCGGATCGTTCGTCAGGATCCGCGCTGTGGCGGTGGACCAAACGAGGTCGGAAGGCGAAGCAAGCACATCGAAGTCAAAATCTCCCAATGCAGGGACGGCAGTTGGGAAGCTGGTGATTCCTGCCACACGGAAAGCATTCGATCCATCGGGGATTCGCTGTACCTCGATGTCGTCGAATGCAAAGGCCGGGCGGAGCAGGCCGTCCGTGCTGGCGACGGAACTTGCGACAAACCCGATGCGTCCAGCGCCCGTGATCGATGAGTCCACCACACCGCCGAGGTAGTAGCCGTTCACGTAGAACTGAAGCACCGGCCCGACGGCCTCCACCCGCACGCGGTTGCTGAAGGGCGGTGTCGTGACGGACGGCGAGAGCGATGTGGTCAGGATGGGCGTGACCGTGCCGTTCACAATCTTGAACGCCGTGAAGCCATTGTTGCCGGAGATGCCGAACAAGTAGGCCGTGCCACCGACCAACGACCCGCTGAGTGCTGGCTCTCCGCGAACCGCGACGTAGGCAAAGCTGCCATCCCATCCCGTGTGCTCGATGGTGACCTCGATGGCGACGTCGCGAAATTTTTGCAACGAATAGGTGGACTCCATGAATCCGGAGCTGAGATCCGACGGCCCGGCCAGATAGCGTCCATCCTCCACGCGCCAATCGTTGTCACCGCCGGGGCGCAGTGTCTTCTGCCATCCCGGCGCGGCATTGTCCCGGAAGTCCTGATGATACGAGCCGTCGATGATGACGCTCTGAATCTGCACAGGAGCTTCACTTGCGTTGCTGACGGCCAATTGCGCGGCAACTTCATCGCCGAGTCCCACATCGCCATAGTCGACGACCTGGTCGTCATCGGGCTCTTGGCTGTCAGTCACGGACAGGTTGATGCCGGAGTCTGTCACTTCCAGCCGGACTGCCACCTCCGTGTTCACCTCGGAACCCGTGGTCGAGAAGATCGCCTTGGCGAAGTAGACGCCGGGGTCGAGGAACCCCGCCGTGGGTGTGGTGGAGAGCGATGTACTGACGTGGCTGGATGTGAAGGAGCCGGACGACGGCCAGACTTGAAGCCAGGAAGCGGTGGTTGATGCCGACCAGTTCGCGATGCCGTCGCTCTTGCGGAACAGAGTGACTGGAAATGCCGATGGCAACGCGTCGCCACCTGCCTCCATGATGAAAGACACGGGCTCGAAGGGTAGTGCCGCAAACGGGCCGGAGTTGGTGTACAGGTGCATGTCGCTCTGGAACAGGAGCGAGGGCAGTCCGCCGCCTTTCGACACGCCGACCAAGGCGCGCTTGGTCTCCATCTTGAGGAAGGTGATGCGGATCGTGCCGGAGTAGAACAGCTCCACCTGGAAGTTGTTCACGCGCGGAGCGTCGAATTCCTGCACGCCATCGTAAGTCAGCACCAACCGGTCCGGCAGCGATGTGCGGTAGATGGTTCCCTGCCCGCCGCCGGCTGCAGGCTGCAGGTCGGCGTGAAACGCGGAGATGCGCGGTGTGTTGAAGTGCGTGGCGAGGGCCGGGTTCGAGCTCAGGTTCGGCCCTGTCATGGTGATCAGGCCGTTGCTGCTGACATAGACGGAGTTGTACGGGACACCATGCAGCGGGAATGAACTCGGAGCGAGGGGGACCTCGACAGACTGGTCGTCACCCAAGGCCATGTCCACCGCCCCTCCGGTGATGGCGACGGGATATTGAAACGCGGAGTCAAGCGTTGCCACATAGCCATTGGGATTATCCGCCGGCAGCAGCGTGAGCGTCTTGTATTCGAGATCGAAATCGCCGCCGGAAAAGAATTCCGTGAACCAATCGGTGACTTCTTCGCGTGCGGCGCGCGTGCGCAAATCCGTCGGTGATGGTGCCGCAGGGATTGCGGGGGTGATAGAGGACGGCAGGGTGTGGAGCAGTTCATCGCCGGCCTGCAACGCTGCAGGCGCGAGCAAGGCTGAGATTGCAAGGAGACTGTGGAACAGAACTTTTCGAATCGTGCCACCCTGCCCGGAAACGTTCACCGCCAGCCGCATAGAGTTTTCGCTCCAGATGAATCGGCCTCGGACTTTCCGGGCCCATCGTGATAGTGTGGGATGCGGGAGGAGGTGCAGGCAACTCCAACCCTGCTCAGGGTGTGTATCCGGCCATGCCGCCCCGGAGCCAGAAATCCAGCGCCAGTCCGATAAGGAGCAGCCCACCGGCGGCGGAGGCGATGGCGAACAGGCGCGGGCCGATGAAGCGGCGGGCAAAGGCCAGGATGCACATGAGGGTCAACACCCACGACAACGCCCCCAGCCAGACCAGCAAGCCCGCCACGACCAAGGTGACGCCGCTCCGATCGCCCGTGCCGAGCAGGAACGCGGGAAGCAACGTCCAGAAGATGATCGTCATGGGGTTGAAGGCGGTCATGCCAAGGCCGGTGACCCAACTGGCAAACAGCACTCGCTTGCCGCGGGGGATGTCGCCGGGCGCCATCTCGGCGGGGACTTTCCCTTTCCAGGAGAGCCAGGCCGCATGCAGGGACAGCGAGGCGATCACCACCAGAATCCCCCCGCCAATAATCATGCCCACCAAGGATTCGGCGTAATTCATCAGGAAGGGGCCGAACCCGATTGTCACGAGGAGAAAATAACCAAGATCCACCATGGTCGCTCCCAGCCCAACGCAGAAGCCGGCAGCCAGTCGCACCCGCAGGGCCCGGCGGATGATCTCCAGATTTACCGGTCCGATGGGAGCCGCCACCGCCCACCCCAGAACATAGGCCCGGAGCAGGAAGGAAACGAGGGAGATCGCGGGGGAATCGTTCATGAGGGTCACGACAGAGCGATTTTGGCTTTACAGCCCGACAGGCGATAGGGGAATCCCAACCACATTTTCAGAAAGGGCAAGTTGGATGTCACAACGCACCCGGGCGTTTACGCTCATCGAGCTTCTCATTGTGGTGGCCATCATTGCCATCCTGGCCGCCATCGCCGTCCCGAATTTCCTGGAGGCGCAGGTGCGTTCGAAGGTCTCGCGGGCGCAGGGCGATCTGCGGACCATCGCCACTGGCTTGGAGTCCTACAAGGTCGACTGGAACCGATACCCCGCCGACTGGGTTGTGAACCCTGCTGTTGCCGGTGATGAGGATCTGGGGACGCAGCTGATGTGCGAAGGCTTCCTGCCTCCGCGATTGTCCACTCCTGTGGCCTACCTGTCGTCGGTCTCCATAGCGGATCCGTTCTTCCAACCCGGTGGTATTCCGGTCACGCCGCTCAACTGGCCCGTTGCGAACCTGTTCTATCAATCCACCGAGCACAGCATGCGCGCCGCGGGTTCGACGGTCTTCCCGGGAAGCGCCAATGTGCCGGAGTACGTTCGCCAGCAGCCTCAAGCCTCGTTCGCCCAGGCGAAGACTGCTGCCGGCTGGGGGAATGGCTTTCCTTGGCATGAGCACTACGGCATGTGGAAGGCGGGATCCGTCGGCCCCGACCGGCGCTACAATGGTGGGTCCAACATCTACGATGCGACCAACGGCACGATCAGCCGCGGCGACATCTACCGCTCCCAGAAGGACCCGATCGGCAACATTCGCTGATGGAGTAGTTGGTTTTTCCATCCGCAACTGGCCCAACTGTTGCCCCGCCGAGGAGAAGTCCGGAACTATTCCGGCACTCTCCCGGCGGGGCCTTCCTTTTTCCAACCATGCGAAACCGACTCTGGCGCCCCTTTCTCGTCTTCTTCGCCCTGCTCCCGTTCCTGCTCAGTTTCCTGCGCGATTGGAAGTCCTTCCTGCTGTTTGGACCTCCGCGTGAGCTGACCACGAATCAGCACACCGAGCGCGCGAAGCGACTGACGGCGACCTTTGCGCGCCTCGGCCCCGCCTTCATCAAGGGCGCCCAGGTGCTGGCCACGCGCGAGGACATCCTGCCGGCGATCTACACCCGCGAGCTGCGCACGCTGCAGGATCGCGTTCCGCCCTTTCCCGCCAAGGAGGCCATGCAACTGATGGCGGAGGCCTTTGGCCGGCCGGTGGAGGAGGTCTTCGAGAAGTTCGAGCGCGAGCCGCTGGCCGCGGCAAGCCTGGGGCAGGTGCATCGCGCCGTCTACAAGGGCCGGCCGGTGGCCGTCAAGATCCTGCGTCCCAACGTGGAGGAGATCGTCGCGACGGATCTGGGGGTCGTGCGGTTCATCCTGCGCACGTTCCATGTCTTTGTGGACAGCCATGTGGTGCGGAACTTCTGGGCGGTGATCCAGGAGTACGCGCGCATGATCGCGCAGGAGATGGATTTTCGCAACGAGGAGCGCAACGCCGACCGGTTTCGCACCAATTTTGCGAACGATCCGCGGCTTGTCGTGCCGCGTTGTCATCACGAGCTGACCACGCGCCGGACGGTCGTGTTCGACTACATCGACGGCGTGCGCATCGACGACCTGGAAGGTCTTCGTGCCCGCCAGCAATCGCCGCACAAGCTCATCACTTGGCTCATCGACATCTACGTGCGGATGGTCGTGGTGCATGGTTTCATCCATGCCGACCCGCATCCGGGGAACCTGTTGGTGGACCGGCAGGGGAGGGTCGTCCTGCTCGACTATGGTATGTCGCTGGAGTTCCCGCCCACCATTCGCAAGGAGATGCTGCGCGTCTGCACTGCAATCGTGGCACGCGACGTGGACACGATGGTCGACATCTTCTACAAGCTGGGCATGGTCGATCCCGACATTCCGCGCGCGCTCGTGCGCGATGCGGGGCAGACACTGCTGGAGATCCAACTGCGGGAGGATTTCAACCCGCGCATGGTGCAGGACATCGCCGACGACATCCTCGACACGTTCCATCGGTTCCCCCTACGCATGCCGCAGCAGCTCGTTTATCTGTTCCGCGCTTCGGCGTTGGTGGAAGGGCAGGGGATGCGATTCGACCCGAACTTCAGCGCCGTCCGCGAAGCCACGCCGATCATCAAGAACATGATCCGCGAGGTGGCGCTGGAGGAGCAAAAGCCGGTCACCGAGCGCATCGCGGACATGGGGCGCACGGCATGGTCGGAGCTTCAGTACGTGCGCCGGATTATCCAGAGGCTTGAGCGCGAGGAACAGCGGGTGCGCATGCATCCGGTGGATCTGGAACGCCTCGAAAGCCGCGTCGGCCGCATGGTGAAGCGGCTGTTGATGGGGATGGGCTCGTTTGGATTGGCGGCGCTGGGCGCGGTGATTTACCTGCGCAGCGGGAGCGTCTTGGCGCTCTTGTTGTTAGGTGGCTTGGGTGGATTTGGTTTGTTGATGACAGTGCTATTGCCGTTCAGGCAGTGGGAGCCGTTGCCGGGCGATGCGGAGTGGTTGAAGAGGTTGAAGTGAGGAAGCACGGGCACGGATGCCCATGCTCCGCTTGAATGGAGCATGGGCATCCGTGCCCGTGCGGGAGTCAGATCGGCTCACTTCGCGACCCGACTCCGAGCACAAAGGTCCCCGGCCTGAGAGATTGCGGATTCCGCTCAATGTAGTTTCGATATGCATACCATTGCTGTTCGCTCCGCACCATCCGGTCCCAGTATGAGTCCTGCCAGAACTTCCCGGCTGAACCGAGAATCTTGTTTACTTCCTTTGCTGTGAAGCCCTTCCAAGTGTGCAGGATTCCTTTGAGTGCGAACCCCGGCAGGGGGTGAAACAAGACATGCACATGGTTCGGCATGATCACGTAGGGGCCGAGTCTGTACCGTGCTCCGTCGAAGTGGCGCAGCGCTCCCTCGACGATGGCCGCCACCTTCGGCTCGCGCAGCGCGCAGCAGCCGTGTCCCCGGTCGAGCCACTTTTCCACCCTGCTCCTAAAGAGTTGGTGGAATTCCCTCTCTGCATCGGGGGACCATGGCGGTGGATTGTTGAGGAGCCATGATTCTCTTTCAAGGCGCCATTCGTTGAGCTTCTCCACGGGCATGGCGTCCGCCAGACGCCAGGTGACGAACTGCCAGACCTCGCCTTGCTGCCAGTGCGGAAGGCCAAAGCGATGCCGTTCGAAGTCTTCGTATGGATTGAAGAAGGGAGAGGACATTTGCGGATGGGTCGGCTGTAACGATGGGCATAGTTGACGGGGGTCTTGGGGATGGTCAAGCCCACAGGTTAGGAGCACGGGCACGGATGCCCATGCTCCGTTCCGCAGGGCCCGTGCGTCTTATAGTTTCATCCCGGCAAATCGCTGCGGCCCATGAGCCATGCGTCGACGCCGCGGGCGGCTTTGCGGCCTTCGGCGATGGCCCACACGACCAACGACTGGCCGCGGCGCATGTCGCCGGCGGCGAACACGCCTTCCACGGACGACATGTAGTTAGCGTCGGTCTTGACGTTGCCCCGTTGGTCCAGCTCCAGGCCCAACTGCTCGATGGGTCCCGCCGTCTCCGGCCCGAGGAATCCGGCCGCGATGAGCACCAACTCGGCGGGGATCTCGAAGTCGCTCCCGGGGATTTCCTCCGAAGTGCGGCGGCCCTTCTCGTCGACAGTCCACTTCAGACGCCGTGCCTGCAGCGCCTTCACCTTTCCGCCTTCGCCGCGGAATGCCAGGCTCTGCACGGCCCATTCGCGCTCGCCGCCTTCCTCGTGTGCGGGGGAGGAGCTGATGGTCATAGGCCATTGCGGCCATGGGTTGTAGGGAGCGCGTTCCTCCGGCGGACGGCCGAAGATCTCGATCTGCGTGACGCCCTTGGCGCCATGGCGATGTGCCGTGCCGAGGCAGTCCGCGCCCGTGTCGCCACCGCCGATGATGAGCACGTGCTTGTCCTTGGCGCTGATGAGCGGGCGATCGGGCTGCGGGTCGCCGTAGTTCAGTTCGTTCTGCCGCGTCAGGTAATCCATGGCGAAGTAGATGCCATCGAGCTCTCGGCCAGGGATGTTGACGTCGCGCGGACGCGTCGAACCGCCGCACAGCACGATGGCGTCGAAGTCGCGGCGCAGTTGCTCCGCCGTGATATCAAAGCCGACATTGGTGCCGGGTCGAAACTCCACGCCTTCCGCCTTCATCAGGTCGACGCGCCGGTCGACGATGCGCTTTTCCAGCTTGAAGTCGGGAATGCCAAACGTCAGCAGGCCACCGATGCGTTGGGCGCGTTCAAACACGGTGACCGAGTGCCCCGCCTTGTTCAACTGCGCGGCGGCTGCAAGGCCAGCAGGGCCCGAACCAACGACGGCGATCTTCTTCCCCGTGCGGCTGCTTGGTGGCCGCGGAACGACCCAACCTTCGCGATACGCGCGGTCGATGATGCTGACCTCGGACAGTTTGATGGAGACGGGCTTGGCGTTGATGCTCAGCACGCAGGAAGCCTCGCAGGGAGCGGGGCAGATGCGTCCGGTGAATTCCGGGAAGTTGTTCGTCTTGTGCAACGCCTCGATGGCTTCGCGCCAACGGCCACGATAGACGAAGTCATTCCATTCCGGGATCAGATTCCCCAGCGGACACCCTTGGTTGCAGAAGGGAATGCCGCAGTCCATGCAGCGGCTGGCCTGCTCGCGCTGTTTCTCCTCCGGATAGTCGAGGTACAACTCACGCCAATCGTGGATGCGTTCCTCGACCGGGCGCTTCTTTGGTTGTTCGCGGGGGAGGGACTTGAAGGCGGTTGGGTTGCCCATGGGTTTGGGGACTTCCTTTCGGTGACTGGATCAATCAGGCGGCAACAAGCTCGATGCAGGTCACTTCCGGCCGGCATGCGAAGCGGATGAATCGTGGCGAGCAAAGCCCGCGGTTGATGTAGACGGGCCATGCGGGGCCCTGCACCAGGCCGCGCACGTACTTTCGGCCATGGCGGCTGGGGACGGCGGGCGGACCCACAAACGGCAGGTTTACCTCGCCGCCATGAGTGTGACCGGAAAGCTGAAGATCGACGCGGATCCCGTCGTGTGCCTTCAGTTCGGCCACATCGGGATTGTGCGACAGCAACACGCGCGGGACATCGGGCGGCACATCGCCAAAGGTGCGCTGCAGTTCAACCTTGTCGGTCCACAGATCGCCCACACCACCAATCGCCAACTCGGCGTCGCCTCTGCTGATCATCACATGGGTGTGATCGATCAGGCGAACGGGTGTGTTGTCCCGCAGATCGCGGCGAACGGCTTCCGCGTCATACCAGTGATCGTGATTGCCCAGCACTGCGAGGATCCCATCGGGTGCATTGACATCATCGAACAGGCCCGCCAAACTGCGCGATGCATTCGGCGGCCCCTTGCGATCCACCAGATCGCCCGTGATGACCAACACGTCCGGCTTCATGGAATCGACCGCGCGCACGGCATCGCGTAGGAAGTCCAACGTCATGTTGCGCGGGTAATGCAGGTCTGAAATCTGGCCGATGCGGTATCCGGCCAGTGAAGGCGGCAAGTCGCGAACCGGAACGCGGACATGACATCGCTCCACGCGAAAAGGCTCCGTGAAGCCGTTGGCGCCCACGGCGATGCCGGTCGCGAGGACGAACGCCGACGTGCCGAGGAAGACCCGTCGCGTCATCGTGCCGGACGCGCGACGGGCCATGCCTTCCTTGGTAATTGTGGGCGTTGCCTTCATTCGATGGTCACTACTTTCCCGATGTGTGCTTGACGCTGGCGGCGCCGGAGCCGCTTTCCACGATGCCCGCGCCGTTCTTCAGGGCCTTGCGTTGGTCCAGCACGCGGCGATAGTCGCGTGGCATGACCTTGACGAAGGCGATCGACTCCTGCTCCCAGTTGTCGAGCAACCGCTTCGCCACGGCGCTTCCCGTGTACTGCAAGTGGTTGCGCAGCAGTTGCAGCACTGTCTCGTGGTCGTCCTCCTCCGGATCCATCGCGCATAGGTCGACCATCTCGGTGTTGCAATGAGCCGTGAACAGGTCGTACGGATCGTAAACGTAGGCGATGCCGCCGCTCATGCCTGCGGCAAAGTTGCGTCCCGTGCCGCCGATGATCACCGCGCGGCCGCCGGTCATGTACTCGCAACCGTGGTCGCCGACGCCTTCCACCACGGCCGACGCACCGCTGTTGCGGACCAGGAAGCGTTCGCCCACGACGCCGCGCACATAGATCTCGCCGCTGGTGGCGCCATAGGCGATCACGTTGCCGGCGATGATGTTCTCCTCGGGGACGAATGGAACATCCTCTGCCGGGCGGACGATCAACTTGCCGCCGGAGAGGCCCTTGCCGAGGTAGTCGTTCGCGTCGCCAACAAGTTCAAACGTGCAGCCGTTCGACAGGAATGCTCCAAAGCTTTGTCCCGCGTTGCCACGGAACGTGAAGCGGATCGTGTCTTCCGGAAGTCCTGACTGCCCGTACCGCTTTGCAATCCGGCCGGAGAGCATGCCGCCAACGGTGCGGTTGATGTTGCGAATATGGAACTCGCCGGTGACTTTCCTGCCGTGCTCGATCGCCGGCTTGGCGGCCTCGATGAGTTGGTTGTCGAGTGCCAGCTCCAGGCCGTGATCCTGCGGCTGGACATTGCGGACTGCCACTTCGCTGCCGACTTCCGGCTTGTAGAGGATCGTGCTGAAGTCCAGGTGCCGGGCCTTCCAATGATCCTCGGGCGGGTTCATCTCCAGCACGTCCACGCGGCCGACCATCTCGTCCACGGTGCGGAAACCAAGCTGCGCCATGATTTCGCGCGCTTCCTCCGCCACGAAGAAGAAGTAGTTGATCACATGCTCCGGCGTGCCGGCGAACTTCGTGCGCAGCTCTGGATCCTGCGTCGCCACGCCGACGGGGCACGTGTTCAGATGGCACACGCGCATCATCACGCAACCCATGGCGATGAGCGGTGCGGTCGCGAAGCCGAACTCCTCGGCGCCGAGCAGCGCGCCGATCACCACGTCGCGCCCGGTCTTGAGCTGGCCATCCACCTGCAACCGCACGCGTCCGCGCAGGTCATTGAGAACGAGCGTCTGTTGCGTCTCCGACAAGCCAAGCTCCCACGGAATGCCCGCGTGCTTGATTGAAGTCAGCGGTGACGCGCCGGTGCCGCCGCCATCGCCGCTGATCAGGATGTGGTCGGCCTTACCCTTTGATACGCCCGCCGCGACGGTGCCCACGCCAACCTCGCTCACGAGCTTCACCGAGACTTGCGCTTCGGGATTCACGTTCTTCAGGTCGTGAATCAACTGCGC
>CAZVAQ010000008.1:35421-43884 GCA_964625145.1 uncultured Candidatus Sumerlaeota bacterium
ATGCGGGCGATATAGTCATCGACCTTGTGGCCGGGCAACTGGCCGCCCTCGCCGGGCTTCGCCCCTTGGGCCATCTTGATCTGGATCTGGTCCGCGTTGGCCAGGTACTCTGCCGTCACGCCAAAGCGGCCCGACGCAACCTGCTTGATGGCGCTGCGGCGGAATGTGTTCTCGTCATCCGGCTTGAAGCGCACGGGGTCCTCGCCGCCCTCGCCGGAGTTGCTCATGCCGCCGATGCGGTTCATGGCGATGGCCAATGTCTCGTGGGCCTCGCGGCTCAGCGCGCCGAGCGACATCGCACCCGTGCAGAAACGCTTCACGATGTTCTTCGCGGGCTCGACTTCCTCGATGGGAATCGGCTCGCGCTTGCGGAAGGACATCAGCCCGCGCAGGGTCAACCGCGCGCGCGATTCCTGGTTCACCAGGTCCGCGTACTCGCGGTATGTCTCGTAGCTATTGATGCGCACCGCGTGTTGCATCTTCGCCAGCGTCGCCGGGTTCCACTGGTGACGCTCGCCATCCTGGCGCCATTGATAATTGCCGCCGGTCTCCAGCAACTGCGGCCCTGCATGGATCGGCGGGAACGCCTTGCGATGCCGCAGGGCGCATTCCTGCTCGATGACATCCAGCCCGACGCCGTTGATGCGCGAGGCGGTGTTGGTGAAGAACTCGTCGACGAACGTCTTGTTGAGGCCGATGGCCTCGAAGATTTGCGCGCCGCGGTAGCTTTGCACCGTGGAGATACCCATCTTGGAGGCGACCTTCAGGATCCCCGCGTCCACCGCGTGCACATAGTTCGCCCACAGCGCGCGCAGGTCGTACTTCGGATCGAACAGCCCCTCGCGGTGCATCTCGGAGATGCTCTCCAGCGCGAGGTAAGGATTAATGGCACCGGCGCCAAAACCCAGCAGCATGCAGAAGTGGTGCACCTCGCGCGCGTCGCCGGTCTCGATGATGAGGCCCGTCTGTGTGCGCGTACCCTCGCGGATCAGGTGGTGATGAACCGCGGAGGTTGCCAGCAGGCTCGGGATGGGCGCGTGTTCCTCGTCCACGCCGCGATCGGAGAGCACGAGCAGGCAATAGCCCTCGCGCACGGCCTCGGCTGCCTCGTCGCGCAGGACATCCAGCGCCTTGCGCAGGCCCGCTTCGCTCTCTGAAACCTTGTACAACATGGTCAGCGTGCGTGCCTTCATCCCCTTCTCGTTGATGCGGCGCAGCTTCTCCAGTTGGTCGTTGGTGATGATGGGCGAGGTGAGCTTGACCAGACGACAGGCGGCGGGCGTTTCGTCGATGAGGTTCCCCTCGCGTCCCAGATACGTCACCAGCGACGTCACCAACTCCTCGCGAATGGCATCCAGTGGGGGATTGGTCACCTGGGCGAACAATTGCTGGAAGTAGTTGTACAGCAATTGCGGCCGGTCGGACAGGCACGCCAGCGGCGTGTCCGATCCCATGGAGCCGATGCTTTCCTTGCCAGTGGCCGCCATCGGCTGCACCAGAATGCGCAGTTCTTCGTTCGTGTAGCCAAACGCCAGTTGGCGCGTGATCAACGTGTCATGGTCCGGATGCTGAACATCCTCCGGATGAGCCCGTAGGCTTTCCAGCGTCACGAGGTTCTCGTCAAGCCAGCGCCGCCACGGACGCATGTTGACCATCTCGCGCTTGATCTCCTCGTCGCCAACGATGCGGCCCTGCTTCGTGTCGACCAGGAAGATCCTGCCCGGTTGCAGGCGCCACTTGCGGCGGATGCGCGACGCGGGGATGTCCGGCAGCACGCCGACCTCGCTTGCCATCACCACGATGTCGTCGGTCGTCTCGATGTAGCGCGCGGGGCGCAGGCCGTTGCGATCAAGCACCGCGCCGATGCTCTCGCCATTCGTGAACGCGATGGCTGCGGGACCGTCCCACGGCTCCATCAGGCACGCGTGGTATTCGTAGAAGGCCTTCAATTCCGGATCCATCAGGTCATGCTTGTCCCAGGCTTCCGGGATCAGCATCAGGACCGCATGGGCCAGCGAACGCCCGTTGAGCACGAGGAACTGCAATGCACTGTCGAGTGTGGCCGAGTCGCTGACGGATTCCGAGAAGAGCGGCCACAAGCGGTCGAGCTCCGCACCGAAGACCGACGAGTGCAGCGAGCCCTGGCGCGCGCGCATCCAGTTGCGGTTGCCGCGCAGCGCGTTGATCTCGCCGTTGTGGGCCAGATAGCGGTACGGATGCGCGAGGAACCACGCGGGGAATGTATTCGTCGAGAACCGTGAATGCACCAACCCAAGGTGACTTTCGAAGTCCGGATCGGATAGGTCGGGGAAATACTCAACGAGCTGCTTGGTCCGCAGCATGCCCTTGTACACCATGCGGTTGGTGGAAAGCGTGCAGACGTAGAAGTACTCGTTGCCGGGCATCTTGAGCTGCTCGCTCATGTTCTCCACGCGATGGCGGACGAGATACAGGCGGCGCTCGAAGTCGCGGCGGTTGTAGAAACTGGAACGCATGCCGACGAAGACCTGGCGGATGCGCGGCTCGGAGGATCGGGACACAAAGCCGAGGACTTCGCTGCGGACCGGGACGTCGCGCCAGCCCAGCAGGTTCATGTCGTAGTCGTTGATGAGCTTCTCGAGCAGGATCTCATGCTGCATCCGCTCGTTGTCGTCCGGTGGGAGAAACAGGGTGGCCGCCGCGTAATCACCCTTTGGCGGCAGGTGAAAGCCGCATTCCTCCCAACAGACGCGCCGGAGGAACTTGTCCGGCATGGAGACCAGGATGCCCGCGCCATCGCCCGTGTTGGGGTCGCATCCACAAGCTCCGCGATGATCCAGGTTGTTGAGCAGTTCCACCGACATGTCGATGATGTCGTGGCTGGCCTCTCCCTTGACGTGGCAGACGAAGCCGACGCCGCACGCGTCGTGCTCGAATCGTGGATCATAGAGTCCCTGGGCTTGGGGGCGGTTGGCCCCGTGGGGGCGTCCCCCCCGGCTTTGGTCGGGATGGCGCGGGCTGGCTTCAGTCATGGGCGTGGGTGTATCCGATCGTTGGACTGCCCCGAAGGAGCGCTGCAAATCCAGCGGGATGAGCTCTCCCCTTCGTGGACCCCGGATAGTCGGGGCCCCAAACTGTCGAATCAAAGGATTTTTGGGGGTGATCGCCGAAAAAATGGGCCGCCCAAAGCATGCGCTTAATAAAGGGATTTCCCAAATGCCCCGCCATTGGCCCGAATGCTCTTGCGGCTCTTGGCCCTGCCTTCGAGCCTGCCATTTGACGTCACACCACCGCTCCGCGTTGCCAGAATCACCCCGGGAACATCTGCCTCCGCCAAATGGGCCAATCCGTCTCCAACGCGCGCCTGCTGCTCGGCTCCTTCGCCGCGCTGATTCTTGCAGGGGCCATTCTGCTGCTGCTGCCGGTCTCCCTACGCTCCGATGCGCCACCCATGGCGATGGCCGACGCCCTGTTCCTCAGCACCTCGGCCGTGAGCATCACCGGCTTGGCGACGCGCAGTCTCAGCCAGGAGTTCACCTTCTTCGGGCAGGTGGTCATCCTCGTCCTGATCCAGGCGGGCGGCCTGGGCCTTCTGACCTTTGCCAACCTAACCCTGGCGGCCGTCGGCCGGCGGCTCGGTTTGGGCCAACGCGGCATGATCGAGGACACATTCGGCAACCTGCCCCACATCGATCCCCGCACCCTCGTGCGCCGGATCGTTGGCTACACGTTCCTCATCGAGAGTGTCGGGGCGATCCTGCTCACCTTCCGGTTCGCCGTCGACTATCCCTTCGGCACGGCCGTGTGGTATGGAATTTTTCACTCCATTTCAGCATTCTGCAATGCCGGATTCAGTTTGTTCGACGACAACCTGGCCCACTATGCGGATGACATCTACGTCAACGCGGTCGTCATGGCGTTGGTCGTCCTTGGCGGGATCGGATTCCTGGTGTTCGTGGACGTTCGCCATTATCTGAAGTGCCGCTACGGCCGCAAGCGCGCCAGCCGTCCGCGGTTGTCGTACCACACGCGCGTGACGCTGTATGCAACCGGCATGCTCCTCCTGCTCGGGACCATGCTGATCGCCGCATTCGAATGGCCCGGCATGGCCACGGCCAATGACTGGCGGCATTTCCTGCACGCGGGGTTCCTCTCCGTCGCCAGCCGCACCGCGGGTTTCAACACGGTGGAGACCACCTACCTGACCAATCCCACGATCCTGATCGTGATCATCCTGATGTTCATCGGCGGATCCCCCGGATCGTTGGCGGGTGGGATCAAGACGACGACGCTCGCCGTGCTGCTTGCGCTCCTGCGCTCCCGCGTCAATGGCCGCCCTCGGGTCGAGCTGTTCGACCGCACGGTGCCGGTGGACATTGTCGGCAAGTGCCTCGCGACCTTTGCGGGCTTCCTCCTCGTCATACTGGGCGGGACGATCGCGATCCAGTTCATCGAGCACGCCGGCCAGCCGCACCTGACCACCGGCAGCGCCATCGTCGATTACGGGTTCGAGGTCGTTTCCGCCACCTGCACCGTGGGCCTGTCCCTGGGTGTCACGGAGTCCCTCTCCTGGCCGAGCAAGCTGGTGCTCGTCCTTTGCATGTACCTTGGCCGTCTTGGGCCCATCGTCGCGGCGGGGTCTCTCATTGGCCAACGCCCCCGCGGCGCCTATACCCTTCCCGAGGAACGCCTCCTCGTGGGCTGATCCGTCAACGGAACTGGAGAACACATCATGGCAGCAGAAAACTCCGCGCGATTTTTTCTAGTGATCGGTCTTGGCACCTTTGGCAGCCATGTCGCGCGCGCGTTGTACGAAGGCGGCGCGCAGGTCCTGGCCATCGACCAGGACGAAACTGCCGCGCAGGCCATGATGAACGATGCCACGCGCGTCATCTGTGCCAACGCGCTCGACGAGGAGGCCCTGCGCGTCAACGGCGCCTTCGATGCCGACTGCGCCATCGTCGCCGTGCGACGCCGCTTCGACAGCACCGTCCTCATCACCCACATGCTCAAGAAGCGCGGCATCAGGGAGATCCTCGTCCTTGTGGACTCCTCGCTGGAGGAGAGCGCGGTGCTGGCCATTGGCGCCACGCAGGTCATCTTTCCCGAACGCGACATGGCGGGCCGACTGGCGCGATCGCTCCTCATGCCCGACCTCGCCGACCAGATCCCCCTCGGCACCGACGTCGGCATCGTGTCGATCCCGTGTCCCAATGCATTCGTCGGCCGCTCGCTCATCGAGCTCGACATCCGGAAGAACGACAAGGTCAGCGTCATCGCCATCGCTCACAACCCGACGATGACAGAGGGCAAAGCCGTCGTCTCGCCCGCGCCGAATCCGGAAATTCCCCTGAAGGCCACCGACACGTTGTTCGTGCTTGGCAGGACAAAAGAGCTGACAGCATTCAAGGAGAAGTACGGGCCGGCGGAATGAAGGGCTTTGGATCGCAATCAAGCTCGGAAGTTTCACATGTCTGGAAGCGCAAGCCTGCGGGTGAACTTGGTCCGCCGACCATGGCGGATTTCCATCCCGACGCGATTGAAATCCTGCGCGTGTGGGCCACGCCCGATGTCGACCGATAGTTTTTGCTGCGCACCACTTGGGAGGATCCCGCCGCTTGGGGATTGCTCCTCGTGGACGTCGCCCGGCACGCGACCCAGGCCTATGCGCGTGAAGGAAACGACCCCAAGCAAGTCATCCAGCATATTCGCCAATTGTTCGATGCCGAATGAGACTCGCCCACAAGCCCGGCAATTGACGTGACGGACGACCTGTGAAGTCGTCGCAGCACCGTGCTCGCTCCCCGATATCTGCATAGCGAAAAATCTCCGGCACACCGCGCAAAAGGACGCTCGTGTGCCGGAATGATTCGGGTATTGCTGTCTACCAACGCCCCATCAGGGCCCTGAAACGATCATCTCCGCAAGGATCTCCAGGTCCGCCTCCGTGACCTGATTATCACCGTTCAAGTCTCCGGACTCCACGGACGGTGGCGTTCCCTTCGCCAGTAGGTTCCCCAGCCGTGTGACGTCCACCACATTCAGGATGCCGTCGCCGTTGATATCGCCGGGAGTCAGGTCGGGCGTGAAATCAAACTTCAGGGCCCCGTTGCCGACTTCGTCCCTGTAGCCGGACAAGCCGATGATGTAGGTCTGTCCCTTAATCACGGACCAAGTGAGCTGGGACTGCGATTCGCAGAGGTCATCATTGTATTCCAGCCGCGTTGCACAGCCGATGGTGGGGCAACCGTTGTAGAGGCTGAGGAAGGTGTCGTAGCCCGCCAGACCGCAGGTCTCCAGCAGCAGCTCACCATTCACATTCGGAGCAAACTTGAAATAGACCGTTGGCGATCCTTGCCGGCACAAGTCGCTGTTGTTGGGGACGCCGTTCGTGCTATATTCGTAGATTCCATTCTGGGTCAGGAACGGAGCCTCGGCACAAACGGGGCTCGCCTCTGGCGGCAGGGGCGGCAGGGTCGTGAAGTGGAAGTTGAGGAATCCATCGCCGATATCCTCGATCGAATGCCCGGTGATGGAGAAGTAATAGGTCTTTCCCGCATCGGCAATGAACCAACCACCGGCCACGGTGCCACAGCCTTCCCAATTCCACAGAACCTCGGAACCGCAACCCTCGGGACAAGTGTCGCTCTCCTGCACGAGGAGGGCCGCCTTAAAGTTCGAATCGCACAAGTTCGCATGCACAAGGCCGCGCTCCGGAGCCGTGAAGCGGAAATAGCTGGTGCGCGAATTCTGGTCTCCGCACGGATGCCCCAAGGACGCCGTGCTGGTGTCGTACGCATAGCGCCCGTTTCCGGTGATGATCCCCGCCTCGGCGCAGGTCGGGCCGCCAACCTCGCTCATGATGGGCAGTTCGGGAATGATCAGGAAGTCCAGGGTTCCAGGTCCATACTCACTCTCGTGGTATCCATGCACCGAAATGAGGTAAGTCTCCCCTTCCTCCACATGGAATGTGACGGACGATTGGTAATCGCAAAAATCATCGTTCTCGTTGATGACTCTGGAGCATTCAAATGGGAACTTTCCACTCTCGTATACCACGAGGTAGGTGTCAAACGACGAGCCGCAGGTGCTTGCCACCACCGTCGCCGTCTCGGTGGCCGTGTACCGGTACCAAACTCCCGGCCTGCCCGGCCGGCACGGATCGTAGCTGCCTGCATCCGTCGTGTCGAAGGGATAGACTCCGCTTTCGAAGATCTCCGTCGGCTCGACCGGGACCTCCCTGTCGAAGTAGACGTACAGCACACCCGACCCCACATCGCTCTCCGTATCGCCGCCAATGGTGATGGCATAAGACTTATTCGCCTCGACCGGGAACGTTAACGGCCCGTCCTCAGAGCTGGAAATGTAGGCATGCAGCAGGTCGTCGCAATCGATCTCGCAGAACTCGTCCTCATAGACTCGGACGACGGTTTCGATGGACCCATGGGTTTCCAGCGTCACTTCGCCGTTGTACGGGAACAGCATCCGATACCAGACAGTGGGGGAGGTTTGGACGCACGGATCGTTTGCCGACGCCCCCGTGGTGTCGAAGTCGTAGCTCCCCGACAGGCGAATGGTGTCGGCCGAAATGCAATCATCCCCCGGGCCGAATTCGCCCGGCACGAACTTGAAGTCAAACACGCCCTCGCCCAAGTCATCGGAGGGATACGCCGAGGCCAATATGTAGATGACGTCGCCGTGATAGACCGGGAGGAAGTATGTTTCGAGGTTGTTCGAGCAATAGCCATACTCATAGGAAAGGCTGTTGTCGCACTCTGTCGGACAGTCCGGGCCCAGGTAAAAGCCAATCCGGGCCGGGAACGGATTGTCGCAAAGCGACAGTTGGATGTATCCGTGCGTGGGCGTGACAAACTTGTAGAACGTCGTCGACACTACAAAGTCGAAGCACGGGTCCAGCCGATCCGAATCGCTTGTGTCAAAGTAGTAGCGTCCGTCCTCGGTGATGTTGACGGCCGTCTCGCATCTGAAGGCATCGGCCGGGCCGTGTTCAGCCGCCGGCGAGAAGAGGAAGTTCATGACGCCTTCGCCAAAATCAACCTCGTCGTATCCCTTGATGGCGATTTGGTAAGTGGTCTCCGGTTCCGCATAAAACAAGACGGAGGTCTGCAGGCCATACGTGTCATCGACTTCCAGATAGAGATCATCGCATGTGACGGGACAATCGCCCCTGAAGACATGCATGTAGGTGTCGAACTCCGACCCCACGGTATCCGCGTACACATGCCCGGGCTCCGTTGGTGTGAACCGGAACCACACCGTACGCCCCCATTCATCGCAGGGATTGTTCTGCGGCGCGTCCGTGTTGTCAAAGGAGTACGTGCCGCTATGCGTGATCACGCCCGCTGTCTCGCAGGTGGCTCCTCCCACCTGCGCCCTCGCGCCCAGCGGCACCGCCGCCATCATCGCAAGGAACAAAACCCGTCCAACATCCAGAAATCTCATACCAGCCTCCACTAATCCATT
>CAZVAQ010000009.1:0-13644 GCA_964625145.1 uncultured Candidatus Sumerlaeota bacterium
TCCTGCATGTGATAGCCGGAGATCGAGATCGAATTGAACTTTGGCATCTCGCGCGACGTGTACGCAAAAATGTCCGAGATGATCCGCATCGACGGCTTTGGCGGATAAATGAACGTGTTGCGGACCATGAACTCCTTCAGGATGTCGTTCTGGATGGTTCCGGTCAGCTTGTCGTGGGAAACTCCGGCTTCCTCCGCCGCCACGATGTACATGGCAAGTATCGGAATCACTGCCCCATTCATCGTCATCGACACGGAGATCTTGTCCAACGGGATGCCGTCGAACAGGACCTTCATGTCCAGGATCGAATCCACTGCCACGCCCGCCTTGCCGACATCACCGGCCACGCGCGGGTGATCGCTGTCATAGCCGCGATGTGTCGCCAGGTCGAACGCCACCGACAGGCCCTTCTGCCCCATCGCCAGGTTCCGGCGATAGAACGCGTTGGACTCTTCGGCCGTCGAGAAACCCGCGTACTGCCGCACGGTCCAAGGGCGCAGCGCATACATGGTCGCATACGGCCCGCGCAGGTACGGCGCGATCCCCGACAGGTAATCCAGGTGCTCCATTCCCTCCAGGTCGGCCGCCGTGTAGGCCGGCTTCACCTTGATGTTCTCCGGCGTGTCCCAAGGCCCGGCCTGATTGCCGCCGGCCTGTTCCCATTCCTTAAGGTCATGCTTGGCGAAATCGTTGAATCCATAGGGAATTTGCGTGAAGTCGACAGTCACGAATCTATGATCCTTTCAGGTCGTCACATCCGGTTGAACCCGCGCTGCATTTTGCCGCGCCGCTTCAAATCCCAAGTTGCTTCTGCAGCTCTTCAAGCGTCTCGACGACATCAGCCTTGATGTGCACAAAGCCATCGACGCCATCGGCCTTCAATTGCTCGATCGCATCCGTCGGATAACCAGCCACATAGACCGGCACATCCGGCTTGATGGCCTTCAGCGCAGGAACGAACTCCTTCGCCAGTTCAGGATACGAGGCATCATCGCTGCACAGCACCGCCATCAACGCGCCGCTATCCACCATGGACTTCACGGCATCCTCGACCGTCTTGGGCGGCGTCGGCTCGACAACTTCAAAGCCACCCGCACCGAAGAATCCCCAACAGAAGTCCGCCCGGGCTCGCCGCATGGCCAATGGTCCCATCGGCACCAGGAACACCTTGGGCAGGCCTCCATTCCTGGCGGCCCACTGGTCACTGCGTGCGCGAAGACGCTCGAACGGCACCGAAGCGCGTTCAGTCTTGATCGTCTCCACGGTGATTTCGTCGCCTTCCGATCCAGCAACAAAAGCCGCGGTCATCTCGGCGATCGTGGCACCCTCGCGAGCCGCCTCGATGGCCAGTTCCACGATGTTGCCGTTTCCGCCCGCAACCAGGCCGGTTAGCGAGAGCAGCAGGTCGCGAACGTACGCATTCGAGCGCACCGACTTCAGGCGCGACAACCGCCGCTGCCGTTCCTCGATGAACTCCACGCGGGCCAGGTGCTGCTTCGCAATGCGCTTCTCCTTCGGGTTCGCATAGTTGCTCACGCCGACGATCGGCTGCCGCCGCAGCGTCACCAGCTTGCGCTTGCGTGCCGCGGCCTCGTGGACCCGCGCCTGGATCCAGCCCTCCTTCAGCGCCGCCACCATGCCACCCTTCGCCTCGATCTGCTGGAAGACTTCCCATGCGGCACGCGCCACCGAATCGGTCAGGTTCTCGACGTAGTAACTGCCTGCGGCGGGATCGACGACCTTGTTCAGGTGTGCCTCCTCCTGCAACAGCAACTGCTGGTTGCGGGCCACGCGCATGCCAAACTCGTCTGCTCGCCCGATTGTCTCGTCAAACGGAGCGACGTACATCGAATCGCAACCGCCCACGGCGCCCGCAAATGCCTCCACCGCGTTGCGCAACATGTTCGTGTAGGGGTCGTGGATCGTCTTGGTGAAGGTGCTCGTGCGCACGTGCAGGAACATCTTCTGCGCGTCCTCGCTCCGGGCGCCAAACGCGCGCATGATCTTCGCCCACAACATGCGCGCCGCCCGCAGCTTGGCCACTTCCATGAAGAAGTTCGTGGAGACGGAGATGCTGAACAGCATCCCCAAGCCCGCGTCGTCGGCCGAAACACCGCGCTTCATCAACTCGCGCACGTATTCCGCACCCACGGCCAGCACCATCGCCAACTCGTCAACCAACGCCGCACCGGCATTGTGATACAGATGTCCGTTCACCATGACGCCACGGATGCCCGGGCATTCACGGCGACAGAAGCGCACGATGTCTTCCATCAGGCGGTATTGAAGTTTGAGCCCGCCCTTCACCGAACCGGACTTGGCCAGGTCGCGAAGCGGATCGCATTCCACACCACCGGTCAGGAACCGCCGGTTCACCCGCCGCTCATCAGCCAACGCAATCAGCATGGCCAGAACCGGCAGCGCCGCCGATCCCGTCCGGATCGTCACCGGATGCCGCTCAAAATCGATGTCCTGCAGGGCGATGCGCAGCCCGTTGATGGAGCTGATGGTGCACCCACCCTGCCCCACGATGTCGCGGGCCGTGGGATCGTCACCGTCCAACCCCTTGCGCGCGGCATTGTCCAATCGAATGCCGACTGCTGTCTGTCCGCGGGCGATGCCGTCGCGAATGGCGGAGTTCACTTCCTCCGGCGACGCCAGCAGGCAATCCTGCCGGATCTGCCACGCCGGCAGGACACCTGAAAGCGGTTGGGTCCCGCGAACAAACGGCGCCATCCCCGGCAGACAATCTGTGTGTTCCAGATCCGCCACATCGGCGCGCACGTACAGCGGCCGCACCGTCACGCCATCGGGCGATTTCCACACCAACCGCCTCTCGAAATCCGCCCCCTTCAGGTCCTCATCAACCAACCGCCGCCAATCCTCCATCGAAGGCGGCGCGAAGTCCTCAAGCAAGCCCAGACGAGGTTTTTCCTCCACATCTGGAAGGGACTCTTGCGGTCGTGCAGTCCGTTCAGCCATTGGGTCCTCCCGGGAATGGATCGCCAGTCAATTGAGACAATAGAACTCCAAAGGGAGTGGTCAACGTCTTGGCAGGCCGGAAGATCAAAAAAAGTGGTGCGAGGCCTCCCTGCCGTCTCAATCAACGGCGACAAAACGGTAGTTCAGGAGAATACGGATAAGCAAGGGGTATTTTGTCGCGTTTGGACCGGGCACCAAAAAACCAACACACTGAGGTTATTGAACTTGCAGAACCTGATACTCGCCTCCGCTTCTCCCAGAAGACGCGAAATTCTTCAAAACATGGGACTTACGTTCACCATCCAAAGCCCAAACGTGGATGAGGAGGCCATTCCGGCAGACCATCCGAGGACGCTGGCGATCCGGCTAGCCTATGCCAAGGCGCACGAGGTCCTAGCCGCGGCTCCGCCCGATTCCGTCGTGCTGGCTGCCGACACCGTGGTGGCCATGGACGGGATCCTCTATGCCAAGCCCGCCAATGCCGAGGAAGCCATTGCCATGCTCCGCTCTCTATCCGGGCGCACTCACGAAGTCACAACCGGAGTCGCCATCGCCCTCACTGGCGAAACACAGGTCCATCTGGATTCCCGCACCACTCGCGTAAAGTTTCGCGACCTCTCACCGCGGGAAATCGAGGATTACGTCGCCACCGGTGAGCCCTTCGACAAGGCCGGAGGCTACGGCATCCAGGGCCTCGGAGGCGCCTTGGTGGAATCCATCGAAGGGGATTACTTCAATGTGGTGGGCCTCCCCTGTGGACTCATCGCCGACCTCCTCCAGCAGCACACGGACATCTCCGTCGCGCGTATCCCCAAGGCCCCCTCTGGCGCGTGGAGGATCGTCGAATCGGATTAGCCCTCCGGAAGCAGAAGAGCCGGAGCCCCCTTCCGTTCAAGAAAGGGAACCCCGGCCCTTGGAGGAGGGAGGAAGAAAATGGCAGGGATTCCGGGTTGATCCTCCTGCGCAAGTTGGGCTGCCGTGCCGCGGCACGAGTCCTACTAAAGCGTTCGATTAGCGGAACACTCCGGCGCCCATTGCCGCGCGTCAACGAAAAACCATTCCTTCGCTTCCCCGCAACCCATGGCCTTTCCCTTTGCCCACAACCGCCGCGCGCCACAATCAATCGCACTGCGTCATCGACACCAGGGCCCGCCATGACCGAATCCGGAAGTCCACTCCTCAGCATCGTCATCCCCGTCTACAACGAGGAGGACTGCATCCCCGGCGTCCTGGCCGAGTTGCGAGAGAGATTGGACGCTGCGGACCTGCGAAGCTGGGAGTGCATCGTGGTGGACGACGCCTCCACGGACAAGACCGTCGAGGTCGTCCTTTCGGCAGCGCGCGAGGAGCCCCGGGTGCGGCTCTTCAGCCTGGACCGGAACAGCGGCCAGTCCGCGGCCCTCGACGCAGGCTTCCGCCAGGCCCGCGGACAGGTCATCGGCATGATGGACGGCGACGGCCAGAACGACCCGGCAGACTTTCCCCGCCTTCTCAAGGCCATGCAGCAGCGTGGCCTCGACGGCATGTGCGGCATCCGCGTCAAGCGCCGCGACAATGGCTGGCGCCGATTTGTCTCCCTCGTCGCCAACAAGATCCGCAATGCCGCCACGGGCGACTCCGTGACAGACACCGGGTGCTCCATCCGCGTCATGAAGGCGGAATATATCCATCGTATCAAAATGTACAAGGGCATGCATCGATTCCTGCCGACGTTGCTACGCTACGAAGGAGCCCGCCTTGGCGAGATCCCCGTGAACCACCGCCCACGCAAGGCCGGCACCTCCAAGTACACCCTGCGCAATCGCGCCTCGGCACTGCGCGACCTCTTCGCCGTCCAATGGATGCGCCGCAGGCGACTGCGCTACAAGATCCGCTCGCTCACCGATTGACCGACTGTCCCGACCGACCCGCGGCCATGGCATCCCCGTCCGCACATGAACTGGAGTCCTGCTAGTTGGCAAAGCCGCAAAAACACAAGTCCATGTGGAAGAAGGATGCATCGCGGGTCCTGATCATCGTCACGATCTTCGTGGTCGCCCTGCTCCTGTTGCGATGGGAACCGGTCCGCGCGAATCTTTTTGATGTCGTCCGTCTGCGCGATTCCCTCGGTCCCGACGACAGCCCGCTTCGCCAGCTCAAGTCATCGATCATCTTCGCCGCGGTGGGCACCCTGCTTGTTGGGCTCGGCATGCCGCGGCTTTGGGTCAGTGTCGCCGCGGGTGGCGTCTTTGGGGCCGTGCTGGGGACAACCCTCGCCCTGATTTCCTCCGTCCTCGGATCCATCATCACTTATCTGGTGGGACGCTCCCTGCTCGGCAGCGTCATTCGCCGCCGGCTGGGAAAGTATCCGCGCTTCGCCCGCGTCCGTTCGCACCTCGAGCGCAATGCCTTCCTCTTCACGCTTTCCATGCGACTGTTCCCCTTCTCCAACACCACCTTGACCAGCCTCTTCTGCGGCTCCTGCAAGGTGCCCTTGGGCCCCTACACGATCGCCACCATTATCGGGTTCCTGCCGCTGACCATCGTCTTCGCGACCTTCGGTTCGGGCACCGCGAAGGCCCAGTACGAGCAGATCCTCCTGGGCGTCGTGATGCTGCTGATTGTCGTCCTCGTACAGCGCTTCCTCGCGCCAAAAATGGATGACGAGATTTCCTCAACATCAGCGGACGAAGGATAGTTCCTCGTTCCTCATTGTCAGGATAACTCATCGCACCCACGCCAGCAACGGAGCGAGAGTCTATCTGCCCGAGCGCCTACCGGGTTGCATCCGGCTGTACCCACAACCGCCGGAAAGAAACGAGCGCGAGCATTGCTGCCCGCGCTCCTCATCTGTACTGCATCATTCTTCAAACACCACGGCCCATTACTTCGCCGTGATGCCCTTCTGTTGAATGCGCAACATCTCCGGCTTCAAGTAACCCGCCTGGATGCTGGGTCCGAAATAGCGCGTGAACCATTCTGCGCTGGGGATGTCCTCGCGGTCAAAAGGCAGCGCGCCTTCCGCCATCATCTGGAACGCGAAGAACATCGCATCCATCTGGCGGTCGATATCCTGGTAAACGCGCGGGCTGCTGTATCCGATCATGCGCAGTCCATCCTTCGGCAGTTGGTCATACAGCCCCTGAAAGTCTGCGTCCGATGTGATGGTCGCGCTGCTGGAATCACCGCTCACCTGACGCAGCACCTCCTGCATGTCCTGCATGGAGCTCGTCAGGATCAGCCCGGTGGGGGAGATGCCCAGTGCGGACTGCACCGGCAGTTCGCCCGCGATATCCTCCGACGGAGTCCACACGGTCACACCGCGGATCTCAGTCTCCTGCACGGGCAGTTGGTACTCATCCCCGGTCAGACGCCGGAACAAGCGGTTCAGCGCTTCGGCCGTCACCTGACCTTCCTCCAGGCTCAGGAACAGCGTCTGGGGATTCTGCGGCGGCATGCCGGTTTCTTCGTCGGCCACGGCGTCCTCCGGCAGTGGCTTCATCCAGAAGGCATGCTCTCCCTTGATGCGCGAGAGGATGTCATTCTCGACATCGATTTCGAAATTGGACTGCGCGGTCAGGAATCCATAGCCAATGAAGTTTTCGGCCTCGGGCGAGAAATCGAGTATCATCGCGTACATGGCGTCCCACATCTGCTTCACGTCCAACGTCCAGGCGGCAAAGGTCGACGCGTCGGCGGGCACCAGGCGCGCCGAGTCCAGGCGCAACGGTTGACCGGCGTCCAGCATTGCCAACACACCCTTCTTCTCGCGGGGGACGGGCATGGCCACTTCCTGAAGCATCCCGTAGTCCGTCAGGCTCACGCTGACGAGGGCCGGTCCGATCTGCGACAGGCCCAGCTTTTCGATCACCTCTGTTGCCTCTTCGCCGTTCTTCTCCTGCCCCAGCACCGAGAAGATCTGCGGGATGTTGACAAGGATCTGCGTGTCGCCGATGTCCCCGAGTTCATTCTTCACGGCTTGGAACCCGCTGCTGCGCCCGACGGTCGTCGTCGAATCGGCGTCCAGCGAAGCAAGCATCACCTTTAGCGGATCATTCTTCCCCTCCGCCAGCAGGAAGAGATCATTTGTGAACGCGTACTGGATGTCGAAGGGACGTGCCATGTCGATGTCGAAATCCAATCCCGTGTCTTCCAGGTCGATCTCCCGCGTGAACTGGACGCGGTAGATGTCCACACCGCGGAAAGTCTCCATGGATTTGGTGGCATCGGTTGCCGCCTTCTCCAGCAATTGCTCCAGATCCGTGCGAAGCGCCGCCTGCGCGTCACTCGGGACTTCTGCCATCAGGCCGACAGCCGCCAGCACCTCTCCCTCTTCGTCCAATCCCATGAACTGCCCATGGGCCACGATGGCTCCGTTGAAATGCGAAAGGATGCGATCCGGACGCAGCCCAATCTCCTCTTCCGCCATGTCGGAGAATTCCACCCATTGCTCGCTGACCGTCTTGCGCAGGTTCTCGAGCTCGGGGCTCTGCCATGCGTCATGGTAACGGCTCGCCTCGAACTTCGACTTCAGCTCGGAGAAATCGCGCACTGCAAAGGCCGCCATCGTCTGTTCGGGCAGGGACTCGATCAAGTCCACCGCCCGTGCAGCCGGTGCGCTCATCATCATCACGCCCATTGCCACCATCAAGGAACCCGCCAAGTGCATCCGCTTCATTTGTTCGCCAATCCTTTCGTGATTAGTCAGGGCTAAGGTAACGGTAACCGCGATTCTGCGCCTGCTCGGAGTACGAGAAAGCCTCGCTGTTGCTGATGAAATGCTGGATAAGGCCGACTGGTAATGCGAAGCCGATCCCCTCCTGCAGAAACGCCTTCAGAGTGACCACCCCCACCACTTCCCCACGCTCGTTGATCAGCGGCCCGCCGCTGTTGCCGGGGTTCACCGCCGCAGTTGTCTGGATGTATAGGACGTCATTTACATTGCGCGTCAGCGAGCTCACGATTCCGTCGCTGACCGTATGCTCCAACAATCGCCCGCGCCCAAGCCAGGCTCCCGGGTTCCCGATGGCATAAACCGAGTCACCCACTCGCAGGGAGTCCGCCGGAGCGATCGGCAACGGCACCAGCTCGACGCCCCTTTCCCGCGCCTCGTCAACGTTCAGCCGAAGGATCGCGATGTCGTACAGAGGGCTGTAGGCCTCCGTCTCCACGTTCTCAAACTGCACCCGCTCCCACTGATTGTCGCGCGGGCGGAACAACGTCACCGTCTGGTACTTCTGATTCCCGACCACATGGTGATTGGTGACGATGCGCCCTTCGCCATCCAGCACGAACCCCGAACCTGAACCGCGCGCATTGCGGATCAGGACCACGCCGCGCTTGGCCGCTTCCACGATCTCCTGCTGGCTGCGCAACTCCCCGCCCCGGTCCCGGGGCCCCAGGATGGACACCAGCCCCTCCTCGGACACCTCCGCGGAGTGAAACCTCTCCAGTGCCTCCTCCAGCGACTCGTTCCGCTCGATGCTACGCAGAGGCAGCCGGATAACCTCCGGGCCGATGTCCACGAACAGGGCCTCCGGAGTGTCCTTCAGGAGCCGGCCGACGAGCTCGCCGCCACCGACCAGACTGAAGTAGCGAAACTCCCCGATCGACATCGGGTCGCTGGTCGCCTCGGCCAAAGGAGCCAGTTCCTCCAGAGGCGCAAAAGGGACCTTGTCCTGAGCCAACACCGGCGTGGTCGCCATCAGACAACCCAGGGCCAGATGCTGTAGTGTTTTCTTGATCACCAGTGGACTCCCCTCAAGAGTGCTTACCCACTAGACCGTCCCCCTATTCACGCGGCAAGGCAAAGCACCGGCGAAAATCACCAAAAAGAAGGGACCGGGTTCGCTGTGAACCCGGTCCGAATAGACACCAGTTGGAGGAAAGTGTTCAGGGATTGGCTGCGAAGTTGGTGATATCATCCCCAAACCCCAGCGTGCCGGGGGTACCCGCGTCGCCTGGTTGCCGGTCCGGGCCGAAGGAGATGATCTGGAAGCTGCTCGGATTGAAGAACTGACCCGCGTAGGGGTACCCGGCAGGCTGGCGGACTGCCAGATCAACAGGCGGATCCGTATACTCCACATTTCGGACGTAGTAATAGGGCGATTGGAACGGATCCATGAAGCTAAACAGGGCGGGGTTGATTCCGGCATTGAGGGGATCGCCCGCAAGAGTGCCATCCGGCCGGCCCAAACGGTTGATGTCCCAATCCAGATAGGGGCCCTGCCAGGTCGGCGCCAAGGGAGCGAGCGGATCCAATGTGTAGGAGGTCTGCAGGGTCACTTGCAGGAAACCCGAACCCGCCGGGTTCGCTGGATCCTCAGGCACCAGAATCGCTCCTGGAGGGGGAGGAGTCACCATGCCAGTGAACGAGAGGGGGAACTGCCCGGTGTCGATCTGGTAGCGGTTGATCGCCACCTCCAGCGTCTTGATCTCGGCTTTTGTGGCCGAGATCTTCGCCCGACGCACCTGATTCGTGTAGGAGCCCGCCGCGATCGTCGCCAGCAGCGTGATGATCACAAGGACCACCAGCAGCTCGATGAGCGTGATGCCTCGCAGGTTGGCCCGTGGTGTGGTAGCTTTCATCGGTCCCTCGTGGAGATGTCCTCGGTTACCGTGCTCAAAACCCCGGTTGTCCGGCTTGGGCGAGGAACAGGCGCCGATGCGATGATGGGCGCCTGCCACTCAGGTCATGTGTCAGGGAGCCTGCGGCAGCGAGGTGCCGAAGGTGTAGTAGATGTCGTCGATCGCGCGGGCCTGGTCCGACGAATCGGAGATGCCGTCGCCGCCGAAGGAGACCACCGCAAAGCGGTCAAAGCGGTCGCGGTAGGGGGGCGTCAGAGGGTCCCCACCGTCGGTGTACTCGGTCAGCAGCAGCGTGTCCACCTGCCAGTAGGCATCGGTGCCTGTGCCGTCGTTGTCCGTATCCCAATCCAACAGATCGTCTTCAAACTCCACGCTGCCGGTGGGGCCGACAGGCGAATAGAAGCGATAGGGGCGTCCCCACGGATCGAGCACGATGTCGCGAGAGAGTTCCTGCTGCGTGACCGTGCCACTCTGGTCCACATCGCGGGTCACGCGCTGCGGGTTCAGGAACGGGCCGGCCCAGTTGTCGATCATGTTGCGAACGCGCGGATCGGTCGGCGTGTCTTCCAGCAGAAGCTGGTTGGCGGCCAACTGAGAGGTCACCGGGATCGCAATATCGATCACGTACTTGTTGGTCAAATCCGGATCATTGTCGAAGTCATCGCGAACGGAAGTGTCATTCGGATCGTTGGGAACATTGTTGAGGATGTGGATCGGCACGTAGAAGCCATAGTTGGCGGCCACGGCCTGCTGGGCATCGGCGATCTGGCGCACCTCGAACTGGGCCACGGCCCGGCGCGAGCGCTCCGTCTGCGAAACGTAAACCGGCACGGCCAGCGTCGCCAGAAGCGACACGATGGCCAGAACCACCAGGAGTTCCGTCAGAGTTACGGCTCGACGGCTGTTGCGAGTGCGAAGAGGTGTCATGATCTTTTCTTTCCTCCGAATATCGCCGGGCCGGGTGTCTTTATCGGCTCCGAGCAAAGTCTGGGTTTCAAACTCCAGCGGTGTCAACTCGCCTTGCAAACTTACTGCTACGGTGAAACGCTACTGGCCCCCCGGCCGAACACATACATGATGTCATCACCCGTCCCGAACTGGGTCCCGGGGCCACTCCCCGGCACGCCGTTTGGCCCCATGCTGATGATGGCAAACCGGTCCGTCACCTCGTCCAGGTTCGCATAGACGCTCGAGTTGCTCGAATTCAGCGGGAACGAGAAGGTCGTCACCGGTCCGGCCACCGTGATCGCCGCCGAGAAGTCCGGGTCCACATCCGGGATCACCCCCAGCGGCGTGAACAGCAGGTAATTGTTCCCCCACGGGTCCGTCGGCACGCCATCCGGTCCGGGCTCGCCCCCGGGAGGGGACACGATCCCGGCATCGTAGAAGTCTTCGTCCACCTGCCAGTTGATGTACGGCCCATTCCAAGTCAGTGAATCTTCCTGGTTCGCAATCCGGGCCATGATCGAGGCCGTCTCCGTCGGGGTCGTCAGCGCCCCGTTGCGGAACGGATTCAGCGGGTTCACCCTCTCGACGTTCGCATAGATGAACAGGCGGTCGAAGGAGGGGTAGTACGAGGGAATCAGAGCCGTCGGAGGCAGGTAATCCAGAATCCCGTCCACCGTATCATTGGCCGGGTTGGCGCGATTGAAGCCGGTCCCGTCCCCGCCTGCCGTGTCGTTCAGCATGAACAAGCGCACATAGTATCCCAAGTCCGACTCCACGCGCATCTGCGCCTCGCCAAGTGCCTGGGCTTCGCGCCGTGCCTTGCTGATGCGCGCCGTCTCGACGCGTGAGGCAATGATCGGAATCGCGATCAGCGCCAGCACCGTCAGGATCACGACCACCACCAGCATCTCGATGATTGTGAAGCCGCGCCGTACCATCCGGCCCTGCCTGGGGGTGCCACTGGAGGGTGTCTTGCCCATCGGGAAAAATCCTTGGAAAGTCGTCATGGCCTTGCTCGCGTTGTCCTCTGTCAGAACCGGAACTCCAGGTCGTCACCCGTGCCGATGAAGCCGCCCTCGCGCTGCATGTTCACCGCCGTCAACGCCGCCCCGTCGCCGGGCAGGCCATCAGGCCCCATCGAATAGAGCACTGACGTGGCATACGGAAAGTTGTCACCGGGGCTCGGAGGGTTGGTAAGGGTCACCGGAGAATCCAGATCCCGCTGGCCGCGTCCGTAGAAGAAATAGGGGTTACCCCAAGGATCGGTCGGGTAGCGGTCCGCGTCGCGTCCCGGGACGCCGGAGGTATACGTGTCTTCCAAGGTGCCGCCAAAACCCGTAAAGTCCGTCACGAGGATCGGCCCCTGACTGAGCGAGTCGTTCGAGATGAAGAGCGGGCTGATGCGGTTATCAACGGTCGCGTCCTGCGTCAGGTACGTGAACCGGCGGAATGATGTGTACGGTCCCTTCCACAGGCTCGCCACGCGCTGGCGGGAGGTTGGAACCAGCGCCGTCTCGAGCGCATAATTCCACTGCGCGATGGGCGCCTGAAGGGAGGGATTACTGTCGGTCGTGACTACGGCTGCATGATTGTCCAGGTCCTGCAGCCTCGGCTGGATGTTCGCATCCGCCTCCGCCATCAGGATCGCCTTCGACAGCGTGTCCATCTCGGCGTATGCCGCCCCAAGCTTGCTCTCGTCCAGCCGCGAGCGGAACGCCGGCAGAATGATCAGCGCGATGATCGCGATGACCGTGGCCACCATGGTCATTTCCACCGCCGTGAAGCCGCGGCGCGCGGAGTGGCTGAATCGTGTGGTGATCAGAAGCGTCACGCGACGTCTCCCTTTTCGGAACATAAAGACTCAGAACGTGTAGACTATGTCATCCGAACCCGGATCCGTAATGCCAACCGGATCGCCGCCATCAATATCTTCCGTGGCGAGGTTGCCAACCCCGGCCCCCGGCGTGTTCTGCGTATCCCGCTCGCTCCAGGCGGCGGCACGATCATTGGTAAACCGATTCGTCGTATAAATGAGGTTGGTACTTGTGTTGTCAGGATTACCCTGGTACAATCGCAGGTTCTCGGGTCCGGTGCCCAAAACTCCGTCGCCGATGTAAAGGCTACCGCCTCCCGGCACCCGGTTGCGGCCATAGCTGACCACCGCCGTCACGTAGTTGCCGGAATTGAACGGATCGAGCAGGTTGAAGGAAACCGCGCCCGAGTCGCGATCAATATTTAGGTCGTAAACCATCCAAGGGTTGCCATAGGCGTCCACGGGCCAATCGTACACCCCAATCGAGGAACCGAGAACTTGAAGGTCCATGCGCTTGCTGCCACCCCGTCCTTGGGAAACACCTGAACGGGACTGGGAAGCCGAGAAATACCCGCCGGGGTTCCATTCCCGCCGGATGGCCTGTACACGACCAGTCGTCGGCAGCAGGTAAATGTGCATGAAGTCCAGAATCGCTTCTCCGTTATTGGGGACCCCTTCCTGCTGAGCCGTAATGAACAGGTTGTTCAGTCCCTTATCCAAAAACGCCAGCGCAGGGAAGAAGTTCACGTCGGCGTAGGCTATGTCCAGAGCCGTGGCCACCTGCCGCGCCTCGCCGATCATCGCCTTGCGCTGGTTGTCCAGATACGCCTGCTGCGCGCCAAAGATCGCCAAGCCGGCAAACAGCGCAATCAGGGCGCCGACGATCAAAAGCTCGATCAGCGTGAACCCGCGCACCGCCTGGCCGCGTCTGGAGGAGAACCGTCTCGTCACCATGAAAGGGGCATCCTTGGGATCGGAAATCATTGGGCGGCCGCCGTCGTTCTGGCTCGCTCGCCCACCCGGTTGGAAGTATTGGCCTTCGGGCGGACCGTGTCAACTTCACCCATCAACTCGCGCACCCGGCGCAGCGAAATTACCTCCGCCGTTCCCCGGTCTGTGGCCACCACGGCCTCCATCGGCACACCCGCCACCGCCTCGGGGCTGTCCGGGTTGCTGCCCGGGATCCGCGCCTGGCTGCGAAGCACAAACGAGCGGCTCGAGAACGTCACATGGGGGAGCAGCGCCCGCAGCCTGTCAATCCGGTCTTCCTCCGACAGGCTGTCGCCCCACAGCGCGAGGTCAACCAGAACGTCGCTGGGGCCTTCCCACCGGGC
>CAZVAQ010000009.1:13744-40980 GCA_964625145.1 uncultured Candidatus Sumerlaeota bacterium
CGGATCCCGGCGGGCCGTTCGCGGAACTCCACCGAGAACAAATCCATCACCCGCGCATCGATCCGCGTCTTGCTTTCCGCCATTTCGCGCCGGGCCACCTCCGCGCTGCGAGGCGTCGCCACGGCCGGGAACGACCACATCTCCAGCTCTCTTGCCTCGTAATCCACAAAGCCCGCGAAGACATCCAGCAGATCCGTCACGCTCACAAACGGTCCGTCCACCGGATAGGAAGCCAGCCTCCGCGTCGCAGTCGAATCCGAAAAGGAACCCGGAGCCTGGCCGAAAGGAGTCGGCCGCGCCCGCTTGGCATAACGCACCAACGGATTGTCGCGTTGGTAGGACGTCGTCCCATTCGTAGGTTCGCGCACCGGTTGATATACGAAGTGATCCACCAGCTCCTGCGCGCTGTTCTCCAGCCGCAGCTCGGCAAGGGGCGACCGGCGGTCGAGCTGCAGGTTGCGCCGCTCCAGAACGCGCCGGCTCGTGGTGTTGCCCACCACGCCGAACAGGTCGTACAAGCTCCCGGTTCCGCGCAGCTCCTGGTCCGCAAACGGATCGTTGCGGTTGTCCGCATCACTGGTGACGATCAGGTAGCCCTTTGCGGCGATGCTTCCCGACAAGCTGATCGAGATTCCCGCGCCGCGGAGCTGCCAGCCGGTCACGTCAATGTCTTCGGTCCACGGGTTGTAGAGTTCGACAAACTGGCCGTCGTTGCCCTGCTCTTCGGGCGCCGGAGTCTGCGGGAAGACTTCCGTGATGTACGGCGTTCGCTCCACGCCAATCACCGGCATGGAACCCTCTGTCCCCGGATAGATCGTCGGCGTGGAATCGAAATCCCGTGCGTCGACGATGTTCACCGCAAACTGCTTCAGCAATCGGTCGTTCTTGCTTCCGCCGTACAGGTTCTTCAGCTCGGCGTAGATTTCCTCCACCGACGCGCGATTGATGTCCAGCAACGCGCGCGGCTCCTCGTCATCCTTCGTCTTTGTGACTGCAGGCTGACGGTCCAGCGACGCACTGAAGGTCGTTAGGTGGGGGAGAGCTTGCTGCAGCGCTTGGACGGTGAGTCCCGTCGCCTTGATCTGCGGATGGCTCAGCAGGTCACCAACCGTCGTGAAGCGCACGTCATCGCCAAAGGCCGGACGGCGAATGTCGCCGACGAAATCCTCCGGCGAGTCAGCGCCACCGAGCAATTGCTCGCGTGTCTTCTGGCGGCTGCTGCGTTCATCCATCCGCTGGATGCGGTCGCTCTCGCGAGTGCGTTCGCGCAAAGTTTCGCGCGCCAGACGATTCGCCGCGTCACCGCGCGTGTCCAGGAAGCTCGAAGCTCCTGCGCGACCCGTCGTGAGGAGCTCCGCCGCGTCGCGGCCAACCCCCGCGTCATCGCGCTGCGAATTGCCCGGGGCTCCATCACGGCCCAGGCGCGTCTCCACGATCGCCCGTGCCACCCGCGCACCGGAAAAGCCGCCACCGGTCCGCGTGGCCAACTGGTCAAAGAATTTCTCCAGCACTGCCTCGTCGGCGGTGTTGATATTGATGCGCCCTGCCGCGTCCGCGATCAGCAGACTGGCATGCGGCGTCAACGCGCGCCCGCTCAGGTACAGCGGCGTGTCGCTGCGAATGTCGGTCTTGCCATACGCAAGGGAATCCGTGTCCAGATCTTCGTCGACGCGGCTGCTGTGCGAACGTCCGTCCAGGTCCGGCGCACCCACCATCGGCGTTCCGATTCCGGAGATGACCATGTCCGTCGCCACGAAGTCGATGCCAGTCAGTGCAGAGATGCGGTTCTGTACCGCGATCCCCGCATTGCGCGCCGAGGAAGTTTCTTGGCGCGCCGTATACGTCAGCAGGATCGCCATCAACGTCAGGATGGCGAGGATCGCCAGGACCATCAGGATGGTCGATCCGCGCCGCCGCTGCGGTTGCCGCAGGTTGGTCAGGTTGGCGAAACTCATGGCAGACTCCCTGACGGCCGGTCCTGTTGTCGACTTCATCATGGGACGAACGGCCTCACAAAGAGATCATAGAACGCCGTGCGTGTCGTGACAGGTAAATCGACTACCGTCTGCACCATAGCAGTCCTCAAAGGCTCGGTGCGCGTGGACAGATCGCCCAGCTCCGACAGCGGCCGCGTCTCGGCGTTCACCGTCACGCGGACGAAGATCGCCGCGGGAAACTCAAAAGGCGGCACGAAGGGCAGCGCCCCATAGGGCAGCCGGTTGCTCCCCGGAATGACCGACGCGTCCCACTCCTCCACCCAATATGGCTGGTTATAGGGCGCCGGCCGCGGGTTGTCCAGATCCTCATTCGGATCCCACGCCAGCACGTCAAAGCTCACCACCTCGAAGGCCACCGGCACCACAGTCACCGTGCCGCCAGCTTCCGCAGCCGTATAGATCGCGTCCAGATCAGTTCCCGCAGAAGGATTCTCGATATCCTCCCGCACCAGCACATTCGTGCGTCCGTTGTAATCGCGAATGCGATAGCGAACCAGCTTGGCCGGCGTTCCCAGCGGAATCGAAGCCGGCAGACGGAACGTCAGCACGTCCTGGCTGAAGACAACATCCGCGTCGACGCGCAAGTCTCCTTGGTCGGCGACACCCACCAGCCCCGGCCGCTCGATGAAGCCGCTCCCCGGAAACTGCTGGTGCACGTCATGATCCGCAACGATCCAATCGCCATCGTTGTCATACCCGTCCAGCACTTCCTCGTCGTCGACGCCGTCGCCGTCGAAATCAATCCGGTCGCCATAGAGCAGCGCGCTGGTGGTGATCGTGAACTGCTGTTCGGTCAATCCCGCATCGGCCAACACCTCGGCCGCCGTGCGGCCGATTTCCTCGATGGCCGCCCGCGCCCGGTTGTGCGCACGGGAATAAGCCCGTGCGTCATCGCTGGCGCGTGAAATCTGGATGTAGGCAAGGAACGCGCTGGACAACACTGCCAGCGATATCGTCACGGCGAGCAACACCTCGACAAGCGACAACGCCCGCCGCCGCACGGCCGCCGAGCGCAGGTCCGACAAGTCGATGTAGTGATGACGCATCATGGTCGCGATGTCCGCCCTTCCTGACGTGCGGAGTCCCTGGTCCTAGATATCGAAGCGCAGCTCGTAAAGTGCCGGCCCAATCAACTCGTCTCCCGGCTCATAGTCCGGATCCGTCAGATCCGGAGTCGCATATCCGCGCTTGCGGATGATTACCCGCGCCACATTCGGGAACGTCCGCGGATCGGCCGGATCAAACTCCGGATACAGCACCGATTGCCCGCTGTAGGAATACGTCAGGCGCGGCTGATGCGGGAATACGATGGGCTGCGTCGGCTCGGTCAAATCCTGAATATGCTGGATGATGTTCGCCAACTGGTCGCGATCGCGGCGCAACTCATCCACCTTCTGCTGGGCGAGGAACACCGCTTCGCCCTGCAGCGCCGCGTCGGCGCTCGCTCGCAGGCTCACCGGGAACAACTGCGTGA
This sequence comes from uncultured Candidatus Sumerlaeota bacterium, assembly GCA_964625145.1. Lineage (GTDB taxonomy): Bacteria > Sumerlaeota > Sumerlaeia > SLMS01 > JAHLLQ01 > CAYTRP01. The sequence goes on from CAZVAQ010000009.1 coordinate 17,216, forward strand.
TCGCCACCAATCCCGCCAACAGGATCGCCAGCGCCACCAACACCTCGATCAGCGTGAAGCCGCGCCGGGTGCCTCGCCTGGGGGAAATCGCAAGACCATGCCTCATGGGATTCTAGTCCTCTTCAGCACCTCGACGTCCAGCGAACCCGGCTCGATTCGGATCGTCGTGTAATTCTCATCAATGGCCGGATCATCAGGCTGACGCTTCAACTCGATCAGGACCAACGGCCCCAGCTCTCCGGGCTCCAGCCGAATGTCGACGATACCGGTCGTCTGCGCCGGTTGCCCGTTCACGCGCACACTGACGATTTCGACATCATTGGCCGTCTCCATCTCCGGCACCACATAAGGCACCCGCACGAGGCCGACCATCGGCGGCTCGGCGGGATTCAACTGGTCCACCCAGATCGCATTCCGGTCCAGATCGACCCGGATCTCCTGGATGCGATTCAGCGTCAGCATCCGATTGCGGGCCTGCAGGAACACCTGTTCCACCAAACCCCCGGACACATCCACCCCTTGGCTGTTGCGGAAGGTAGCGTAGCTGTAAAAAGCCGCCGTCGTCACGATGGCAATGATGACCACCACGACCATGAGCTCGATCATGCTAAAGGCTCTGTGGCGCATGGCGCGCAGCCCTTTCGGATCCACTCCGGCGGTGGGGGTGTTGATCATCGGTTGAGGAAGCCCTCTGTCGAACATTACAAAACAGCAGGTTTTCGGTCGCGGGCGAGCGGTGTCAATGCTTTCGACCTGTCCCCAAAGGGTTTATGAAGAGCCCAACCCCGGCAAGCATGGCTCTGCACGCCATTGCCCTGCTGCCATAAGGCTTGGAGCAACCGCCCCCAAAGCGTCAACGGCCTCCTGATTTTTCACTGATTTAACTCCTTTCGTGCTCGACCCCTCCGCCCCATCTTCTGACTGTGCCTTAACCCGTCAACACGAAGCCCTGCGGAAGTTCCCCTTCATGCCCCGAAAGCCCGACCCGGTCCGCAACCAACTCCGCATCCTCAAATCCATGGGATTTGGCGTCCTCGAAGGGGTGGAAACCTCTTCCGTCGAAACGGAAGGGCTCCCCGCCCCCTCCAGCCGCACCCCTGACAAATTGGATCCCCCGGCTCCCAAATCCATCTTGGAAGGCGAGTCGCTCCCCCTCTCCGCCCGGGTCGAGGTCATCGATGGCATTGCCGCCGAAATTGCCGCCTGCCGCGCCTGCCGCCTGTGCGACGGCCGGACCAACGTTGTTCCGGGCGAAGGCAACCTGATGGCCGAACTCGCCTTTGTCGGCGAAGGACCCGGCCGCGACGAAGATCTCCAAGGCCGCCCATTTGTCGGCAGGGCAGGGGAGTTGCTCACCAAGATCATTGAAGCCATGAAGTTTAAGCGCGAGGAAGTCTGGATCGGCAACATCGTCAAGTGCCGTCCCCCGGGCAACCGCCCCCCCGAGCCCGACGAGATGGAGGCCTGCCTTCCCTATCTGGAGCGCCAACTCGCCGTCGTCCGCCCAAAGGTGATCGTCGCCCTTGGCAAGACTGCCCTCACCGGCCTGCTCCCCGAACACGCCAAAGCCCCCATGGGGCGCATGCGGGGCCAATGGCTTGAATGGCACGGCATCCCCCTCATGCCCACCTTCCACCCCGCCTACCTCCTGCGGTCGCCAACCCAGAAGCGCCTGGTCTGGGAAGACATGAAGCTGGTCATGAAGGAATTCGGCAAGACGCCCTGAGAATCCCTGAAGACTTTCACTCCTCACTCTTCACTCTTCTCTCAAACCCGCTCTGCCTCTCCACCGCCCCCTCGCTGACCGGCTGACTCTCACCCGTCGCCACAAACCCCAGCGCCTGGTAGAATTCCGCCGCATCCGGATTCGTGTCATCCACCCACAGCCGCACATGGTCCGCCCCATGGGCGGTGGCCCACTCCATGGCCGCCTCCACCAACTGCCGCCCCAAACCCTGTCCGCGGTACCGCGGCTCGATCCACGCCGCCGTCACATACGCCCGCCCCGAAACCCGAGGACATAGATAGCAGGTGACGGCCCCGCACGCCTCCTCGCCATCGAGCACCACAAAGCTAACGCACCGCCCTTGCCACTTCGGATCCTCCCCGCCCACCTGCGCCGCCAGTTGGTGCCAATAGGAATCGGGATAAGCTGCCTCCTCCTCATAGCTCCCCACGCCAAAAGCATACGGCGCCTCGGCCAACGCCCGCAGCCGGACCCGTTTGATCAACATACCTTCATCAGCGCGGTACGGGCGGATTTGCATGGGCGGCTTGTCGATCCTGTCAGGTGGCTCGATCGTGCGGCAAATCATGTTGGCCAAACCCCCCACTTGCCAAGCCCCGTCCACCGACGGCCACTACGTCCACGGTGTCCACACGCGCCTGAATCCCCAACTTTTGATTGAGCGCCCAATCGCCCTTGACATCAACCCCGTCAGCCTCTTAACCCTCACAGCCCTTCGCGGAAGGGCATATCGAAGGCCACGAGCCAAATCGAAGGAAACCAGACATGTACGCCATTCTTCGCCAGGGCGGCCGCCAGTATCGTGTTAGCCCCGGAGACATCATCCAGATCGACCTGCTCGGCGCCACCAAGGGCGACGAGGTGGAGCTCGACAACGTTCTCATGCTCAACGACGGCGACGGACTGTCCGTCGGCGAGCCGCGCGTGGCCGATTGCTCCGTGAAGGCCCGCGTCCTGCGCGAAGCCCGCGGACGCAAGATCACCGTCTTCAAGTACAAGCGCCGCAAGGGCTATGCGAAGAAGCAGGGCCATCGTCAGGACTTCACCGAGGTCCAGATTACCGGCATCGTCAAGAACGGCCAGACCCTGAACGCCTGATCACGACCCGCCGCCACAAGCGGCTTTATTGAGGAGAGAAGACAATGGCACACAAGAAGGGCGTAGGCTCCAGTAAGAACGGACGCGACTCGAATTCCCAACGGCGCGGCACCAAGGCCCATGACAACCAGTTTGTCACCGGCGGCTCCATCATCATCCGCCAGTGCGGCAACAAGTGGTGGCCCGGCAAGAACGCCGGCCAGGGGAAGGACTTCACCATCTTCGCCAAAATCCCCGGTCACGTGAAGTTCGAGACCAAGGGCACCGGCAAGCGCTACGTGCACATCCTGACCGAGGAAGAGTTCGCGGCGGTCGACCCCTCGCGCAACTAATCACTCGCCGATCAGCAGGTTTCAGGGGCCCGGGCATCACAGTCCGGGCCTCATTTCTTTTCAGGCTCCAAAACACGGTTGCGGCAGACGCCCCATGGGCCGGACTCATTCGGCCCGGCTCTTGCCGTCCCTTCCCACCGGAGGCCCTCATGACTGATTTGCACACTTCCCAAGACGCCTCTTCCGCCCGGGCCCTGGTCCTGCTCGACCGCGACGGGTGCCTCATCACCGAGGAGGACTACCTCGGCGATCCCGAACGCGTGCGGTTGGAATCCCGCGCCGCCCGCGCCGTCGCCCTGCTGGAGGAGCAAAACATCGCCCGCGTCCTGACCACCAACCAGGCCGGTGTCGGCAAAGGGCTCTTCACCGAGGAGCAGATGCACGCGGTCAACGCCCGCATGGTGGAACTCCTCGCCGCTGAAGAGGCACACCTCAATGGCATCTACGCCTGTACACATCACCCGGAGGCCGCCAACCCCGCTCTTCGTACAGAGCTTCACCGCCGCAAGCCCGCACCCGGCATGGCGGAAGATGCGGTTCGCGATCTTGGACTCGCAGGCAAACCCATCTACGCCATCGGTGACCGAGAGAGTGACGTGGAACTGGGACAAAACGCCGGAGGAAAGGGCATCCTTGTCCGCACCGGCTATGGCCGCAAGGCGGAGATCTCCATGCGCGCCGCGAAGAAGTACTGCGCCGTTGCGTCGGACGTTTACGAGGCCGTGCGCCTGGTGTTGGCCGACCTCATCAAGGCGGAATGCCCCAATGACCCAGCCATGGCTTCCAAGTTCAAGACGCTGGGGCAACTGCACGACATCGTCGCAACGGCCAAGCGCGCCAAGCGCCGCGTTGTCTTGGCCAATGGATGTTTCGATCTGTTGCACGGCGGACACGTCAGCTTTCTGGAAGCTTCGCGAGCCGCGGGTGATCTGCTCGTGTTGGCCGTGAACAGCAACGCCTCCATCCGCCGCCTGAAGGGCGCGCAACGGCCGTTGCTGCGCGAGAGCGAGCGTCTTCAGCTCCTCGCCGGTCTGGAGTGTGTCGATTACCTCACCGTCTTCTACACCGACGCGGCCGACGAAGTCCTCGAAGAGATTCATCCCGACATTCACGCCAAGGGCACGGACTACACCAGCGACCGCGTTCCCGAAAGACAGACGGCGATTCGTCTCGGCATTGAGACCTACATCGCCGGCGCACCCAAAGAGAACAGCACGCGCGACATCATCGAAGTGGTCGTGGAGCGTGCGAAGGCCGGGGCACTGTGAGCGAACCCCGACCGGGGGTGGTCTATCTCGTCGGCGCCGGACCCGGTGACCCGGAGCTTCTGACGCGGCGCGGCGAGCGCTTGTTGCGCGCTGCTGATGTCGTGCTCTACGATCACCTCGCATCTTCGGAACTGCTGCAGCTCACCCCGCATGGGTGCGAGCATGTGGATGTCTCCAAGCGCCCGGAGGGACCGTCCACCCCGCAGCAATGGATCAACGAGGAACTGGTTCGCCATGCCCGTGAAGGCCGCATCGTTGTGCGCCTGAAGGGCGGCGATCCCTTCATCTATGGCCGCGGCAGTGAAGAGGCCATGGCCTGTCGTGCTGCAGGGGTGCCGTGCGAAGTCGTGCCCGGCGTGACATCGGCCATCGCCGCTCCCATGGCCGGCGGAATCCCCCTGCTGCATCGGCACTTGGCCGGCAGCGTCATCGTCCTGCACGGCCGCATCGAAGGTGTGGGCGCGCACACCGCCTGCTGGCGGCATGTTGATTGGCCTGCTGTCTGTGCGGCCGCGGACACGATCGTGATGCTGATGGGTGTGGCGGCGGTGGAGAAGTTACACGAAGGATTGCTGTCGGGCGGTCGCCCGGCAGACCAACCCGTCGCGGCTATTGAATGGGCCACGACTCCCAAACAGCGCGTGCTCATCTCCACCATCGAACGCATGGTGGACGACTTCCGTTCACAGGAACTCCACGCCCCCGCAGTCATCGTGGTGGGCGAGGTCGTTCGCCTGCGCGGCGAGATCCTATCCGTCTGAATCATCCAAACTGCGAATCGGATTTCTTCGGCATCGAGAAGACCGTCTTCTCGATTCCCTCGCGGAACGGCGTCGTGGGCTTCCAGCCGAGCTTCCTCAGCCGCGTGGCGTTCCCACACAGGCGCGCAATGTCCGATTGGCGCTCGCGTTGATGCAGGATGCGCGACCGCGAACCCGACACCGCGATGATCTCATAGGCGATGCTCGTCAGGCTCATGCGCGTCTCGCCGCACACATTGTACACGCCATCGCCATTCTCGGCCAATGTTCGCGCGGCGGATACGGCATCCGTCACATACAACAAGTCACGGATCTGTGTGCCGTCGCCATAGATCATGATCGGCTCGTTTCGCCGTGCCCTATCGGCGAATGATGCCACGAAGTTGATCCCCGGGATGCGCGCGTTCTGGCGGGGACCATAGATCGTGAACAGGCGCATGCTCACAGTCGGAACGCGGTACAGGCGCGAATACAGCGTCATGTAATGCTCGCCGGTCAGCTTGCTGATCGCCAGCGGCGATTCCGGCGAAATGGGATGCTGTTCGGCGTGTTCTTCGCGCTCGGAATTGCCATAGATGGAAGCCGTCGAAGCGAAGATCACCTTGCGCACTCGCGCCTTGCGGGCCGCTTCCAGCACATTCAGCGTCCCCTCCACATTCGTCCGCTCGGTCTCCACTGGTCTATCGAAGGAATCGGGGATCGATGTCTGGGCCGCAAGATGGTAGATGTAATCGCACCCTTCCGCCAATTCAAGCAGCAGGGGAGCGTTCCCGATGGAAGACTCCACGATGTGACAATCGACCGACTCAAGATTCTCGCGGCGCCCGGTATTGAGATTGTCGACGACAATCACCTCGGCCCCCTCGCGGGCATAGGACTCCGCCAGGTGACTTCCCAGGAAGCCCGCCCCACCGGTGATCAGGATTCGCTGGCGAGTCGTCATTGCTGTTCCTTCGAGGCCACCATTAACTGCTCAATGAGCATCCTATCGAATCCCACCGGACGATGCAAGGGACAACCCCAGCGATCGGCTGCAAGGTCAGCAGGCGAAAAGCTTCATGGCGACCAACCACCAAGCTCCATGGTGTCGCTATTGATCCACAAATCGTCCGCCGAAGAGCCCTGGTTCGAGTCCCACTTCTTGTCCGGCCCCGCAGACACCACATAGCGCTGCCGGTATTCCAACGCGGTGCCCCAAGCATCCAGCAGCACATCAGACGAAACGGCGAACTCGTCCAGTCGGTCGGGACTTTGGACCCACACACCGAACTTCGCCGCGTAGCTTCGCTGGGCGACGGCCATCTGGCGCAGGCGCTGCACCGTCGAATCATACTCGGCACGGAGCTGCTCACGTTTGTTGACGGTTGGGCGCGGTTCAGTCGGAGGCGTGGTCACCGTTTCCTTGGGTCGTGATGGTGAGGAGAAAGCGTCCGCAAGGTACATCGCCCCGACGCCAACGCCAACCACCAACAGAAGTATCACGAGCGCCGCCAACATCAACGGCTTGCGGCTGAAACCCTGGCTGCCATGGGTCTCCGGACCTGGAAGTATGGGAGGTGGAGGCGAATAGATCGGCGCCGGAAGCGGGGGAGGAATATAGGCGGGTGGCGCATCCGGCTCTTCGCGAGGGATTTGAATCTCCGGGTCACTTTGGGAAAGACGGTACGATTCCGAGCGCGCACTCTGCGCCATCTGCAGCAGGCGCGCGGTCTCCGGATCCGTCTGCGGATCGCTGTAACCAATGCCTGAGATCGGCTCGCTATAGGAGCCCACTGCCGGTCCACTCCCCGGCTTCTCCAATGATGGGGGCAGACCAGAAGAAGGTGGCTCGAAAGAGCGTTCCTGAAAAGCCGGCGGCTTGACTCTCGGCTTGGGCACTGGCGCCGCTGCTGGTTGCGCTACTTCTGGCGGTTCGTCCAGCTCCTCCGGTTCGGGTGAGAACTCCGTCGGGGTCGGCTCATCAGCTTCGTACTCGACATTCTGCTGTGTCGCAGCCAACGAAGAGTAGGAAGCAGCACCGTCTTCCGGCGCCACCTCCGGAACCGTGGCCTCCGTCGCGAGCTTCTCGCTCAGATCATCCATGCGCTCCTTGAGCGCTTCCAGATTCAGCGGCCGTTCGTCGGGATCGAAGGCGAGCATCTCCTCCAGCAACTCGGCCAACTCCCACGGCACACTGTCTCGAATCGGGCTCAGGTCCAGCGGTGTGCTCGCGATGGATCTTGCCAGCGTGACGGGATCATCTCCCCACATGGTCGGCTGACCCGTCGCCAGAAAGTACAGATTCGCTCCCAGCGAATAGATGTCGGAGGCAAAATCCCCCTCTCCACCCGCGGCAACTTCCGGCGCCAGAAACGGCAGATTGCTCATGAAGCAGGGGTGGGCAGGTCCGCCCTGAACGCCCAACAGCAACCCCGCCCAACCCGCGTGCATCAGGCGCACTTCGCCCGGATCCTTGATGAAGATCGACGCGGGGGTGATGATCCTGTGGGGGACGCCGATGCGGTGCAGACCCATCAGGGCGCCGACGGTGTTGGCGATGACGCTCACGGCGTCCGGAGTGCTCGGCAGGCCTTTGTCCCGGATGTAGGAGCCCAGGTGCATTCCCTTCAGATATTCGAACGCAGCCCAGATATAGCCCGGCTCTTCGTCGTAGTCCACGGCCAGGGCGATCCCCTCGGGGTTGGCCTTCAGGATCTTGTCGAATTCCTCGCGAAAGCGTGACAGGGCCGGCAGGTGGGCAAACTGGCTCTTATCCAGCGCCACCACGCACACATTGCGCAGGTTGGCCGTCAGTACCCCCTTGTAGGTGGCCACCGCTCCATTGAAACCCAGCCGCTCTGCCAATTGGCAGCCACCGGCGGTAGAAAGGGACTCCACGCTCGACATAACCCGCTATCCTGACTCTTCAAGTCTCTCGTACCGTTGGATCGAACAGGACAGGCATCCTTGACCGGCGGCAACTCGGGTCAATCCTCATTCCCGCCGCCACCAACGTCAACCCATCCCCGTCAGCATCCACATCGCCAGCAACCCGAACAACACCACAGTCTCAAACACCGCGATGGTCACCACCCAGGTCAACCGCGACCGCTGGTCCAACGACTTCGTCATCACCACACCTGCGATGCCCAAACCGCAAACGGCACTCAACGCAATGATCGCAATCAGCCAAGCAGACATCGCCGCTCACTTTCCAAGGATTGATCTTACAGCTCCCTGCTTTCCGCCACAATTACACGCACGGGATTTCCGCTCAGGGATACCTGACGGCCGCACGCTGCAGGTACGAACAGCGTTTGGCCCCTATTCACCGGCCGCGACCAATCTGGCCCCATCAAGACACCCGACCCTTCAACGCACACAATGATAATCCCCGTGTCCGCCAGGTCGGCCGGCAGCGCCGTGCGCCCATCGCCGCGCGCATCCACCGCATGCACCCGGAAGTAGGCATTATCCGTCAGCACGACCGGCTCGGCCAATTCACCTGCTGCAGGCAATTGCTGCCGTTGGGCATCGGAAAGTTGCGCGCTCGTCACCTCGATGCTCTGCGCAATGTGCAGCTCCCGCTCCGGTTTGCGATTCCAATCCCACAGCCGATAGGTGGTGTCGCTGGACTGCTGGACTTCACAGACCAATGTCCCGCCTAGCAGCGCGTGAACCGTCCCCGGCTCCACGAACAAGAAACTCCCCCGGTGGATGGGATGCCGGGCGACCATTTCTTCGATAGAGCCGTCCTTGGCACCCTGCTCCAGATCATTCGGCTTTACACCGTCCGCCAGCCCAAAAATCACTTCACCATTCGAGGCGCAATCCATGATATACCAACACTCTGTCTTGCCGCGATCACCTCTGGGAATGGCATAGGTATCGTCAGGGTGTACCTGAATGGACAGATCCTCTTCGGCGTCCAGAATCTTCACCAGAAGCGGATAGCGCTCCGGCGCCAGATCCCGGCCGATCATCTCCCTCGGAAATCGCCGGAGCAGGGCGCCGAACTCTTCTCCCTCGAACGGACCATCCGCGATTCGCGATCGGCCGCTGGGGTGGTCGGACAGTTCCCACGATTCCCCGATGGCAACCTCTGGCGGCAGGGGCTTCCCCAGCTCCCTCTCAAGGAGACGCCCGCCCCACGGACGCGGAGAAAAGTGCGGTGCCATGAGCAACGGCTCGCGAAGTGCCGCACTCCCGGCGACTGAAGTGGCAGTTGCAGCCATTCCCAAGTTCCCTTTCAGGGTTGATTTCTGCGCACAAGCAGCACGACCGCCAAGGCCGCGATCCCCTCGCGTCGGCCGACAAAGCCGATGCGTTCATTGGTCGTTGCCTTGATTCCGACGCAGCCTACTTCCACGCCGAGGTCCTTCGCGATGTTGCTTCGCATCGCTTCCGCATGAGGGCCAATGCGCGGCTCCTCCGCGATGAGCGTGCAATCCGCGTTGTTCACGCGCCAGCCCTCCGCCGTCACGCGCGCCATTACTTCCCGCAGCAGGACCCTGCTGTCGGCGCCCTTCCAACGCTCGTCCGTGTTGGGGAACATGTGGCCGATGTCCGGCATGCCGAGTGATCCCAGGATGGCGTCCATCAGCGCGTGCAGCAACACATCCGCATCACTGTGGCCATCGAGTCCGCGGTCGTGCGGGATCGTCACTCCGCCCAGGACCAGAGGCCGCATTGGCGCGAACCGATGAACATCATAGCCCTGTCCGATTCGGATGTCCTGATTCATGCCTTGTTCTCCCGGCAGGCCAGCCACGCCCTGGCCAGTTCCAGGTCTGCCGGCACCGTGATCTTGGGATTCCACGAGTTGTGAAACATGATTTCCACCTTGTAACCTGCCTTTTCCAGGGCACTGCCTTCGTCCGTGCTGGATGTGTCCCCGGTCAGTGCGGCCAGCAGGTGAGTCCTTCGGCAAACCTGCGGCGTCTCCGCCCGGGCGAGTTGATTGCGGTCCAGCGTCGCCTCGATGCTCCTGCCGTCCGCCAACAACTTTTTGATCGTATCGACAACCGGCGAGGAAATGATCACTCCCGACAGATCTGGAGCATCCCTCAATCGCCCGAGAGCCAGTTCCGTTTCCCGGAGCGGAGGAAAGGGCCGCGCCCCATCGTGCACCGCCACGACATCGATGGAATCCGGCAGCGCCATGACACCGTTGCGCACGGACTCTGCCCGCGTGCTGCCGCCGCGAATGATCTTCCAACCTAGTCCTACATCATTGCAGAGGTCACTCCATCCCGCTTCTGCTTCCAGTGCGTCCGGCACCACCAACACGCGATGTCCCTGCGAGGCAACCGGGCCGAGTCCCTTCATTGCATGCGCCAGCAATGGCTGATCCCCAAGGATCGCCAACTGCTTGAGGCCGCCGAACCGCGAGCCACTCCCCGCAGCGACAACCACCAATCCCACCGCAGACGGACTCATCGCAGCGTCCTCATTTGGTCGGGACGCGCGAAGGACGCACGTCCACACGGCTCACCAGCGCTTCCTCCGGCATCGACAGGACGTGCACCAAGGTCCGGGCGATCTGCTCCGGCGTGACCATCCAACTCTGGTCCTTCGCGTGACTGAGAGGATGGGAATCCTGGTGGAAGCGCGTGTCAACCGACCCGGGGCACAGCAATGTCACCCGGATGTTGTGCTCGCGGACATCCTGGAACAGGCACTTGGTGAATCCATTGAGGGCATATTTGGTGGAGAAATACGCCGTGGCCATCTTGGCTTCGCTCTCGCCGGCCAGCGAGGAGACGTTTACAATGTGCCCGCCCCCGATCAACTTCATGTGCGGCACGGCCTCGCGCGTCATGTAATACACGCCGAAGACATTCACGCGAAACTGCCGCTCGAACTCGTCTTCGCGGAACTCGTCGATGGGGCGAAAGATGCCCATTCCGGCGTTGTTGACCAGGACATGCGGCGGTCCGGCCAGTTCCACGGCCTTCTCGCCGAAAGATCGGCAACCCTGCGGATCGGCCACATCCAACGGAAGACTGTGCACCTTTCCACCATCGGCGCGAATGGCCAGCGCCACGGTTTCCAGCATCTCGAGGTTGCGGGCTCCGAGGACAACTTCGGCACCGGCCTGGGCCAGGGCATGTGCCATCCCGCGGCCAATCCCGCGGCTGGCACCGGTCAGCCAGACCGTTTTCCCGGACAAGGGGTGAGGCTTCTCAGCAGACATGGGCATCTCCTTCACAGGCATTCTGAATGGCTCCGACACTGGGGCAACGCGGAACAGAGAGGTGGCCCATTTTGCTCACAAAGCACAGGGAGAAACAGTTTTCCTCGGTCCAAATTGTCCGTCCCGGGAATCGAACGCCGCCGGCAACCGCGCATCGCAAAGCCTGAGGAATCAGAACTCGGCTAGTAAATCTCTTTACCTGAAATCTCTTTCGCGACGGTTCGAAAATGGCACGTCGTTCTCTCTAGGAAATGGCGTGAATCCGATCCCCGGAGGAGGAGAGTACCATGATGAAGCTCGAGAACAACGGTGGCCTGACCATTCGTGACATTGCCCGTATTACCGGCTACAGCCGCTCCACGGTTTCCTTGGCCATCAATGACAGTGACAAGATCAACAAGGAGACCAAGGCGCTGATCATGGACACGATCTCGCGCGTGGGCTACTCCCCGAACCCGGCTGCCCGCATGCTCGGCATCCGCAGCCGCCAGGTCGTCGCCGCTCGCAAGGCCCAGATCGACGACAAGAATCCTCTCTTCGAAGCCGCCGGATAAGGCGACCAAATCCCGCCTTCAGCGTTGCACGGTCCGCAGGCATGATGGCACCCTCTTCCCGCCAACCGAGGAGAGGGGCCTCTCATTCATGACCCAGCAACAAACATCCGCCACACCCACCGGCGCCGCGGCCGTCCTGCAGCCACTCATCGGCAACAAGCCCGTCTCTCCCGAGCTGCGGCAGCGGCTGGAGAGCCTGCGCAAGAAACTCGGCAAGCGCCTCATCATCCTCGGTCACCATTACCAGCGCGACGATGTCATCGACTTCGCCGATCGCCGGGGTGACAGTCTCGACCTCTCGCTCCACGCCGCATCGCTCACCGATGTGGAGTACGTTATCTTCGCCGGCGTGCACTTCATGGCCGAAACGGCGGACATGGTGACGCCGGACCATGTGACCGTCCTGCTTCCCGATCTTCGCGCCGGCTGCACCATGGCAGACATGGCCGACATCGACCAGGTCGAGGACGCCTGGGAAGTCCTGCAGGATGCCACCGACGACACTTTTGTCCCCATCACCTACATCAACTCCACGGCGGCGCTGAAGGCTTTTTGCGGCCGCAACGGCGGCGCGGTCTGTACCAGCAGCAACGCGCGCCAGGTCGTCGAATGGGCCTTCGAGCGCGGCGAGAAGCTGCTCTTCTTCCCCGACCAGCACTTGGGCCGGAACACGTGCCACGCGCTGGGGATCGCGCTGGACGAGATGATCGTCTACGATCCGCACAAGCCCAACGGCGGCAACAGCGCGGCGGACTACGCGCGGGCCAAGGTCGTCCTGTGGCGCGGGCACTGCAGCGTGCACCAGAACTTCCAGGCCGCCCACCCCGACCTGTGGCGCTCGCGCCATCCGGGCATCAAGATCATCGTGCATCCGGAATGCCCCTTCGAGGTCGTGCAAAAGGCCGACATTTCCGGCTCCACAAAGGTGATCGTCCAAACCGTCACCGATTCAGAACCCGGCACCGCATGGGCCATTGGCACCGAGCACCATCTGGTGAACCGGTTGGCCAAGGAAAACCCCGACAAGTTCATCACCTCCCTCGCGCCATTTGCCTGCCAATGCTCGACCATGTTCCGCATCTCGCCGGAAGCTCTGGCGGATTCCATGCAATCCATCCTGGATGGCGAGCCACGTCACATCATCTGCGTCGATGAAGAAACCACCAAGTGGGGCATGATTGCCCTGGACCGCATGATGCAGATGCGCCAGGGGCGGAAGGACTAACTTGCTGATCCTCGGCATCGAATCATCCTGCGATGAGACAGCCTTCGCGGTGGTCGATTCCGGCCGCCGCGTTCTGGCGAATACGATCGCGTCGCAGATCGACATCCACGCGCGCTATGGCGGAGTCGTGCCGGAAATTGCCAGCCGCGCGCACCTGGAGTGCTGCGCTTCCCTGTTCCTTCAATGCCTTGCCGAAGCCGAAGTCCGCATCGAAGACATTGCTGCGATTGCCGTGACTCGCGGTCCCGGCTTGGCCGGTTGTCTCCTCGTTGCCACGGAGTTTGCCAAGGGACTCTCGCTCCGCCACGGGCTTCCACTCGTCGCGGTTCATCACATAGCGGCCCATGCCTGGTCGCCCCAACTCGCGCGGGAAAGCGATGCGTGGGGATTGGATGCGAGCGCTTCCGGTTCGTTTGAGCCATACGTCGCACTCGTTGCCAGCGGCGGACATTCCAGCCTCATCGAAGTGCGTGGTCCGCTGGACTATGATATTCTGGGCGAGACGATGGACGACGCGGTGGGGGAGGCCTACGACAAGGTCGCGAAGCTGCTCGGCCTCGGGTACCCGGGCGGTCCGCTCCTGGACAAGTTGGCCCAGTCCGGCAACCCGAGTGCGTTCGGTCTGCCTCGCCCCCTGATGAAGGGCGACGGTCTGGACTTTTCGTTTTCCGGCCTGAAGAGCGCCGTTGCCCGAATCGTGGAGGATCGCATCCGACACAATCAGCCCACTGATGAGCCCTTCGTGGCCGATATGTCGGCATCCTTTCAGGCGGCCTGCGTGGAAGTGCTTCTGGCCAAGGCAGCCCGCGCGCTAAAGCAGACGGGGCTGCGGCGCCTGGCCCTGACCGGGGGCGTTGCCTGCAATCGGGGGCTCCGCGCTGCTGCCGCCAGCCGGTTGCCGGGAATTCGCATCGCCATCCCCGCTCCGGAATTCTGCACGGACAACGCGGCCATGATAGCCGGACTGGGATATTGGGTTCATCAACAGGAGGGAGCCGTGGGTATGCGGCTCAATGCGGCCCCGGGATTGGATCTGGCCGCAGCACCGTGGAATTCCTGACGGGATTGGCCCCAGCCTTGCACAGGGCCCGAGCGCCGTTATGGGCATTACGCCTTCAGCCAGTGAGAGCCCCAAAGGTCCACAACCATGAAGATTGGCATCGTCTGTTATCCCACTTACGGCGGCTCCGGTGTCGTAGCCACCGAATTGGGACGCTTCCTCGCCTTGCGCGGCCACGAGGTCCATTTCATCTCCTCGGCCGTCCCCTTCAGGCTCGTGCATGATGCCATCGATGGCGTCTTCTTCCACGAAGTCCAATCACTCGAATATCCCGTACTCCAAGGTGAGTTGTACGGCATCGCCGTCTCATCCAAGATTGTGCAGGTTGTCCAGCACCACAACCTGGACGTCGTGCACGCGCACTATGCCGTTCCACATGCCATATCGGCCTTCATCGCGCGCGCGACGCTGGGGCATGACACACATCCCTTCCGCGTTGTGACAACGCTGCACGGCACGGACATCACGCTCGTCGGCCGTGCGCCGTCCTTCTTTCCACTCGTTCAGTACGCCATCAATCGATCCGATGCGGTGACGACGGTATCCGAATGGCTTAAGGCGGAAACAATCCGCGAATTTGATATTCGCCGTCCTATCGAGGTGATCTCGAACTTTGTCGACACCTCGAAGTTCCGTCGCGGCCATGTGCCCTGCAAGCGCAGTCATTTCGCGCCCAACGGCGAGAAGATCCTGATGCACATCTCCAACTTCCGCCCCGTCAAGCGTGTCGAGGATGTCGTCCGGATCTTTGCAAGGGTCCGCGAACGGATTCCCGCCGTCTTGCTGATGATCGGCGACGGACCCGATCGCGACAAGGCGCACACCCTCGCACGCGAGCTCGGTGTCCTGCAGCATGTCCGCTTCCTCGGCAAGCAGGAGAGCATCGAGCACTACATGTCCTGTGCGGATCTCTTCCTGTTCCCTAGCGAGTACGAATCTTTCGGCTTGGCTGCGCTGGAGGCCCTGTCCTGCGAGATACCGGTCGTCGCCTCCGCATCCGGCGGTCTCCCCGAGGTCATCGACCACGGCGAGACTGGATTCCTGGCGCCCCCCGGCGATGTCGAAACGATGGCGGCGCACGCGATCGACATCCTGTCCGATTCCAAACGACTGCTGGAGATGGGCCGCCTCGGCCGCCAGAGGGTCGAGGCGCGCTACCTCGCCTCCAAGGTGATCCCACGATACGAAGAGCTCTACGCGCGCGTCATGGATCGCTCCGCGCGGGTAGAGCGCAATGGTCAGTCGGCGGAGGATCTGCTGGCGATCCAGGGCGGATGGATGGGCGAAGGAATCTGACTCGCGGTCAAACCGGCGGCGGAGGCGGGATGGCGTTCACGTCGAACTCGCCATCCTGCGCGGCTTCGTCGTACTTCTCGTGGGTAAAGCTCAGCTCGTATTCGGCGACCTTCAAGGCCTCGTCCTCGGTCTGGTCTTCCTCACCTTCGTAGAGAGGCACAGCCGGCGCCCATTGACGGCCGGTCAGGATGTCCTGCTCTTCCGGTTCACTTGCCTCCACAGGTTCAGGCTCCCGGGTCTTCACAGGTGGCTCCGGAGCCCTTTCCTGCAGCTTCTCCTGTGGCGAGATCTTGATCGGCTCGAAATCTTCCTGCTCTTCGAACCTGGAGGTGCTCCTGCCGGTGGAAAACTCCTCCGAACGCGAGGCTGCCTGGCTGCGATGCAGCGCTTCCTGCAATTCGACGTCCTGCGTGTACTCGGACATGTGTTCGCGCAACTGCTGCTCAAGCGCCTGGTAATTGCGATCGTCGCCCGCCTCGATGGCCAGATCCAACCGCAGCATTGTCTCCTTGAGCAGCTTGATCCGCTCCGGTCCCAGCGCCTCGCCGATGGCGGCGATGAGTTTGTTCGCCTCGTCCTGCAACCTTTCGATGTGCGCGCGCTTCTCGGCAGAGCGCAGGAAGGTCTCGTCCTCCTCCACATGCTTGCTGGCCGATTCCACCATGCGCTGGATCTCTTCGCGCCGCGAACCAATCTCTCCGTAATTTTCCACGACCACACCCGTGACGGCGCCCGTGGTCATGTCCGTCGCGGACACCGAAAGGATGCCGTCCGCATCGATGGAGAACCTGACCTCGATTTCCGGGAGTTCCTTTGGCGCGGGCGTGATCCCCACCAACCGGAACTTCGCGAGCGAATGATTCTCCGCGGCAATCTTGCGCTCGCCTTGCAGCACATGCACGACCACGCTGGTCTGGTTGTCGACCACGGTGGTAAACTTGCGGCTCTCCTCACAGGGGATGCTTGAATTGCGCGGGATGAGCTCCTTGAACACGCCGCCGGCCAGTTCAATCCCCAGCGTCAGCGGCGTCACGTCGATGAGCAGCACCTCGCGGATGGCGCCCGTGATGACCCCCGATTGAACCGCCGCGCCGGCCGCAACGGCCTCCTCCGGGTTGATGGACCGGTTGGGCTCCTTGCCGAAAAACTCCCGCACCATTTCCTGTACGCGCGGAATACGCGTCGAACCGCCAACCAGCAGGACCTCCTCGATCTGGTCCACGCTGAGGTTGGCATCCTCGATCGCGCGCTGGCATGGGGGAAACAGGCGTTGGTAAATGCTATCCATCATCTCATTGAAATGGGACCGCGTCAGCTCCATCTCAAAATGCTTCGGTCCCTGCGAATCGGCCACGATGAAGGGAAGCGAGATGACCGTGCTGTTGAGCGTGGACAGTTCGCACTTCGCCTTCTCGGCCGCTTCCCTCAGGCGCTGTGAAGCTTGCGGATCCGAAGCCGGATCAATGTGGTGCTGCTGCAGGATTCCGTCGCGAATCTCCTGGTAGATGCGGTTGTCAATATCATCGCCGCCCAGGTGATTGTCCCCGTTCGTCGAGCGCACCTCGAAGATATCGCCTGTGATCTCCAGGATCGAGATATCGAACGTCCCGCCTCCAAAGTCGAACACCGCCACGATCCCGGACCGGTCGTCATGGCCGACGCCATAGGCCAGAGCCGCGGCCGTTGGCTCGTTGATGATTCGCTGGACATTCAGTCCGGCCATTTCGGCGGCAACCTTGGTCGCCGTCCGCTGTTGATCGTTGAAATGCGCGGGCACTGTGATGACGGCGTCCGTCACCTTCTCCCCCAGGAAATCCTCTGCCACCTGGCGCATCGTGTCCAGAATCTCGGCCGATACCTCCTCGGGGCGCACCACCACATCCCCATCCAGGCGCACGCCCGCCATGCCGTCCTCCAACTCGACGACCTCATAGGGCAGGTCCTCGAGATCCTCGCCGATTTCCGAAAAGCGCTTGCCGACGATTCGCTTGATCGACCGCACGCACCGGCCAGGGTTTGTCACGTATTGCCGCTTGGCCAATTCGCCGACGATGACCTCGTCCAACGCCTTGTAGAAGACGACCGAAGGCGTCAGTCGCGAGCCCTCGCGATTGGCGATGGTCTCGATCCGCCCCGCGTCGATGAAGGACACGACGGAGTTCGTTGTTCCCAGATCTATCCCGATTGCCTTCGGCATTGGGCCGCATCCCGTCTCGAGCTATTTCTTGTTGAAGAGCGATGGGAATAGCTTGCCGAGGGCACTTTGCGAACCCGCCAGCAAGGCCTTGCCGCGGGAACCTTTCCCGCCCTTGGAGTACACGTCCAGCTTGAGCTTGGCCATCGCATTGGTGGGATCCCATCGCAGCACGTCTTCGTAGACCTCGATCGCCTTGCTCGTCGCACCCGCTGTCTCGTGGATCTCCGCCAGCATCAACTTGAAGTCTATATTGTACTGGTCCATCTCACACGCAAGCTGTGCATGGGTCACCGCCCTGCTGTAGCTCCCCTTCGTGCGCATCAGGCACTGTGCAAACTTCAGATGGTATTGTGGCTCGGACTCGGGATCCTGCGTCACCGCGGCCTCAAACAGCGGCAACGCCTCCTTCAACTCCTGCCTCTTGAAGTACTGCATCCCGCGGACGAAGGCCTTCTGCGCCATCGACTTGCGCTGGGCCATGATGTCATTCTGGGAAATGCGCGGAGCGCCCGGCGGCGCGGCCTGTTGGGGGACCGCCGGCGCCTTTGCCGGTGTGACAGGTCGCCTCGGCGCACCGAGGGGAGCAGGCTCCGCAGGCCCGGCAACGGCTTCACCGCCACCAATCGGTCCCGCCGCAGCAGCAGGCCCACCGGATGCCTTCGTGTAGCCGCGCGACGCGTCGTACTCCGCGCGCTTGCGGGGGTCCTTCAGCGTGTTGTAAGCTTGTGAAATTGACGCCAAGGCGTCGGCATTCTTGGCGCGTTCCTCATCCGAACGTGCCTTGTCCGGATGGAGATCGCGAGCCAGCTTGTAGTAGGCGCGCTTGACTTCCCGATCCGGGGCATCGCGCGGCAGTCCCAGCAGCTTGTAATAGTCTCCCGTATACTGAGCCATTCAGTTCGCCTGCATCCATGGGCGAGAGGGGGTCATATTCGGCAATGTCCGGAAAGGAATCGGGGCCGCCCGCTCACGCCTTTCTCGCAACAGATCACCCCTCCGCAGTTTAGTGTCAACGGTTTTGCCGTCCGCGCACAAATGACTCATTTGGCTGGACTTTGATCCCGTGGGTACGACCCCGTAAATCAGGGCAAATTCCCCCCAATCTCCGTTTCAACCTGGTCCGTCGAATCCAAGCCCGATTCCCCCGCGATTTTTGAACTGGCCAGCCGCCGCCGGGCTTGCCGGTATCGCTCCGACAAATCCAGCCGGTCAAATCCCATGTACAAGCCATCTTGGGCGGGCAGGGGGCGGCCCGCAAAATGCCCGTCGAGCATTTCCAACGCCTCGTCCCACGCCTCCCGGCGCTCCATGGACTGGGCCACCATCAACAATGCCAGCCCGGCTTCATGGGGAAAGCGGGTCTTGTGGCGAGCCACGAACTGCCGTCCGAGCTCCTCCACCCGTCCCCAGTTCCCTTCCCAAGCAAAGGTCTGCAAATACACCAGTTCGATTTTGGCCTGTTCCCGCTCGGCGTTCAGCGGCACCTCATCCCATGCCCGGCGTAGCTGGAGCCGTACGCGGTTCCATTCCGGGCGAAGGGGGGTGGGGGCGGAAGCATGATCCACCTCCACGGCCGCCAAGCGCAGCCGGTCGCGAGCGCGTCCTGCCGGCGAGCGGGCGGGATCTTCCAGCAACGCATTGCTGGCGGCCCATGTCGCCCGCCAATCGCGCAGCCAACCATAGAGCAGATCCGCCGCCACCTCGCCTGCGGCCAATCGCACGGGATCGGAGGCAGGCCATTCGCCGGAGGCGACCTTGGAGGAGAGGAAAAAGGCCAGTTGGACTTCGACCTTCAACCGGGCGAGTTCCGCCGCCACAACCCCTGCATCGTTCCCAAATGCCGCCCAGTTGGACTCAATGGCCAACTTCTCCAGAGCCAACCGTGCCGGATCGCTGATGCCTGCGGGTGGACTCTCCACCAACATCGCCACCTGGCGCGCGGCTTGTTCAGCGTCGATCAGGCGCGAGTCCGCGGTGGACGGAGTGAAGGGATCTCGCAGCGGCCCATCCACACCCATCTTGTCATATGTGATGCCCTGCGGCACGTCGACGATTTTCGCCGAAGGAATATCCTGAAGTTCCAATTCCTTCGCAGCAAACATCGCAGCCGAGATGGAACTGAAATTGCCAAGGTAGACGACGTCTTCCTTCTCATTGGTCGCAACCTGCAGCGGCCCCCATCCCTTCTGCTCCATTCCCATCTTGTAGTACCCCGCCACCATGGTACTGGTCGGGAATCGGGCGATCTCCAATGTGAAGCGGCGGGACGGAACCTCATACTCATTGGCCTGCCATCCGGACGGAAGAACCGGCCGGGAGCTCCGGTCGGAAGCGGCGGACTGGCGGGTCCCATCGCCTCCGGTAGGGGAAGGCTGGCCAGCAGCGATGCCCGCCAGAAACGAAAGGCCCAGGACCAAACCGGAAGAGTAAATGAGGCGGATGACGGATGACATGAGAAGCAATCTCCAGGGAGCGGGAGGATATCGGGAAGGTCGACGGCAGCCAGTGCCACTCTCACCCACGGGCCTCAAGTGTTCCAAGCCTAAAGGGCACCGGGCGCGTTGCAACATTGCTCCACTTGCAAGGGCGGAGGCGATTGGTCGCCAGAGGCCATCCATTCAAGGGCACATTCAACGATCGACTCCATCGGACCTGCATCCAGCGCCCAAACACGGTCACGTGCGAATCGGCGCAGGACCTGCAACTCAACCTTCTCCCGACGCGAAGGCACCAGAACCAACGGCGCGCGCCGTGCCGACCAGGTCCGCAGGTTCATACTCTTGAGCCGGTCGGCTCCGTGCCCCACAAACAACACAACCGGCACGGCAGACTTCGCAGGCCACACTGGCCAAGTTGCCAGAACAACATTCGGAACTCCGCTCTGTGCTGTTCGGATCAAACTCTCTGGAGCCGCACTCCCCAAATTTCCAGAGCCTCGTAGTGATAGGGAAAATCTTGGCGGCTCAGCTCCCCACGCTTTCAGCAAACTGGCAGCAAACGCACGACTTTCCTCATCCACCGCCGCTCCGCGAACGTCAAAAAGCACATTCCTTTCTGTGCGGTTGGCGCTCACGGTTGGGCCGATTTGGCTGGCTGGAAAGTTGTTGGGTACCGATCGTTCAAGTCCTGCATGAAGGCATCGCGCTCCGCGTTTTCCTTCTCCAATCGGATCGTCTCCGCAATCTGTGCACGCACTTCTGACAG
This sequence comes from uncultured Candidatus Sumerlaeota bacterium, assembly GCA_964625145.1. Lineage (GTDB taxonomy): Bacteria > Sumerlaeota > Sumerlaeia > SLMS01 > JAHLLQ01 > CAYTRP01. Next base: position 38,133 of record CAZVAQ010000009.1, read on the forward strand.
CGGAGTCACGGTCTCCGAGCTGTCTGCGATCTTCCTCAGGATGAAGATTCCCCGCTCGGTCTCGGCGGTCCCCATCTCACCGGGCCGGAGCGCAAAGGCAACATCCTCCAGCGCGGCGTTGTATGTCCCCCGGCGGAAAGGTTCCAGCCGGCCTTCGCGCTGGCTGGAGCTGTGCAGGCTGAACACGCGCGCCAGTTCCCCGAAGTTTTCCCCCGCCTCAATGCGCTGGATCAGCGCCTGCGCCTCCGCGTGGGTCGCAACCAAGATCAGCTCCACAATCACCCGTGGAGGCTGCACCCACATCTGGCGGTCCCGCTCGTACCGGGCGCGGATCTCTTCCTCGCTGACCGTGATTCGCGAATCGATGATGCGTTCCATCACCAGGGCCGCGATGGTCTCGCGCAGTTCCGCCCGGGCGCGATTGCGGAAATCCTCCTCCTGCATGGCCAGTTCATCCCGGACGTAGGCCAGCAACAGAAGCTCATCCCGCAGTTTCCGCCGGTAGGCCACCGCGGGATCCTCGACGTTTGGGTTCTCCTCGATGAATTTCTGCAGCCCGGCCGCATACTCGCGCCTCGAGATGGCCAAGCCATCTACCATCAAGGCAATCTCACCAGACTGGAGGTTTTCGGCCGAAGGCGTCAGGATGAGCAAATCGTTCCCGTGGGAAGACTCCGTCACCGGCGGCTGGTGCTCGTCATCCACCACGACTGCCACCAAGGGGTCCAGGTCCACCGGCTTGGCTGCACGTCCGCCTCCACAAGCCACCAGAGCGGCGGCCAGTGAAACCACGCACAATGTCGGGACGAGAATCGATTTCACCACTCACAATACCTCATGCGCCCACTAACCCCGGTGGGGCAATACCCTGTCAAGCGACTCGCTGCCGAAACCGCCAGAAACTTCATGGAGCCGCCAAAATACACTGGGCGACGCATTCCACGTGGTAAGTCTGGGGGAACATGTCCACAGGGCGGAGGCGCTCGACACGATAGCCCGCCTCATGGGCCTGGGCGAGGTCCCGCCCCATCGTGGTCGGATTGCAGGAGACGTAGACCATGACCGGTGCGCGGATCTCCAGCAACGCCGCCAAGGCCTTCTTGTCCATGCCGGACCGTGGCGGATCCACCACCAGGCGATCGATCGGCCCCTCGATGCCGCCGAGGAGGGCCGGAAGCGTCGAGGCCATGTCGCCGGCCATGAACGTGGCGTTCTCGATTCCGTTTCGGCTCGCATTCAGTCGCGCGTCCCACACGGCCTCCCGCAGGAGTTCCAATCCAAACACCTCCCGGCAATTCCGCGCGCAGAAGAGTCCGATCGTCCCCGTGCCGCAGTAGGCATCCAGCAACCGTTCGCGCCCGGTCAGCATCAGGTATTCCTTCGCCACGGAGTAGAGCTTCTCCGCGCCGCGCGTGTTGGTCTGGAAGAAGGAGGCCAGGGATACCTGAAACTCCAGATCGTCGAGCCGCTCCAGCAACGTGTCCTCGCCCCAGGTCTCCAGGATGTCCTCCGCGCGGGCAACGTCGCTGCGGTTGGCGTTGAGTCCCCAGACGAAACCTTTGACCTCCGGGCAGGCCTCGCAGATCGCCCGCCGGAAGGCGTCGAAGTCCAGACCCTCGCGATCCCCCGTCAGGAGTGCCACCAACGCGCTCTGTTCGGCGACGCTCCATCGGATCAGCAACTGCCGAAGCGTCCCTTCGTGCCTCACGGGATTCCACGCATTGAGCCCTTGCCGGGCGCCCTCACGGCGGGCGGCTTCCAGCAGGCGATTGAGCGGCTCCGGCTGAATCCAGCACTTCTCCACGTCGAGGATGTGCTTCCAGTTTCCGGGTAGATGAAAGCCCAGCTTCAGCGGTGCATCGGATGCCTCCTGGCCAAAGGTAAACTCCATCTTGTTGCGGTAGTGCCAATCATCCGGACTGGGCACCAGCGGCTCGATTTGGACGGTGGAAGCGTCGAGGCCCGGAATCTGGCGCAAGGCGTCCGCCACGATACGCGACTTCCAATGCCGTTGCACGTCCATGGACAGGTGCTGGCCCGTGCAGCCACCGCACCGAGTGTAGACCGAACACGGCGGTTCCACACGATCGGCGGAGGGCTCCAGAATTTCCACCAAGTCCCCCTCGCCGTAGGAGGACTTGCTTTTCGTCAGTCGAACCCGGGCCAGATCCCCGGGAGCCACATGGGGCACAAAGACGACATACCCGTCATGGCGGCCGATGCCCCGACCTCCGTAGGCGATGGCGTCGATGCGGACATCCAGCAGGGTGCCTTTGCGAAAAGTGGCCATGAAGTGCGTCATTCCGGGAGAAGGGTGGTTGCCACCCGGAGGAGGGCGGCAGCGGCCGATCTCCGAGTGGGGAAGGGAGTCAACGCCATCGATCCCGCTGACTCAAGGGACTTCCGGAAAGACCTGCACGCCGGTCGATTTCCACACGTTGTCGTTTCTCCACGTGCCCGGATATCTGCCGGTTCCGCGGAAACGCCCCGCGTCATACTGATGACCGCCGATGAGGAACAGCTCGTCGCCCTTCCCCAGGACCACATGGTTGATGCGGGCCTCGTACTGGGGCTCCTCGTGCAATCCATACGGTCCCGACTGGCCCAGCAGCCACCATTCGACTGCATCGGCGGAGACCCAGGTTTCCCGGCGCATCGTTGCCAATTCCACCACGTTGTCGCCGCCGACCAGGAACAAGGTCTGCCCCAGCGAGACCATGCTCATCAAGTGCCGCTCTCCCCATCGGGCCTTGTCATTGATCAAGGTCCAATCGCTGCCGTCTTCCGATGACCACACGTCACTCAGGTAATGATGCGTGTTCTGTTCAAAGTCAAAGTCGGCTCCGCC
>CAZVAQ010000010.1:0-5776 GCA_964625145.1 uncultured Candidatus Sumerlaeota bacterium
GAAGCCATGAGATCGTCGGGCTTGTCAACCCGCGAACTGGAAAAAACCAAGACTCACAATATCCGCCATCTTCGCCCGGATTTCAGTGCTGCCAGACGACCACCCGCCCCGGTTTCGCCGGCAGCTCCAGCGGCTCCTGCGTCCACCGTCCCCCCTCCACCCGGCGGAGCAGGACGGCCGTTTCCTCCTCCCCGGCCACGATCTCCAGAAACCCCAAGTCAGCCGCCCTCCCTCCGAACCGCATCAGCGGTGCCCCGGCATTCAGATAGTTCAAGTGCGGCACTGCCGGGCTGCCGTATCCCCAGCGCCGGTGGTGATGCCCATGCAGCCAGAGGATGGGCGCCTGGACGGATGCCAGCACCGACAGCATCCCTGAAGCCCCCCGCAACTGGCCACGGCGATTTCCGTGTACCAGCCCGGGGGGATCTTCGGCCGGGAAATGCGCCAGGACGAACAGGCGGCGGATCTCGCGCCCATTCGCCCGCAGGATCTGGTCGGCGATCCGGACCATCTCCGGCGTGATCTGGCCCCAGCTCCCCAGCCCATTGTCGGCCGTGCAGTCCAGACCCAGCAGGAAGTTGCCGCCGCCCATCGGCACACCGTACACCCGGTTGTCCTCGGGCATGAGCGCCTCCATGTAGCGCTCGAAGACTCGCGTGCGGAACTCTCGCGGGGTGTAGCGATCATGATTCCCCGGCACCGCCCGCACCCGGCCGTCCATGGCTGACGTCAAGGGACGCAGCAGCTTCTTCGCCATCGCGAACTCGCTCTCCAGCGACGTCGTCGTGAAATCGCCACTGAACAGCGCCCAATCCGGCGCGGCGTTGGCGATGCCCTGCACCAGCTCCGGCCCGCGGGTGCGTTCGAATTTCCGCGACCGTCTAATTATCAGGTTCGCCGTCCCCAACAGCCGCTTGCACAACAAACGGTCGGACAGCCTTGGGATCTGCCAGAAATGAAGGTCCCCCACATGCACAATGCGCAGGACACTTCCCCCGTCATTCGGTTCCTGCATCATGCATTCCCCTCTGGAAATACTGCAAATGTATAAGGCGACTTATGCGGCTGCAGAATGGACGACTAGCGCATCTCCAACGCACAATGGCGAAGCTCTGGAGTGCGCACGCTTGCTTGCGCCCTTGCGGCGAGGAGCTTGCTCCCGCCGCAGCACTCTCATGCCGGAAGACCCACGCCCATGCCCGCGGATGCCACGATGGAGAGCCGCCCTGCAGGACCAGCACTGGCTGTCGCGCCGCAAGCAAGCCTTGCGGCGCAAACAGCGGCAGCAAGCGGCCGCACTCCAGAGCTGCGCAGGAAGGTGATTGTTCGTTGGGAGGGAATCCGTGCATTCAGCAACCAGCTCCTACTGGCAATGATGGTACGATCAACCTGATCCTGCAACTGTTGTGAAAGTCGCCGTGCCCGGCGGCGAGGCCGAATCAGGGAAATTGCCGACTCCCCCTTGCGCCCGAGGAGGCCGGCCCCTAGCTGATGGGTATTGGCCAACAAGGCCCCCAACGGGAGAATTGAATGCAGAGCATGACAGGATTTGGAACCGCGCGCCGGGAACTGCCTGCCGGCCGCCTGTCGGTCGAGATGCGATCGGTCAACAGCCGGTTCCTGGAGGTGAACATTCGCTTCAATCAGTCCCTGCACGCCTTCGAGCCCGAGGTCCGCTCGGAGTTACGCAACCGGCTCAAGCGCGGCAAGGTCGATGTTTTCGTCCGCTTCGAACCCGCCGAGGACCGCTCCGGCGGTGCGCGCATCAATGGCGCCCTCCTGAAGGAACTCATCGCCCAGGTGCGCCAGATTGAACCCAACCGCGAGGTTTCCCCCGAAAGCCTCCTCGGCGTGCCCGGCGTCGTGATCGCCGATGCCGAGCCGGAATGGAAGGAGGAGGTCGGCGCCGAGCTGGCGGCCGTCACCCGCGAGGCCATCGACGCCCTGGAGGCCGACCGCCGCCGCGAAGGCGAAGGGCTCCGCACGGCATTCTCCGAGATCATCGGTGCCATGACCGCCCTGGCCGGATCCGTCGAGCAGGCCCGAGGCGATGTCGTCTCGCGCTATCGCGACCGGTTGCTGGCGCGCATCGAAGATTTGCTCTCCCCCAAGGGCGCCGCGCTCGATCCCGGCCGGCTGGAACAGGAAGTTGCCATCTTTGCCGACCGCGCCGACATCACCGAGGAGTGCCAACGCCTCTCCGCGCACCTCGATGCGTTCCGCGACTTGATCGCGAAGAACGGCGAGGCAGTGGGCCGCGCCATGGACTTCCTCTGCCAGGAGATCAACCGCGAGGTGAACACGCTGGGCTCCAAGTGCCGCGACCTCGACATCGCCCGCGCCGTGCTGGACCTGAAGCAACATGTCGAATCACTCCGGGAGAATGTGGCAAACGTCGAATGACAAAATCGTTATCACCGTTCCAACCTGCAAATGGCAAGCCGCGCAACGGCCTGCGCGCCGTCCTCGTCGACGCGGACGACACGCTCTGGGAGAACAACATCTTCTTCCTCGAATGTCTCCAATGGTTGTGCCTGACCGGCCGTCGATTCGGGTTCTCCGATGAGGCCGTCATTGAGATCATGCGCCGCCGCGAGAAGACGAACATCCCCGTCCTGGGTTATAGCTACAACAGCTTCGAGACTTCGCTGGCCGAGGCGCTTCGCCAGTTGTGCTTCGCGTCCGACGCCGGACGCCGCGAGCACGCAGGCCTGCGCATGCGCGCGCGCCAGTGGGTGCTGTTCCTCCGCCAGCATCCGATCCTGTTCCTGCCGGGTGTCCTGGAATCCATCCCCAAGCTCACGCAACACTACCCTGTCATCATCGTGACCAAGGGGGACGCGCACGACCAGATGGCGAAGGTCAAGCGCTCGGGCCTGCTGGACCAGGTCTTCGCGGCGGAAGTGGTGCCGGAGAAATACCCCGCGAACTATCGCGCCGTGCTGGACAAGTACGGCCTGACCGAGAAGGAAGTCGTGATGATCGGCAATTCGCCGCGCAGCGACATCAACCAGGCCAAGCGCGCCGGCATTCGCACGATCTACGTCCCGCACCCCAGCACCTGGGAGATGGAGCTGGAGCCGATCCTGCCGGAAGAGCCCGAGACGCAGGTCGTGCCGCACTTTGGCGTGGTGCCCGAACTGCTCGCCGCAAGGGACTGACCCACACCCATGCTCCTGCGCCCCACGGACGATCGCAGTCATCGCACAGCCCTGCTGGCGTGGATCGCCCTTGGAGCGCTGCTGCGCTTCGCGTACCTGCAGGAGCAGGCCGCCACGTCGGTGCTCTTCCATCAACCGCTCCTGGACGAGCAGGAGATGCAGAACGCGGCAATGGCCCTGCTGCGCGGAGAAGGATTCGGCCCCGAGCCGCTCTTCAAGGCGCCACTGTATCCCATCCTGCTCGCGGGCGTCATCGTCTTCGCCGGTGATGGCTGGTATTGGGCCATGCGTTTTGTGCAGCATGCACTGGGCGTGTTGCTCATCGCCATTGGTTGGGACACGGCGAAGCGATTGTTGCCGCCGGGGCGCGCGTCCTTTGTCTCGGCAAACGTCGCGGCGGCCATCTTGGCAACCTATGCGCCGTTGATTCGTCTGGAGAACCAACTCATCCTCGATTCGTTGGTCGTCGTCCTTCAATCGGCCATGTTGTGGGCGTTGTTGCGGATGCGTCTGGCGGGCGGAGCACGCAGCGCCCTGCTGTGGGCGGCCTGTGCGGGAGCCCTTGCGGCCCTGGCATGGCTGAATCGCCCGACCGTCACGGTCCTCATTCCCTTTATGGCGCTGTGGATTGTGGGCTTGGCGCCGTTCCGTCTGCCGCTGCGCGACATCGCTCGTCGCCTTCGAATCCACAAGCGCCGCGCGACATTGGCCGGCGTGTATCTCGCGCTGCCGTTGCTCGCCATCGGCTCCTTCGGCCTTCGCAACTATCTCGTTTCCGGCGAGCTTTTGTTTCTGCCGTGGCAAGGCAGCTTCAGCTTCTACGAAGCGAACAAGCCCGGCGCCACCGGGCGCTATTATCTTCAGCCCGGTTTTGTTGTCTCCCATGGCGGAAACCCCGCCCGGGAACTGGCGCTCCAGGGGTTCGAACGCGCGCGCGAGACCGGCATCGTGTCCTATGACGAGAACCGGGGCTACTTCACACAGGTCAACGAGTTCTGGAGCTCCAACGGGCGTCGCGCCATCCTGAGCCCACCCAGCCGTTGGCTGAAGTTGATGATCCGCAAGGCTGTCTACATGGGCTCCGACAAGGAGATCTTCAACTTCGAGGAGTTCGACATCCACAAGCGCGCGTCATGGGTGCTGCGCTGGCTGCCCCTGTCCTTCGGATGGATCTTCCCCTTGGCGCTGGCATCCGTTGCCTTCATTGGCCTGCTGTCCCATGGGCGCCGTGATCTTGTGCTCCTCATGTGGGTGTACGCGTTGGTGTTGGCCGGCGGCATCGCGTTGTATTTCGCCAGCGGCCGCCTGCGCATGCCGATCATGTTTCCCGCGACCATCCTCGCGGCGATGTTCATCGCGGAGGGCTGGGAGTGGCTGCGCCTGCAGCGCGTCCAGCGCTCCGGTCATCTGCGGCTGGCCGTCATCACGTTGATGCTTGTCCTGGGTGTGGCCTGGTCCTGGGGCGATTGGTGGGGTGTGCGGTCGGAGCGATTGCATCACGCCGATTACGAACGCCTCAGCAATGCGGCATTCCGCTCGGGGGAATATGAGCGCGCGTTGGAATACGCCGATCTCGCCGCAAAGGAAAAGCCCGACTCGGTCGTCGTGCCGATGTTGCGCGGCAACGCACTCTATGAACTGGATCGATTGGATGAAGCGGAGGCCGCGTTCCGCCTCGCCGTCGAGGCCGTTCGCCATGATGCCGTGGCACCGTTCAACCTTGGCGTGCTGCTGTACTACGAACGCGGCGATGCAGCCCAGGCGCGCGGGTTCTTTGCCATGGCCGTCGAGCGCAATCCCTCCTACCTGCGCGCACGTGCCATGGAGGTGATGTGTGCCGTGCGCCTCGGCGACCTGGAGGAGGCGACGCTGCTGGTCCAACCGCTGCTGGCCCTCGATCCGCCGCCACCGGATCGCATGGTCCACATAGCCGTTGTGGCCTGTCACGCCGCGCGCGGAGACGAGATCAATCGCGCCCGGGCCACCCAGGTGTTGACCAATCTGTTCGGCTCCGAAGCGATGGACCAGCTCCGGCAGGAGCTGCGCATCGCCGGCCTGCTTTAGGACCGGGGCATCTTTGCAGGACTGAAAACGCCATCCTGCCCTTGTCTCTGCGCCTTGGGCCGCGCATCTGTAGGGCATTCCACCGGCGGACGGGTACCCATGGGCACGACCTCGCTCGATACCAACACCACACCATCCGGGCACCGCGAGTTCCAGCCGCGCGACCTTGTGCGGCACATGTGGAGCCGCAAGTGGATCGTCGTCGCCGTCGCCGTCCTCGCCTTCCTTGTCACCTACGCCGTCGCCTCTTCGCGCCGTGCCACCACCTTTGAGAGCCGCGCCGTGGTGCTGGTGCGGACGCTGCCGCGTCTGAGCGCCGAGGACCGCACGCCCACCGGCTACAACCCGCCCGCCTTCCGCGCGATGTTTCTGGCTGATGCCACACTGGACGCCGTGCGACAGGCGCGGGGCTCTTCGGCCCCCATCGAGTCGTGGCGCGGCCGGTTCACCGCCATCGCCAACACCGAAGTCGACAACACCGTGGCCACCGAGTACGCCCCCACCGTGGAACTGCGTGCGCGCGCCGGGTCCGCGCAGGAGGCCGTGTCGCT
>CAZVAQ010000010.1:5876-29383 GCA_964625145.1 uncultured Candidatus Sumerlaeota bacterium
GAGCCCGAGATGCAGGTGGCCGCGCTCAAGGAGGCACAGGAGGCCGCCCTCGCTGACGCCGCCACGTCCGCTGGCGCGCTGGCCTCGGCAGCGGCCGAGAGACTTCGCCTCGAGCAGGCCCTGCGCATCAACGCCAGCGCCGCGGCCCAAGCCGAAGCGCGCTTCCCCGTCGAGGCCGCCGGCACGGCGGAGCCCGGAACGCTGCGCGTGTTGGCCTCCACCGTGGAACCCGGCGGCACCCACGGCCGTGCGCCTCACATCACTGCGCTCATCGCGGCGTTTCTGGCGCTGGTCTTGGCAAAGGTCCTCTTCGCCGCCGAGGCGTACCTGCGCTTCAGCCTCGACGACCGCGCCTGACCGCGCGGCAGAGCAAAATCAGAGCAGAATCAGAGGCGCCTGGCGCGACAGCGGGTTGGGGAATCGTGGCATGTTGCGGCCTCCATCTTCCCCGCCGCGAGGCCTCCCCATGTCGTCCAAGTCACCCGTCTACTCGGCATCCGACTACCTGCCGAAGCTGAAGCTGAAGGATATGCCCGAGCTGTTGAGCGTGGCCCAAGTATGCGAACTGCTGGGCATCTCGCGGCAACTGGTTCATCGGCTGATCGCGCGCGGTGAACTCGCCGCCATCAAAGTCGGCCCCCGCACCGTGCGCGTCTTCCGGTCCAGCCTGGCGGACTATCTCAATGAGCGGGCGGATGTGTGAGCATGGCGCCGTATCACATACAACCTCATTGCTCACATCAAACGCGCGGTGCGCACCATCTTCGCGACGTCTTCGATGAACGCGCGCGTCACGTGGCCATAGCGCGTGGATTCGCCGTCGGTGATCTCCTCGATCAAGTACGGACCCGTCTCGGTATACACCCGCTCCACCGGCATGGCAGGGTTGACGGTTGCATCAACGACTTCCGCTTCCTTTGCCGCAGTCCGGAAGACAGCCAGTTGGAAGACCCGGTAGCTCTTGATGACGCCGGTTTCCACACTGTCCGCCGGAACGTACATGAACGTCTTCAAGGCGAAGCCATCCGGACCGGTGTTCATCGGGATGTGGAAGTCGCGTATGGGCGTCAGCGGCTGGTTGCGGTAAATCTCGTACACGCGCGTGTCATCAATCTGCGGACGCGAGGCCAGCAGGCGGTGTACCGATTCGACGAGCGATTGCGGCGTGTCGTCGGCTTCAACCTCCGCCTCTACTTCCGCATCTTCGGTTTCATCATCGGAGGCGACCATCTCGCCCGGTTGCGCATCTTCATCCTCGATGATGATGATCTCCGGCGCTTCGTCCAATTCCGAACCTGGTTCGTCAGCAACCGCCGTGTCGCCGACCTCATCCATCGTCGGCACGACCACCAACACGGCGACGCCGCGTGTGGCCAGGCCCTCTGCGATGTCGCGCAGGGGATTGCTTGTGCCGACCATGGGGAGTTCACCGGTCGTGTTGGCATCCGCCACGAGGATCACCGCCGGCACGCGCGAAGCCTCCGTCGCGATGGTGGGCATGTAGAGTGTGGACGCCAGCGGCTCCAGGCCAGCGCGCGCCAACTCCACCGTCTCGGCCTTGAATACCAGCGCGTTCGCGTACGGCGGACTCGGAAGCGGCTTCGGAGCGGGAGGCGCCGCGTTCGGATCGCGCCAGACACTGTCCGGATCCGGTTCGGTGTAGGGGAGGACTGCAAACTCGGTGATGCGCGAATGCCTCCCCGCGCGTTCAAACACCAAACGGGCCGTCACCGAATTGTTCGCGTACTTCAGCGGGATCATCGCGATGACGCTCGTGTTGCGTCCGATGGAGAGCGACGCCTCGCCCATCTCCTCAAATCGCCCGCCGCGCTGGTGCAGATCGCCGAAGATGTTGCGCACCACCTCGTTGGTATACGTCTGGCGCAGGCTTGGATGCATCTCGCCGGCGATGGAGTTCACGCTTCCCTTCAGCATGCACTCGACAAAGTTCTCCGCGCGCTCCTTCAGGATTCCCATAGTTTCGGGATCGCGGGCTTCGGCACGAAAGGACATGGCCAACAGGCAGATCACAGCAAAGGCGGAAACGAAACGAAGGAACATAAGTGGCTCACCAGCAGTGGAATTACAATGGTGCGAAGGTCTTCCAGCGCCCCCCCGGTCATGACAAGGCATTTCGGGAAGACGCCATGGCCTCCTTGGCCTCGTCATCCGGTTGGTGGACTTCCCCCTGGGCCGCCTCGGCACTGAGGATGGGCTCCACGGGCCGGAGTGGCAGCCAGATCGAGGCGATCGTCCCTCCACCGGGACGGGGCGTGAACGTGATGGTGCCGCCGTGCACCTCGACATGGCTCTTCACGATGGTCAGGCCCAACCCCGTGCCGCCGGGCCGCTCGGTGAAGAACGGCTCGAACAGGTGCGCCCGCGCGGAGTCGCTGAAGCCGGGGCCGTTGTCCTCCACGCGGACGACAACCCCTGCCGCTCCGTCGGGGCCGGGTGTTGCACGCGTGCGCAGGGTCACCTCGCCTTTGTCGCTGACCGCCTCAAAGGCATTCCGGCACAGGTTTGAGATGGCCTCCTCGATGCGAGCGCGATTGCACGGCACCGGCGGCAGCGCGGAGTCGAAGTCATCGAAGATGCGGATGGTGTGGCGTTGCTCGCCGGGGTCGCCGGCCAACGCCTCTGCTTCCAACCGCAACAGCATCGCGGCCCGGTCGGCGATGTCATTCAGGTTCACCGGCGCCAGCACCAGATCCGACTGTCGCGCCATGCCGAGCAGCATGCGGACCTTGCGGTCGATGTTCTCCACCTCCTGGGCAATGATGGACAAATGGCGGGTGAAGTTCTCGCGTTGCGGGAAGCCTTCGCACTTGTCCAGCTTCTCCAGCATCATCTGCGTGTAGCCCTTGATGGGCCCGAGCGGGTTCTTGATCTCGTGGGCAATGCGCGCGGCCATTTCGCCGACGACCGACAGGCGCTCGGCCTGGCGCAGGCGCTCGCGCGTTTCGTACAGCTCCGTCTGCGCGGCGCGGACCAACTCGCGGTACTCCCATGCCTGGCGCACCAACAGCCGGTCGAACAACGATTGGATCGCCGGCAGATGCGCGATCAGGAACACCACCACCATGGTCCCGATCAGGGCTCCACGCGCGGAGGCCAGCGACAATCGCTCGCCCATGACCGACTCCCAGAACGTGTCGATCAGGCTGCCAAGGATGAACCCCACCAGGATGACGATGGCATAGAAGATCCATCGCGACAGATAGAGCGGCCGGTCGATTTCCTCGAAGCGAATCACCACCAGCATCGAGATCTGCAGCGTCGCGATCCACAGGAACCCCATCCCCGGCACCATCACCATGGGCGTCACCAACGAGACCGTCGAGAACACCATCGAGAAGATCACCGCGGAGGCGATCGGCATGAACAGGTACTTCCCGATGCGTTCCTCCAATGCCGTGCGCGCCTGCAGTTGACGCCGCGCCAACACCCACATCGATACCCCGCAGATCACGATCGCATGCGCCACGACCAGCCAGCCCTCCGTCACGATCATGTCGCCGAGGGATGAATAGACCAAACGCGGGATCGGTTCGCCGATGTCCTCCTGCGGATCCAACCGGCGCAGGACGTCCCACGCCAGCACCAGCACTGCCGGTCCGACGGCGAATGGTGTCAGCGCCAGGGGGTTGATCTTCTTGAACAGCGGCGAAGGACGCAGCAGCGTGTAGACCAGGAAGATCGCCGGCAACAGGATATACGGCATCATCACCATGGTGGTGGTCCAGCGCGCCGGTCCAAAGGCGCGGCCAAGGCCCGCGCCACTGGCCCACAGGATGAGCATCATGCTCGACAAGGCGATGAAGAACGCCGACGGCGAGCGCTCGCGCTCGCGCCACGCATAGATGAACAGGATCAGGTTGAGCAGCACCAGGGCCGAGGCGGGAATCGTCTGGAGCACGGCGGGTCAGACTCCTGATGGCAAGCGCCCTCTGCGTCCCATTGGGCGCGTTGCGTTTGCATTGAACCCCTGCCGCGTGGATTTGGAAAGCGGAAACCCCTGCCAAGTTTCCCCAACGGACGGTTGGCCATGCCAACAGGACTCGCCGAATCCGACGAAAGTACGAACTGGACTTGAAAAGGGGCTTCGCGCACGGTTAGATCAGCCTAGGTCAGGATTTGAGTCCATGAGCTGCTGCCACAATCACTCGCAAACTTCACTTTCACCCGAGCCTTCCCCCTGGAAGCACCACGCCCTGCTTGCAGGCGCGGCACTGGGGCTCCTGCTCGTGGCCCTTCTGCTGCCGGAGGGGCCCGTGCGCTTTGGCCTCTTGTTCGTCGCAACCGGCGCCGGGCTTTGGTTCCCGGCTCAGGAAGCCGCCGGCAACCTGCGCCGCTGGCAGGTGGATGTGGACTTTCTGATGTTGCTGGTGGCGGTCGGCGCGTGGCTGTTGGGCCACCCGGAGGAGGCCGTCTTCCTGTTGGTGCTCTTTGGCGCCAGCCGCGCCATGGAGGCGTGGGCCGACAGCAGGACCCAGGACGCCGTGGCAGCGCTGATGCAGGACTTGCCGGAGATGGCCCGTCGAGTGGACGACCAGGGGGAAGAAACATCAATCGCGGTAAAGGATTTGTCTCCGGGGATGCGCATTGCGCTGCGCCCGGGCGAGCGCGTCCCCGTCGACATTCGCATCCTGGAGGGATCAGCCTCCATCGACACGTCGTCCATGACCGGAGAATCGGGATGGCAGGAGGCCCACCCCGGCGGCGAGGTTCCCTCCGGCGCTGTCAACATGACCGGTTCGATCCTTGCCGAGGTGCTGCGCCCCTCCGGTGAGAGCGCCTACCAGAAGATCATCCATCTCGTGCGCAGTGCCCCGGCGCGCCGCTCGCCGGCGCAGGTGCTCAGCGATCGTGTCGGCCGCATCTACACGGCCATGATCCTGACCGCGACCGTGGTTGCCTTTGCAGTCTGGTGGCTCCTGGCGGACTTGTCCTTCAACGATGCCGCGTACCGTGCCCTTGTGCTCTTGGTCGCGGGTTCTCCGTGCGCGCTGGTGCTCTCGATCCCCAGCGCCGTCATGGCCGGCATTGCCACCGGTGCGCGTCGCGGCGTGCTGTTTCATGGCGGGCGCGGGTTGCTGGCCGTGGCGGGCATTCGCCGCATTGCCTTTGACAAGACCGGAACGCTTACCACCGGCGAACCATCCGTCATTGGCACCACCAACGACGCATCGCTCCAACACCTCGCCATCGCAAGGGCGCTGGCGGATCGCTCGAACCATCCGGCCTCGCGCGCCGTTTCTGCCTGGTTGTCCACGCGCCGCGATCTGGAGGAAGTGGAACTCACGGACGTGACGGAAGTTCCCGGCCGCGGCATCCAGGGCATTGCCAATGGCCATCGCGTTCTGCTGGGACGATCCACTGGCAATGGCACGGCAACAGACCAGCCCGCGACATGGCTCAGCATTGATGACGGACCGGCAGTCGGCTTCCGCCTGCGCGAGACGGTGCGCACCGGCACTCACGGTGTGATCAATGCACTGCGCCAACGCGGGATGGAGCTGATGATCCTCAGCGGCGACTCGCGCGGCGTGGTCAGCGCGCTGGCGGGCAGTCTCGGCATCGATCGCGCGGAAGGGGAACTTCGCCCCGAGCAGAAGCATCAGTTCCTGCGTGAACAATCCGCCAACGGGTCCATCATGATGGTTGGCGATGGCGTGAACGACGCGCCGGCGCTGGCCGCCGCAGAGGTCGGCGTCGCCATGGGCATTCGCGGCAGCGCCGGCACCATCGCGAAGGCCGACCTGGTTCTTGCCAGCGACGATCTGGGCAGCCTGGTCCGGGCCATCGACATCGGCCGCCGGACCCGCACCGTCGTTGGCCAGAACATCGCCATCAGCGTCGGGGCCGCGACGATCCTCGTGGCCACGGCCATCGGCGGCATCCTGCCGCTATCCCTCGGTGTCCTCGGCCACGAAGGCGGGACAATCCTCGTGGTGCTCAACAGCTTGCGGTTGTTGGCGGTGGGGCGTGGCTCCAGCACAACAATCCAAGGCCACGGCGCCGGAATCGAAGGCCGCCTCCCACGCGAACGGGCGTTTCATGTGTGAAGATCATCGTCGGCTCGACCTCATCGGGCAAGTATTGGCTTGCTGCTCGTCACCCGGTCAGTGCGGCCTATTTCCAGACGAGTGAGTGAGGTCGGACTGCCATGATCTTCGAACGACAAAGGCGACTTCTGGCGCTGTTGGATGCGCTGGGCTGCCGATCAGGAAAGCGGGATTTCCAGAAGAAGTTGTTTCTCTACACCCGCGAGGTCGAAACCGAACCGAGCTACGAGTTCGTCCCGTACCAGTTTGGAGCCTTTTCATTCACTTCCAACGTCGACATGCGGAAATTGTCGGATCGTGGATTCCTGAATGAACAGGGAAACTTCTGGATCCTGACCCCCAATGGTCAGCGCGAGGTCAGATTGCCGCTTGAAGCTCGCGAGCGAATGCTCGGCTTCGCGCAGCATATCGCCGATCTGAATGGCGATGCGTTGGTTGCAGAGACCTATCGCCGTTATCCCTATTTTGCGATTCACAGCAGGATTGCAGAGTCGGTCCTTCGTGACGACAAGGCCGCACTTGAGTCGATCAATCGGGCGAAACCTCGGGGGGGGGATCCGGGACTTTGCACCATTGGGTACGAGGGGCGCAGTCTGGAAAACTACTTGAACCAGTTGATCAGGGATGGAGTGACCATCCTATGCGACGTGCGGCGTAACCCGCTGAGCCGGAAGTATGGTTTCTCAAAATCCACCTTGGAAACCGCATGCAAAGGTGTCGGCATTGCTTACGTCCATCTTCCAGAGTTGGGGATTGCCTCCGATCAGAGGCGCGAACTCAAGACGCAGGCGGACTATGACGCGTTGTTCGAGGTGTACGAACGCGACCAACTGCCGCACCAACGCCAATCCCTCGGCAGGATTCTCGAGTGGGTTGCGAAGGGCGAGAGAGTGGCGCTCACCTGCTATGAGCGCCATCCGCACCAATGTCACCGACACTGTGTCGCCGAGGCCGTACAGGGAATGAGCAAGGGGAACTTCACTTCATGTCACCTGTGAGCGGAGGTGCATATGTCTCGCGAGCGGATCCTCATCACGGTCAAGACCTATCCAACGCTCTCAAGTTCCTATGGCGAGACGGTATGCACGGCCGGCGTGAGGGAGGATGGAACCTGGGTGAGGATCTACCCCGTTCCGTTCCGGCGCTTGGGCGAGGAACAGCAGTACAAGAAGTTCGACTGGGTTGAGTGCGACCTTTACAAGAATACCTCCGACAAGAGACCGGAATCTTTTCGGCCATCCAATCCGAACGAGCTCCAATCTGTAGGGCATGTGGATACTTCGGGGAATTGGCAGCTTCGCCGAGAAATATTGTTGAGAAGGGGCAGGGTATACAACCGATTGGCGGAGCTAATCAGTCTTGCCAAGACCAATAAAATCTCATTGGCGACGTTTCGCCCTACAGAGGTCCTCGACTTTCGATGGGAAACCGATGACAGACAATGGGATCAGAAGAAGTTGGATGCACTGAGAGCACGCGCAAATCAGCTCGACTTGTTTGATGATGAGAGTTGGCGCACCACCTTTCGCCTCGTGGAGAAGATCCCCTATGAATTCTACTACCGTTTGAAGGACGAAGACGGGAAAGAAAGCAGGCTAAGTATCTGGGATTGGGAGGTGGGTGCCCTCTATTGGAACTGTTTGAGGAGGCACAAGTCCGAGGAACTTGCGCTACAGAAGGTAAGGGAGAAGTACTTCGACGAGTTCCTCAAGACTGACCTGCATTTTTTCTTGGGCACTACATCTCAGCATCATTTTCAAGCACCAAACCCTTGGATAATCATCGGAGCATTGGCGATACCCCATGAGATTCAACCAGACATGTTCTCGCTGTAAGGGTCGCGGGAACCACGCTCAGCAGTGGCCGAGAAGTGGTTTTCGCGGTTGGGCATAGGCACTCATCACTAATTCAGCGGCCGAATCTATCAACCCACTGGCGCATAGCTGCGCCGAGGTAGCCACCCTCTTCAAATCCCGCTTCGCAACATCTCCCGCCAGTCGGCCCAGGCTTTCGCCACGGATGTGTTGGCGTTGCCGGTGGGTTCGAATCCCAGGTCGAAACCGCTGGGTGCGGGCTGGTCTTCGAACGTGATGCCGACGACGTCCAGCAGGTAGCCGGTTGAAGTGCCGAGGTTGATCAGCGCGATCTGCAGATCCGCCAGCGCCCGCGCTTCCGCAGCGCGTGCTTCCGCCAGATCATCCTGGAAGTCCAACACCTCGAAGGTGGTCGACTCGCCAACTTCCAGACGGCGCATCTCGGCGGCGACGTTTTCCTCCGCTGCGCGCACGCGGCGGCGGGCTGCATCGATCTGTACCAGCGCCGTGCGAATGCCTCGCGTTGCCTCGCGCACTTCCGTGCGGATGTTCAACTCGTACTGCTCCAGAAACGTTTCCGCGCGGGCCTGGCGATTGATGGTCTGTTGATACTGGCCGCGGCGCTGGCGGTTGAAGAGCGGGAAGCGCAACTCGGCTCCGAAGTTGTACCCTTCGTAGCGCAGGTCACCCGTGTCGCTCCACGATCCCGAGCGCGAGTCGTCCAAGCCATTCACATTGTAGCCGCCAAAGGCGTTGAGCTCGGGAAGGCGCTGCTGCCGTGCCACGCGGCGATTGATGTCGGCGATGTCCACGTCGATCATGGCGGACAGATAGTCAGGGCGCCGTGCCAAGGCTTGCTCGTAGGCGTAGCTGTCCGACACGCGGATCTCTGCGTCGTAGGTCGGTTGCTCGGCGGGAATGATGGGGCGGTCCCAATCGCGGAAATCCTCCTCGATGCCCCACGCCATGGTCGCCAGCAGGGTGTCCTGCGCGCGGATGAGTGCAGCCTCCGCCTCGGCAACGGCGAACTCGCGGGCAGCCACGTCGGCCTGCGTTTGCAGCAGCACCACGCGCGGCTCGCTCCCCACGTCGACACGGGCCTGGTTCACGCGCAGCAACTCCTGCGCGGATTCCAGCGACTGCATTTGCGCATCCAGGTTCCGCATCGCAAAGTCCAGGTTCCAATAGGCCGAGACCACCTCGCCGACCTTGACCTCCAACTCACGGCGAAACGCCTGGTTGGCCTGGTCCAGTTCCCGGCGGGCGATCATGATGTTGGCATTGTTCACCAAGGTGCCAAAGTTCTGCAACAACGGCTGGGTCACCTGGATGCCGACACCGCTCTCGTAGCTCGGGTCGAACCCCGAACCGGAAGGATCCGTGTCGGTGCGTTGGTCAAAGGCCGACAGCTCCAGCAGCGTCCCCAACGGCAGGAGCTGCGAGATGCTCGCCTCGCCCGTGTCGGTGGTGGTGCGGCGCCCACCGGAGGAGCCGGTTGAATCGGTCCGCGTCTCCGAATCGCCAAAGGTGCTTCCCGCGCTCTCCCGTCGCGTGCGTGAAACACGGGCGCCAAGCACCGGGTCATAGATGCCATACTGGGCAAAGACTTCGGAGGCGGAGATATCACGATCATGCAGCCGCAGGCGCACATCGAGATTGCGCGCGATGGTGGCAAAGACGGCCTGGCGCACGGTCAACTCCAGCGGTTCGCCTTCCAGTCCGCGCACCGTATGGACCTTGGGAGGGGCCATGCGAAAGGGGGTTTCAGTCTCCACGGGCGCCGTGGGAGAGGACGTCTCCTGGGCACACACTTGGGCGCTGGCCAGCACTCCGCAGAAAAGGAGAGCGGCAAGTTGTCTGTTCATGCTGTTCAATGGGTTGGTACTCCCCGCGAGAATCTCCCCACAGTCCGGGGGAGGGGCTGATCATCCGCATTCCCAGCTAGCGGATTTCGGGCCGGGAGCAGCCACCTTTTTAGCCGATGACCTGAACCTCGACCGTCTTGCCCATGGGGCGACGGATCAGCGCCACCGTCGGATATGTGGCCGCCTGGAGGGCCGACACCAGCTCCTCGGAGCTGCCGTCGAAGATCACCGAGACCACCGTCGTCGTGCCGAAACGCTTGCGGGTGTAGGCACGAAGCTCGGGGTGCTGGTCCTGAAGGGCGTCGATGACCAGTTGCACCTGGTCCTCCGACGCGCCGGAAACCATGATGTGGTAATCGGCGCCGTCTTGCACGACAGCGGGCCAGTACTCGGCAAAGGACGCCATCAACTCATCGGCAGCGGCTTCGGCGGCGCGCTCCAGAGCCAGCGCCACGCCCGCCTCGCGCGAAGGCTGGCCGGCGGTGGCCGTTGCGCGGGAGGTGAACAACACCTCGCCACTGTCCACGCGCACCAGGTTCACGTTCATCGTCGCGCGGAAGAAGTAGAAGTTCTCCAGGTAGACCTTGCGCTCTTCAACGAAGGTCGCCTCGGCGGTGCCGGTGACCAGCACTTCCACGCCGGCGCGTTGCGCTTCAATGCGCGCGCGCTCCATTGCGGGGGCATTGGCCAGCAGGTCCACGTTCTGGGCGGGAGACGGAAGGGGATTGCGGTTCCGGCGCAGGCCGCGCGCGTTGATGGCGTTCCCGAGCGCCTCACGCCCGAGACCCTGGCCGGTCGCCACACCGTCGCGCGTCTCCGAAAGGAAGGCCACGAAGGACGGACGCGGCGCGGGACGATACAGGAAGCGCTTCTCGCCCAGATCCTCCACCATGTTGGCAAAGTTGATGAAGACCTTCAGGTCCAGGTGGTGGCGCCCAGTCGTGTAATGCTCCCCGACGATCTCGACCCCGTCAATAAAGCGGTCGCCGTAATTGTCGAGATACTTGAGGAGCAGATCCTCGGCGAGCGTGAGTTGGTCACTGAGGTAGATGCGGGCGACGCTGTCCAGGATGGCCTGCTTGCGGGCAGCTTCAAGGGCCGCGTCGCGATTGTTGTCCGATGCCTTGATCTCCACCGCCAGGTGCCTCTCATTGGACAGCGGCGTCAGACGGACAGTCTCGACGGTGGTGAGGGCAGTGCCCACCACGGGGCATGCGCCCGCGAATACAAGGAGAAGAAGGATCAGCCGGGCGAGTCCGCGCATGGTGGGGAAACTCCGCAATGGCAGGATTGGGTTCACTCAAACCGCACAGTCAAACCACGTCAGGAGGGACGCAAGTCCCCAAGTGTGAAGCGAAGAGGATTTCCCGACGCCCTCCGCCGGGTGTCAACGTCAAAGCCCCCCGGCGATCCACTGCCGGTGGCGGCCAAAGGCGCCACGCAGTTCCCGCGAAATTCCATCGTGCAGGTCCTGCAAGTCCGAGTAGATGCGGTGCGTCTCCTCGTCGGGTTCGCAGCGCGAGGACTCGTCGAGCTGCACCCACTCCGCCGCCAACCACGACAGGGGTACCCCGGGGTTCTCCTCCCGCTGCAGCATCCACCGCGCCTGCAGGGCCGCCCCCAACGCCGCCCCTTCCGGCTCGGTCGTACAGACCACCGGTGCCCCAAACACATCGGCACAGATCTGCCGCCAGACCGCGCTTCTGGATCCTCCGCCGGTCAGGCGCACCTCCGAAGCGGTGATTCCCAGCTCTCGAAGCCGCCGGAACCCATAGTTCAGGCCCAGCGTGGCGCCCTCCATGGCCGCGCGGCAGAAATGCCCCGGCGTCCCATTGTGCGTGTTGGACCCAAACCACACGCCGGTGCCGTCCGGGACGTCCGGTGTGCGCTCGCCCTCGAAGTACGGAATCAGGATCAAGCCGTCCGCTCCCGGGGGGACCGAATCCACGGCGGTGCCCAGTTGCGACGTGTTCATGCCGAATAGTCGGCGGACCAACTCCGTGGCCACCGTCACGTTCATCGTGCACAACAGGGGGAGCCAATTGCCCGTGCTGTCGCAGAAACCCGCGACCTCCCCCTTCGGATCCGTGACCGGCATGTTGCTGAAGGCATAGATGGTACCGGAGGTTCCCAGGCTAACTGTCAGGACGCCGGACCGGACATTGCCCGTGCCGATGGCGCCCATCATGTTGTCGCCCCCGCCGGCGGAGACGGGAATGCCGGGGGTGAGGCCGCCGAGTGCTTCGGCTGCTTCGGCCTTCAAGTTTCCGCACTTGTCATGTGATTCTATCAAGTTTGGTAGCTTGTCGGCCAGCCCGCCATCGATGGCTGCCAAGACCTTGGGGCTCCAGGAGCGACGACGAATATCCAGCAGGCCGGTCCCCGACGCGTCGCCACACTCCATCGCTTTGACGCCGGTCAGCCACCAATTCAGGTAATCGTGGGGGAGCAGGACCGTCGCCAGCCGCTCGAACGCCGCCGGGTCATTCTTCTTCATCCACAGGATCTTGGACGCGGTGAAGCCCGTCGGCAGAAGGTTGCCGACCAGCCTCTGGTACTCCTTCGGCCCGCCCACGGCCTGCATGATCTCGAAGCATTCCTCTGCCGTGGAGGTGTCGCACCACAGTTTTGCCGGGCGCAGCACCTCGCCATCCGGCCCCAGCGGCACGAAGCCGTGCTGCTGGCCGGAGACGCCGATGGCGGCAATGACCGCCGGGTCCACCTGGCTGTCATCAATGGCCTCGCGGAAAGCCTCCTTCAGCGCAGCGATCCACGTGTCGGGATGCTGCTCCTTGTGCCCCACGGGCAAATCTTCGATCAGGCCGTAGGCGGACGAGCCGCGGCCGATGACCTGGCCATCCTCGGTGACGAGCAGAACCTTTGTGGATTGGGTGCCACTATCGACACCTGCAAAGACGCGCATGGGGGGATCACTCCGGGGTCACAAAGAAGGGACGCAGACGCGGGTGCGGAGGCTCCTGCTCGGCCGTGTCTTCCTTGACGGCTTCGGCTTCCTCTGCCGGTTCAGCCGTCGCCTCTTCGCTCGTCTTTGGCGCGGGCGGCGGCACTTCCTCGGCGATGGCGCGGCGTATGCGGTCTGACAACGGATTCAGCAACGACGTGTTCGCGGAGATGACCGCCTCGGTGAGCTCGCGTTTCATGAAGTCGGTGGACTCGCGAATCGTGATGCCCGTGCCACGGCCTCGCGTGATTCCGCGAAACAGCTCCTGTCCTGTCGCGCGATTGGAGAATGTGACATCCACCGCATAGATCGGCCTGCTGCCGTCGATCTCAAAGCGCACGCGGGTAAAGTCCAGCACGTAGCCACCACCCGTGGTGAGGGAATCGGGCAGGCTGTACATGTCGATGCCTTCCTGCTCTACACGGTCATCCAGCGCCGCGTAATCACTCTGGCTGATGGCAAACACTCCCGTGAACATGTTGCTGAATCGCGCGTGGGTCTCGTACTTCAGGGCCTCGCCATAGTGAACGTGGAACTTGCGCGGCCGCATGAAGCCGCCCACGTCGGTGGTGTAGCGCTTCTCCTCGAAACCATCGGGGAGCACGACGATGAGCGGCTCGGAGAACTTCTGCGGCGCGCCGTAGGGTGCGTGCGGTTGGAAACGAACCGACGAATGGCAGCCGCCGAGCACGGTGGCCAGCAGGCAGGCAATCAGCAGGAGAATCAATGGGCGCATGGTGTTCATGGCTCGCGGATCATGTCGAATGCGCGGAAGCTGCCGGGCTTGCTTGGGCGCATGGTGGTCAGTGTCAATATCTCTGTAAAGTCATAAAGGCCATTTCGGCTCTCGATGACTTCGCCGCCCTTGCCCACCACAATGCTCCACACCTGCGAGACGTTGGTGCTGTTGCGCGCGTCGAGGAGGCCAAACGCGCGTGCGGCCCAAGCCGACGGATCGTGCAGGATTCCCACGCCCAGACTGTGCTGGCCGGCCACGAACGCGTTGCGGCCGGGTTCGTCCATCGCGGTCACGAGCAGGATCTCAACCTGGTGGTTGGCCAGTTGTTGACGGTTGCGCGTCACCCATTCGTACACCGGTCGCGCTTGTGGATCATCATGACCGGGAAAGAACAGGAAGACGACATTGCGGCTGGCGGTGGCCTCGCGTGTGGAGACCGCGTTGCCTTGTTGGTCGAAGAGGGAGAGCACCGGCACTTCGTCGCCGAGCTTCACCGGCGAACTGCGCGGCTTGGCCTGCAGGTTTCGCTGGTCGACGCCTTCGATGGGATAGCGCGCGTTGCCTTGCGATCCGCTGTCCAGCGGACGCGCGCCGCACGCCACCAGAAACATCGATGGCAGCAGGGCCAGGACGAACAGTCGGGTAATCAGGCGAAGGAAGGAGGCTTGCGTTTTCATGCCGCGAATCTGGGACATGTCCTGCCCGTGGCACAAGCGCCAATGGAGGGCCGTGGCCACGGCGGCAGATTCGTGAAGTGCAAAACAAGAGGAGGTGTGCGCCATGTGGCAAGCGCACACCCCGATTTATTCGCCGTTCTTGGAGGTCAGCGAACCTTGGCCCCCATCATGGCTCCGTTGACGCTGGGGAGGGGGATGTTGATCTTGCAGAATTGGTTGGGGGTCCGCCCGTCGTTGGGGGCGGGCCTTTCGGCCAGCTTTGCCAGAGTCCACTTCGAGAGGATCGAGATCGTCGCCTCGTGGACTTCGACCATGGCGGTGTGGAACGCGCACGTGGGCGCGGGGTGGTCGGTCATTCCCTCGCAGTAGTTGCCCACCAACAGCCCCTGACAGGCCTCGACGATGTCGAGGAGACTGATGGACTCGGGAGAGCGGCTGAGGCTCACCCCGCCCAAGGATCCGCGGTGGGAGCGCAGAATGTTGGTTTTGACCAACATGCGCGTGATCTTGGCCATGTAGCTGGGCGAGGCGCCGATCTGTTCGGCGATCTCGCGGGGTGGGACAGGTTCTGTACCGCCGTAATGAACGAGGTAGATGAGAGCCTTGAGAGCAGATTCGGAGGTTTGGGTGAGCATTGGCGGCACTCCTCAGTATTTAGACAACCCTTATCCCCCTTATCACACCCCGGTCAAGGCCTCTTTGCCCTTCATGCGCCAAAAAACACCCTTGTTGTCGGAGATGGGCGCCCTCAAGGCCCATCAGGCCCCTCTATCCCCCCTTCAGTCGCTCCCGGCGCACCCGTTCGATGGCTTCCTCCCGGGTGCTGACCTCCTCATTGAGTTGCCATTCGCGCACCTGCTCCAGGATCCCGCCAAACTGCGGGCCGGGTGTCAGGCCCAGGTCAATGAGGTCGCGGCCCGTCACCAGCACTGGCGGCAGCCCCGGCTCTTCGGCTTTTGAGCGGGCCCTACCCAAGGCGCTTCTCACCAGCTCCAAGGCCGACAGGTCACCGTGGGAAGCCAGACTGTCCGCCCGGTGCACCGCCAGATCGGACTCGATCGTTTCGGCGGCGATGAAGCGCGCCATGGTGGACTTGTTCCATTGCCGGGCAGTGAGGAACCGCATGTGGCGCTCCACGACGGAGGCGACCTGCCCGGCAAAGACCTGGGGGAATCGCAGGCGGCGGCAGATCTCCAGCGCCATCTGCGCCCCCACTTTGTCGTGCTGGTAGAAGGAGATGCGCCCCGCCTCGTCCTCGCTGAATGTCACCGGCTTGCCGACGTCATGCAGCAATGTCGCCCACACGTTGAGCGGGGTGCGCGGTTCCACCTTCTCGACCGCCAGCAGTGTGTGGATGAACACGTCACCCTCGGGATGATACTGGCGCCCTTGGCGCACGCCCCTCATGGCCGAAACTTCGGGCAGGACGATGGGGAGGATGCCCGCTTCCTCCAGAAGTCGCAGTGCGCGCCCGGCGCTATCTCCCGTGAGCATGCGCGTCAGTTCGTCGCGGATGCGCTCGGCGCTGATGGCCTTCACGCTGGGGGCGTGCTGGCACAGGGCGGCCCAAGTGTTCTCCTCGATGTGCAGGCCGTAGGCGGCGGCAAACCGAATCGCCCGCAACAGGCGCAGGGCGTCCTCTTCAAAGCGCCGGTGCGGGTCCCCCACCGCCCGGAGCAGGCGCGCGTCCAGATCCTGCCGGCCGCCGACCAGATCTACCACATGGTGGGAGAATGGGTCATAATACAGGGCGTTGACGGTGAAATCCCGGCGATGGGCGTCTTGGGTGATATCGCCGTAGGCCACCGAATCAGGGCGGCGGCGGTCGGAATAGGTTCCCTCGCTGCGAAAGGTGGTGACTTCAAAGGTGTGGCCTTCGAGCCGAACGAGCGTGACGCCAAAACTGGCACCGACATAGCGAGCGGCGGGGAATAGGTTGGCAACCTCATCGGGGCGGGCGCTGGTGGCTATGTCGATGTCTTTCAGAGGTCTACCCAGCAGCAGATCGCGCACACAGCCCCCGACCCACCAGGCCTCATGACCGGCTTGGCGAAGTTTTGTGAGGAGATGTTGGGCCTGCTGCACCATAGTCCTACCTTGACCCTGACGCGTGTTGGGCTGTCCTTGCCCTCCCACCCGGTTCCTCCGGGCCTCGGGATGCGAGTCTGCCAAACCGGGTCGGGGGCGGACAATCTGGACTTCCACTTGCGGGAGGTCTGTACAGTGGGGCAGAAGTGGGTCAAAGTTGCCCGGTACGATTTGGGCGCGATATCTGGGAACATGGCGACTCTTGAAAATGTCTGAACCCGTGACACCCCCGGCCGGTGCGGCCCTGCTGTTGGAAACCGAACAGCAGCTTGTCCGGCAGGCGCAGAGTGGTGACGAATCGGCCTTGGAAGCCCTGCTTTCGGCTCACCAGGACATCGTCTACCGCACGGCGCTTCGTTTCCTCGGGGGGCGTGAAGAAGCGGCGTTTGAATTGGCTCAAGAGGTCCTGATCAGTGCATTTCGGCATATCAAGAGATTCCGGGGCGAGAGCCGCTTCAGCACATGGCTGTACCGCATCACGTCGAACCTGGCGAAGAACCGCTTCGTCGTCGAGAACCGCGAACGCGCCCGCTTCACCAGCCTGGAAGCTCCACGATCCAACGAGAGTGGAGAAGACGCCCCGCGGGATTGGGCAGATGGCCAACGCGACGTGCGGGCCGTGGCATCCGACCGCGAGAAGGTCGCCCTGCTCGTGCAGCGGCTGGAGGATCTGGAGCCGGAATGGCGGGAGGTGTTGGTGCTGAGGTTCTTCGAGGACATGTCCTACGAGGAGATCGCCGAAGCCTTGGTGGTCCCGGTGGGGACCGTGAAGTCACGACTCAATCGCGCCCGGCGCGCCCTGCGTGAAGCCATGGGCGATGTGCTACTGGAAGGTATGGAATGAGCAGGCATCGATTCAATGAACTGGTCGAGGATTACGCTCTGGGCGAACTGGATGACGCCTCGGAGCAGGAGTTCCACGACTTGATCGAGCAGGACGAGGAGCTGGCCCGTGAGGCGCGCCAAACGCGCGAAATGGTACGGCTGGCCCGTCTGGCCCCGAAGGCTGCTGCTCCGGCAGGCTTGCTCCATGGTGCCTTGGCCAAGGCCCGCGCGCAGGCCACCGACGCCACCCCCTCGGTCGATACCACCCCCTCGGCGAATGTGATCCTGATCCCTTCCGGCGATGGCAGGGTGCGGCGCATCCCGATTCACACGGCGGACGCGGATGCGCTCGTGGCGCAAGCCGACCCCCAGCTCCGCCACTCCTGGCGGAACCTGAATTGGGGGCTGGTCGCAGCGGCGCTGGCTGCCGTGGTGGTTGGCGGTTTGGTGGCCGTGGAACTGGGCCCGTCATTGATGGGTGATCGCGCGCCCCAAGCCTCCACCGAGCAGGAGAAGATATACCTGGCCAACTCCACGGTATATGAGACAGGCCTGCCGGCAACCCCGTCGCCCAATGCCGCGCGTCCTCCAATTGACCGTGGCGAGTCGCGGGTGGGTTTCGCGGCCAGTCTGGGGCGGGAGCGTTCAGAGCTCTTTGCACGGCAACAAACTGAAGCGGGAGCCACCGAGGCGGCGACTCTTGAACAGGAAGCCGATGCGCATCTTTACGATCGGCCTGCCATTGCGGGTGCTTTTGGGCCGGTTGACGATTCGGCGACCGCGCCGTTTGGCACAGATGCCGATCTGGAGGCAGGTCTTCATCTCGCCGCCGGGCAGGTGGATACGGTTGAAATGAATTTCGCCGCCTCGGAACCTGCGCCGGAAGCTGGTTTCGGTGTTCCCGCCTTTTCCGATGAGCAAGAACCGGCAATGATGGCGATGGTTGGCCCATCACCGGATGCAGCAACTTGGGAGCAGCCCGCACGGCCGATGGCGGCGCGTCTTGCCGCTGAAGCACCGGCCGAGGTTACTTCGGCCGTGGACCGTTTCGAGCAATTGGTTGCCCAGCAGACCAAGACCACGGATCCGGCTGGCGGAGAGTCAGTCGTGGCAGATGTGGCCGTGGTTCCGACTCCTCATGTGCTTACGCCTGTTGAGGTCGAGTTCCTGCTGGCGCAGGCGCTGGCCACTGGTGGCAGCGAGGCCAAGCCGCTGGGCGTGGGGTTTGCCCCCCTCGTTCCGGAGGCGCGAGTGGATGGTTCGCGCGCGCAGTTGACCCTGTCTTTCCCCGACCGCCGGGCCTATGAGTCCTTCCTTAGCCGCCTGGAAGTCACGCCCGTCGTGGCGATGACGGGTTCTTCCGCGCTGGCAGAGTCCACCACCGGGTTCGATTCCCGCCGGACCACCGTCAGTCGCGGCGAAATAGTACGCGCGCCACAAAACGGCCGGAATCTCCCTTCACCCGTCACGGGCTTGACGGCCACTTCGCCCACGCCGGCGTCTTCCGCGCCGGGTGGCCAGCCCAGCCGGGCATCGACGGCGAGTGAGTGGAGGTTGGCCGAGGGGCAGGAGCAGGCCCGCGATGACGCGCAAGTTCTTACATCCAATGGTGTGGAAGTTGGCAAGCCTCTTGACCTCACGCGCTATCGTCTGCATCTGACCACCGACGTTCAGACCGGGCAGGTGCGAGTCACTGTCAGCCCCCTTCAACCGGGAGAGACTGCGCCGGCCGCTTCGCCGTCGCGGACTCCCTCGGCACCGCCGGGGGCCAGACGCTAGAGTGTGCAGCCGCCGGACCTGGAAGTGGGATCCAACGAGATCGAGTGGATAAGTCATGGCAAGGCCAGCGCAACTCGTCTACACCGGAAAGCTCGCCCATCAGGATTCGACCCAGCAGCGGGTGGTCATCGCGCACAGCGATGACGGCCTGCCTTTGGGGTGGGTTCTGCTCTTTGGCGGGCGGAACTATTGGGAGCCCGGCGATCACGTGGATGATCGCGGGGGCGCCACGGGTGTGCGCGACAGCTTTGAGACGCCGCTGGAAGTTGCCGAGGCGCGGCTGCGTCAGGCGTTGGACGCCGTCTCCGATTACGAGCCCATGTGGGTCTGGTTTGCCGGGTTGGAAATGCTTCACCGCCGGTTGCAGGCCAGGGGGCCGCACGGGTTCCTGCATGTGGAGGCGGCTTGGATGATCTCCGACCCCTCCTTCCGGCGGGTGGCGGGGCAGGCGATTCCCTACGCCGAGAACCTGGTGAATCTGGTGTCGCATAATCGTGGCAGCGAGATTGTGCGTGCCTTGGGGCCTCTGGAGCAGGTGTGCCCTTTTGTTCCTCACGGCCGGATCGAGGACCGGGCGCGCTTCGCCCGGATGAAGAAAGTGACAGAAAAAGATCCGGCGGTGCTTGCGGTGACGCTGATGGGCGGTGTGCCTCCGGGGGACCCTTCGCGTTTCGAGCGTCTGGTGGCGGATCAATACGGGGAGCTATTTTCCCATTTAGAGACACTTCGTTATCCAGTCTTTCCCGAGTCGAAACTTGGAATTTCCGGCAGTTCGACGACGATTCACAAGGAAGTCCAGTCGGGCTTGTTTGGCAAGTTGCGCGGGTTGTTCAGTCGGTGATTTCTTTATATCACTGATTTTATTGGACTTGAAAACTTCCTTTCTCTCTTCTCTTTCCAAGTTCCATTTTATCAATACTCTTCGCGAAAATCGCGACATTCCCAAACAAATTGTCTTGAATCGCGCACCCTTCTCGGCTAGACGCTCTAATTAGGCTGTCTGGAAAAGGGCGTGATTCCTGGGGAGAAATCACTGCCGCCGACCGAGGGCCGATGGGCGCGCCAGATGACATTGGGGAGCCCGGATTTCAGAGACAGATTGGGGGATGTGCGGCCATGCCGAACTACCAAGAGTTGTTCACCCGGCGGTTTGGGGGTGGGAAGAGAACCTACTACCTCGACGTGAAGCAGGACACCAACGGCGACAAGTACATCGTCATCAGCGAGAGCACCCGCAAGGACGGCGATCGCAAGATGCGCAACCGCGTCATGGTGTGGAAGGAGGACTTCCACTCCCTGTTCGAGTCCCTCCGGGAAATGAGCGAATTCCTCGGCGACGAGATCGTCGCCTACGAGGATGAAGAAGAGGAAGACCTGCCTCTTTACGAGGAGACCCACCCCTGACGTCACCGCGCTGACGCGGATCCCCTGACTCAGGGTGGAGAGCGGCCCGAAAGGGCTCGACCCTCATGCTCACTTCGGCGAGCCTCGCCTTCACACTTTCCCAACGGTCGGTGTGAGGGCGGGGCTCTCTTCTTTGTCCCCGCTTCGCACCGGTGGCGGAGGATGTCATGAAGCCCATCTTTCTCCTCACGGATTTTTCGGACAAGGACGTCTATGTCGGAGTGGTCAAGGCGGTGATCCAGCGCCTGGCGCCCGGGGCGCCGGTGATCGATCTGTGCCATCAGGTTCCGCCGTTCGACGTCAGGGGCGGAACCATTCGTCTGGAGGACGCGTGGCCGTACCTGCCGCGACCCTGCGTGGTGTGTGCGATTGTTGACCCGGGCGTGGGGAGCCAGCGTCGCGGGCTGATAGCCTGTTGCGAGCACCACACGTTGATCGCGCCGGACAATGGGTTGTTGTCGCCATGGCTCAAGCGGGCGGAGTTCGTCCGCGAGCTCATTGCCGACGAGGACATCCAGCCCCATGCATCGGCGACGTTTCACGGGCGCGATGTCTTTGCCCCCGCGGCGGCAAAGATCGCCCGGGGCGATTACCTGCAGAGCTTCTCGAGGGAGCTCGACTCGCCGCCGGTCATCAACGACAACCTGCTTCCATGGATTGACGAGCACCAGAACCTGCACCTGAACGTCGTGGCCACCGATGTCTTTGGCAATGTGGCGCTGAATCTGCGGCGGGAGGACGTTGCCTCGCTGTATCCCTGGCTGGAGGAGGAAGTTGTCGAGCTGCATGTGGGCTCGCACCGGATCAACCGGCTGTCGCGGTCGTTCAGTGATGTGCCGCCGGGCAAGCCACTGATGCTGTGGAACTCGGCCGACCGGCTGGAGGTCGCCGTGTGCGAGGGGAATGCGCAGCAGGCTTTCGCCTTGCGGATTGGCGATGGGGTTCTCCTCTCTCGAACCAAGCGCGTGTCGGGGGCTTGAGTCCCGTCGGCCCTTCATCGCACCTACGCCCAAATCCTTTGCGAAATCCATCAGTCCACTCCATGCCGCCCATCTTCTTCGAGGACCTCGAATCGCTGACGCTCCCCGATGATGGCGTGCCCAGCCATGTCGCCGTGGGGACTTTCGATGGTCTGCACCGCGGGCATCAGGAACTGATCGGCCACGTGGCGGCGGAGGCACTGGAGCATGGCGGGCGTTCGTTGGTGTTCACGTTTCGGAATCATCCGCGGTCGGTGGTGGATCCGGGCCACTGCCCGCCATTGCTGACGCCTTGGCCGCTGAAGAAGCGCCTGCTGCAGCGCCTGCCGGTGAATGGCGTGATCGCGGTGGAGTTCACGCCGGCCCTTGCCATGATCGAGGCGGAGGATTTTATTCGCGAAGTATTGGTGGACCGTTGCCGCGCGTGCAGCATACACAGCGGGTCGAACTTCCGATTTGGCCACAACAAGCGCGGCAACGCGGAGTTGCTGCGGCAATTGGCGGGCGAACTGGACTACGAGTATCGCAGCATGACCTTTGTCGAGGTGGAGAACGATGTGATCAGCAGCACGCGCGTGCGGCGTCTGCTGCACGAAGGCCATGTGGGGGAGGCCGCGCGGTTGCTGGGCCGGCCCCATCAGGTGGCTGGCACGGTCGTGTCCGGAGATCGTCTGGGCCGCACGATCGGATTTCCCACGGCGAACCTGGCGCCGGAGCGCGAGGGTTTTCTCCCCGCCGATGGCGTGTATGCGGTCGCGGTGGCGATCGGCGAGGAGGCGCATTGCCTCCCCGGCATGATGAACATTGGCTGGCGGCCAACGGTTGGCGGGCGCCAGCATCGCGCAGAGGTGCATCTGTTGGATTGGAGTGGAGAGCTGGGCGGCTGCACCTTGACGGTCCTCTTCGTCGAGCGCCTGCGTGATGAGCAGAAGTTTGCAGGTCTGGAGGAGCTGAAGGCGCAATTGGCCCGCGATCGTGTCAGCGCCCATGCGGTGTTGTCCGGGCGGGAGTTCATCGCGAGCTAGCGCGGGTCGCTGTCCGCGAAGTCACTGGAGAGGCAGTTGGCAACGATGAGCGAGCTGATGTCGCGGCCATTGCGCTGGGTGCTGCTGGAGAACACGCCATGGCGCCATGCCATCCGGCTGCCGGGCCATCACATGGCGCGCTGGTTGGCGGATCGCGGGCACACGGTGGCGTACGTCGCACCGCCGGTTTCGCCGTGGCATTTCCTCTCGCCCTCGCATCGCCACATGGCGCGCACGCGCTGGCGTATGGATGGGGCGCTGGGCACATGGCGCAACGAGCGCCTGTTCACCGCCACGCCGCGCACATGGATGCCCATCAACCGCCAATGGCCGTTTGACAGCGCGCTGTGCTGGAACGCCATCGAATCGGCGACGGGGCCGCGGTTTTCCGAAGTGCTTCGCGAGGCGGGTTTCGAGCGGCCCGATGTGGTGGTGATGCACAACATGCTGCTGCCGCACCTGCCGGCGCTGCTCTCGCCGCGCTTGTTCGTCTTTCGCCTGGAGGATGACATAGCGGGATTCCCGGCCATGCCGCGCATCGTGGTCAGGCGCAGCCCGCGCCTGATGGCGGAGGCGGATTTGGTGACGCATTCGGCCATCCAATCGGACCTGCGCGCACGTTCTGCAGGGGCCCGCAAC
The DNA here is from genome assembly GCA_964625145.1 of uncultured Candidatus Sumerlaeota bacterium. Taxonomy (GTDB): domain Bacteria; phylum Sumerlaeota; class Sumerlaeia; order SLMS01; family JAHLLQ01; genus CAYTRP01. The sequence goes on from CAZVAQ010000010.1 coordinate 28,742, forward strand.
CTGATGTTTTTCCCTAATGGCGTGGACACGGGGCGCTTTGCCCGTCCGGAGGAAATGCCTTCGCGACCGACGGATCTGCCGGATGGCCCCGTCGCCATCTTCGTCGGTGCCTTGTCGTCGTGGTTTGACCGGGAGTTGTTGTCGGAGACCGCGCGGCGGTTGCCGCATTGGAACTTTGTCCTTGTTGGCCCCGCCGACGCGGGCTTTCGCCGCTTTCGCGAGAACCCTAACGTTCATCTGCTCGGGCCGAAGCTGCAGGAGAATGTCCCGCGCTACCTATGGCATTCGGACGTGGGCATCATCCCCTTCAAGCGCCAACCGGTGGTGGAGTGCTTCTGCCCGCTCAAGTTGTTCGAATACATGGCCGCGGGCCTGCCCACGGTCTCGCGCCGCTGGACGGAGATGACCATGCTGTGCAGTCCGGCGCGGTTGGTGGACACCGCCGATCAGTTTGCAGCCGCCCTGGAAGACGCGCGCGAGAAGGCCGCCGCAGAGCGTGAGGGCAATGTTGCCTGGGCGCGGCAATACGATTGGGACAACCTGTTCGAGCGGTTCGTCGCGCGTGTACAGGGGATGCTCGTTTGACGAGTGATCTCACGCGTCCCAGACGAGCAACACCCCCCAATTGTCGCACACCGGGTC
>CAZVAQ010000010.1:29483-33285 GCA_964625145.1 uncultured Candidatus Sumerlaeota bacterium
ATCGTCGTGGTCATGCCGATGACGCGTTCGCCGTCGAGCATGACAAACTGCCCCTCCGGGAACAGCTCGATGTGCTTGCGGTAATGCGGAGCCTTCAGGCGCTCTTCATCACGAAGCGTGGGAAAGACCACCCGCTGCAGCTCTTCGAGCGGCTCGGCATGATGGGGGCGGGTTGGAGAGAGGAGCATGGGAGAAGGGAAGGATGAAGGCGGAAGGATGAATGATGAAGAGTGGAGTTCAGGAGGCGGAGGGACCAATCCATCGGCCTTTGCGAATGCGATTCTCATCAACCACGACAAATCTCGAACTTGTTAGTTGGCTTTCGAGCTCCGCAGCTGCTTTCAGGATTCTATCAACGATCTGTGAGATTGGCATGATCGGAAGTCTCAGAAGTATGAGGCCACATTCCCCCAATGCCTCCTCAAATCTCTTATCTCCGAAGTCCTTGTCAAAGGTCAGCAGAATACGTTGCTCACGTCCACAGGCGTCGGCCAACGCATCATCGGTACACCCCTCGAGCCTCTCCTGATAGACGGTCTCACAGTCCCATCCCAATCCATTCAGGGCGGTCGCCACTTCGACGGGAACATTCTCGTCAATTTTCGCGAGCACGGCCTACACCGCCTCGGCGGGCAGGTCGGATTGGGGCATCTCCGCCAATGCATGTCGCGCTGCAAAGGCAACGACCTGATTCAGGTGCTCCCGTGTCACGGATGGGTAGGAGGCGATGATTGTCTCAAACGAATCTCCCGCTGAGAGGATCTGCAGGATGAGCCAAACCGGCACCCTTGTGCCCTTCAGCGAGAGCTTTCCTCCGAGGATGTCCGGGACCCGAACAAGGAGGGGGAAATCTGTGGTGCTCATGGAGTCAATCATGTCTGTTAGCTGCCCTCCATCTGTAAGTCGCGCGGACCTGCTCAGCCGTGAGTGACGGAAAGCTCTTGAGGATGGCCTCCATGGAGTCGCCTTCGGCCAGTGAGGCTAGAACCGTCTCTAAGGTCACGCGAGTTCCCTTGAAGACAAGCCTCCCCCCCACGATTTCCGGGTCTGATGTCAGCCATTCGCGATCCATGAGAACCTCCTTTATCCGCAATCTTCCGGTTGCATACCCCCGCTCCCCGTCGCCATCAAGCCCGAGTTGATTTGATCCGAGAGGAAACCTGACACCACCATGGCCTTGAAGTCCCGCCCCGTCACGATTGGATTGGTCCAGCACGCGTGCAGCGACGACCTGGACGGCAACGTCCGCAAGACAATCGATGGCATCCGCGAAGCCGCCCGGCGCGGCGCGCAGATCGTCTGCACGCAGGAGCTGTTTCGGTCCCGTTATTTCTGCCAGAGCGAGACGCATGACTTTTTCGACCTGGCGGAGGAAATCCCGGGGCCGACGACGCAGCAATTGGCGGACGTCGCCAGGGAAGCGGGCGTCGTCGTGGTCGGTTCGCTCTTCGAGCGGCGCACGGCAGGCATCTATCACAACACGGCGGTCGTGCTGGATGCCGATGGAACCTACCTGGGCAAGTACCGCAAGACGCACATCCCGGACGATCCTCTCTTCTATGAGAAGTTCTATTTCACGCCCGGCGATCTGGGTTATCGCGTGTTCAAGACGAAGTTCGCGACCATCGGCGTGTTGATCTGCTGGGACCAGTGGTATCCGGAGGCTGCACGCCTGACGGCGCTGAAGGGGGCGGAAATTCTCTTCTACCCAACAGCGATCGGTTGGCACCAGGACGAGAAGGAGACCTACGGCACCGACCAGCACACGGCGTGGGAGACGATCCAGCGCGGGCATGCGGTCGCCAACGGCCTGTACGTTTGTGCGGCGAACCGCGTTGGCCGCGAGGGGACGGTGCAGTTCTGGGGCCAGAGCTTCGTCTCCGGACCCATGGGGCAATTGCTGCACCGGGCGGAGGACACGGCGGAGCAGGTCATCGTGCAGCAGATCGACCTGGCGCAGGTGGAGGTGACGCGGCGGCACTGGCCGTTCCTGCGCGACCGCCGCATTGATAACTACGAGGGGCTGACACAGCGGTTCCTCGACTAAGTAGTTCCATGGCGGGTGAGTTTGACATGTTTGTGCTGTTGAAGGCGGTTTCGGCCGGCTCCGGATACCCGAAGGGGGGGAAGAAGCCGGCCGTTCGCATTGGCCTTGACCGCCGCGATTTTTAGTATAGGCTACAAATCGACGCCATGGGTGGCCTTGCCCGCCCGGCGCCGAAACAATTCCACGATCCGGTGCAGTTCCTTCCCCCCATGAATTCGCTCCTACGTTTCCTTGCCATCTCCGCCTGTTTCATCCTGACACTGTCCGCCTGCTCCGATCCGTCCCCGGCCAGCAACGCCGAGGATCGAAACTCCGGCGCTTACGACGTCGTCGCCACCACCGGCATGATCGGCGACATTGTGCGTCATGTCGCGGGCGACGCCGCGAACGTCGTCGTGCTGATCGGGCCTGGCACGGACCCGCACATCTTTGTCCCCTCGCGCGATGACCTGAGGGTACTGGCCAGCGCGGACATCATCTTCACGAATGGTCTTCACCTCGAAGGGCGCATGAACGACGTGCTGGAGCGCTTGTCCAGCACGCGCCCCGTGCATCCGGTGACGAACCTGTTGCCGCAGGAGTATCTGCTTCTTGACGAGAAGGGCCAGGCCACCGACCCGCACGTGTGGATGGATGTGCAGGGCTGGATCAAGGCGACGGAGGCCGTCGCGCAGGCATTGGCGGAGTTTGACGACAAGAATGCCGACCAGTACCAAACCAACGCGGGCGATTACATCCGCCAACTGGAGGAACTGGATGCGTACGCGCGGCAAACGTTGGCGACCATACCGGCGGAGCAGCGCATTCTGGTGACAGCGCACGACGCGTTTCGCTACATGGCACGCGCATACGAGTTCGACGTCCACGGCATCCAGGGCATCTCCACGGCCTCAGAAGCCGGGTTGCTGGACATCAACCGGTTGGTGGATATGATCGTGCTGCGCCGCATCCCGGCGGTGTTTCCGGAAAGCACCATCGCCGACCGCAATGTGCGCGCCTTGGTCGAAGGCGCCGCATCGCGAGGCCACCAGGTGAAGGTCGGGCCCTATCTGTTCTCCGATGCGATGGGCACTGCGGGCACGTACGAAGGCACGTACATCGGCATGATCGACCACAATGTGACGTCCATCACGCGCGCGCTTGGTGGTGAAGCACCCGAGCGCGGGCTTCACGGAAAGCTTGGATCGCCATGACGCATCTGTCGCAACCATCCCCACAGGCAATCGAGAAGGACGTGCTGCCACTGCGCGTGCGCGACCTGACCGTTGCCTATCACCGCAAGCCCGTGCTGTGGGACGTGAACCTGGAAGTTCCCCCCGGGCAGTTGACCGGCATCATCGGCCCCAACGGCGCCGGCAAGAGCACGCTCATCAAGGCGTGCCTCGACCTGGTGCCGCGCGTGTCGGGAGAAGTGCAGGTCTTCGGCAAGCCCGTGTCGCAGGCGCGGGGCCGCGTTGCCTATGTGCCGCAGCGCGAATCGGTGGATTGGGACTTTCCCGTCACCGGCATCGACGTGGTTGCGATGGGATTGTATCGCTCGATCGGGTGGATCCGGCGCGTGTCGCGCGCGCACCACAAGCAGGCGATGGAGGCGCTGGACCGCGTTGGGATGAAGGAGTTCGCCCATCGCCAGATCAGCCAACTTTCCGGCGGCCAGCAGCAGCGCCTCTTTCTGGCGCGCGCCTTGGTGCAGGATGCGGACCTGTACTTCATGGACGAGCCGTTTGCCGGCGTGGACGCCGCCACCGAGCGCGC
>CAZVAQ010000010.1:33385-40834 GCA_964625145.1 uncultured Candidatus Sumerlaeota bacterium
GTTTGAAAGTGGCACCATGCCGAGCGGCGCGGGTGCACGTCCGTACTTTATCCTTAGTCCTTTATCCTTTAGCCTTCCACTCTATCCTTCATCCTTTATCCTTTTAGCCTCTCCTTCGTCTGACCTTTGGCGTGCGCTCAGTCTGGCGGATTACAACACGCGGGTTGTGCTTGTGGGGACATTGTTGTTGGGGGCGGCTTGCGGGTTGGTGGGGACGTTTCTGTTGCTCAGGCGGCGCGCGTTGCTGGGCGATGCCATTGCCCATGCGACTTTGCCGGGTGTGGTGATCGCATTTCTGCTGGCGGTGATGATGGGTGGAAGTGGTCGCGAATTGCCGGTCCTGTTGCTGGGTGCCGCCGTGTGCGGTGTGCTGGGCACGCTGACCGTTGTTGGCATGCGGCATGCCACGCGGATCAAGGACGACGCGGCGTTGGCGATCGTCCTTGGGGTCTTCTTCGCCTTCGGCACGGTGCTTCTGGGCATCGCCACGCGCATACCCGGCGCGAATTCCTCCGGGCTTTCGAACTTCATCTATGGCAAGGCAGCATCGCTGCTGCTTTCGGACGTCCTGTTGATTGGCAGCGTCGCCGTCGCGGTGCTGGTGGTGTGCGTATTGTTCTTCAAGGAGCTTTCGCTCCTGTGCTTTGACCAAGGATTCGCGCGGGCCGACGGTTGGCCGACGGCATTGCTCGACATCGCCCTGATGATGCTCGCGGTGGTGGTGTGCGTGATTGGGATGCAGGCGGTAGGCCTGATCCTGGTGGTTGCGCTGCTGGTGATTCCGCCCGCCGCGGCGCGCTTCTGGACGGACAACGTGCGCGTCATGGCGGGAATCGCCACGATTATCGGAGCGGCCAGCGCCGTCATCGGCTCGCTCTTCAGTGCCATCTGGCCGCAGACGCCCTCCGGACCGCTGATCGTGTTGGTTGCGGCGGCGTTGTTCGCCTTGAGTCTTGTTTTCGGGCGGCGACGCGGCATCGCCTGGCAATGGATCGCCCACGCGCGCCTGTCGCGTCGCGTCGCGCGGCAGCACCTTCTGCGTGCATTGTACGAAGCCGCAGAGAGCGATGCACCCGCCACGACGGACGCATTGCTGCTGGCGCGCAGTTGGAAAAAAATTGTCCTGCAGCGCGAGTTGAACAAATCCGTTGCCGAGGGCTTGATCGCGCTGACCTCCGACAATACCTGGAAGCTGACGCATCGCGGTCATGCAGAGGCCGCGAGGGTCGTGCGCAATCACCGGCTGTGGGAGCTGTACCGGATGCCGCACGGGACCTGGCGGCATCGCCCAGTCCATCTTCAACCACCGCACGTGCAATTCGAAGGAGGGTGTCGCGAAGGACCCCATCCCCCACATATTCATAGGGGATGATCGCACGCGGATGTGGCGCCGGGGCGCGTGGATCGCGACGCGGACATGGTGGAGCACGTCCTGGACGCGGCCATGATCGAGCGACTCGAACTGCTTGGACTGGCAGAAGGAACCACGCTGCCTCCGAGTCCGCACGTGTCCAGCGGCGAGGTGCGCGTGCCATGATCGCCGACTGGGCTTACCTTGATACTTCCATTGCCATTACCGGCGCGCTTATCGCCATGGCGTGCGCGATTCCCGGATGTTTTCTCGTGCTGCGGCGGTTGTCACTCATGGGCGACGCGCTCAGTCATGCCGTCCTGCCGGGCATTGCGGTTGCCTATCTTGTTTCCGGCTCGCGGGATCCCATTCCGTTGTTCCTCGGCGCGGCGATAGTTGGCGTGGCGACGGCGCTGCTGGTGCAGTTGTTGAATCGCGCGGGCCGATTGGACGAGGGCGCCTCGATGGGCGTTGTCTTTACAGCGCTTTTTGCTGCCGGCCTGGTGTTGATACGGCTCGCGGCGGACCGCGTGGATCTGGATCCGGAATGCGTGTTGTACGGTTCGCTGGAGCTGACGCCGCTGGATCAACTGAAGGTCCTCGGCATGCATGTCCCCCGCGCCGGCCTGGTCGCGGGGATCATCCTGCTGGTCAATGCGTTGTTCGTGGTGCTCTTCTTCAAGGAGCTTCGCCTGGTCTCCTTCGATCCGGCCATGGCCGATTCGCTCGGCATTCCATCGACGTTCTTCCACTACCTGTTGATGACCCTGACGGCGGCTACGTGCGTGGCGGCGTTTGAGTCCGTCGGCAGCATCCTTGTCATCGTCATGTTGATCGTTCCGGCCGTGACGGCGCACCTGCTGTGCGACCGGTTGTGGTTGCTGATCGTCGTGGCGCTCTTCGCGGCGGCGGCCTCTGCGGTGTTGGGCCAGGCGGCGGCCATCCTCGTGCCGCAATGGTTCAACCTGCCGTCCACGACCTCTGCCGGCATGATGGCGACGATGTCCGGGTTGCTGTTCATGGCGGCATTGCTCGCGGCTCCGCGCCATGGGCTCGTGGCGCGCTTCGCGGTTCGCCTGCACCTGGCATTTCGCATCCTGCGCGAGGACATCCTCGGCGCACTGTATCGCGCCGAGGAATACGAGACCCACGGCTCCGAGCGCGGATTGGATGCAACGCAACTCCAGCACACGTTGTTCCTTCCCGGCCGGCGCTTGAGGGCCGCGCTCATGGCCCTGTGCCTGCGCGGGTGGGTGCGGCGCACGGGCCGGCTGTATGCATTGACCGACGCCGGTCGCGACCGCGCGCGGGAGCTGATCCGTTCGCACCGCCTGTGGGAAGAGTACCTCGTGCAGCGCGCGGGCCTGCCGACCCAACGCGTCCACGCCCCGGCCGAAGTGTTCGAGCACGTGACCGACCAGGCGATGCTGGATCGACTAGCCCAAGTCACCGGCGACCCAACCGTCGACCCCCACGCAAGAGAGATCCCCAGAGGCCAGAATTAGGAACTCAGAACTAAAAAGGGGCTACCCCCTGTGGCTCTGATTCTTTTCCCCCCCTGCTTTCCCTGACATCCCTGCTGTTTCTTTCTCCTCTCCACAGACCAAAATCAGATCAAAATCAGAGCCGCATCGGCAGACAAACCACCCGGCAATCCGCCATGTTTCGCCGCATTCGATCCGTTCGGATCACTTTGCGGAGGCATGGTGCCATGGTGCTTTTCTTGTCGGAAATGAGGATGGGTGTCGGCGATGAACTGGAGGATTTCCTGCTTTGGGGTGAAGCCCCGGCCGGTCCGCCGGATCGCGCGGCGGCCATGCGGGAATTGCACGAGCGCTTCACGCTCTTCATGAGCCTGCGCCTGCTCGACGCGCAACGCGCCGGGTTGCGGCCGCGGTTGGTGCTGCTCGGGAACACGTTCAACCTGTGGCAGGTGCAACGCCCCGGCGAGCCGCCCGCGCGGGCGTTGGCGCGGATTCTGGACGTGCACCAACCGGTCGTCGCAGCGTTGCGCCATTGGTGCGACGCAGGGGGTGAGTTGGACGTCGTGCCCGGCAGCCATGACCAGCCGTTGGTGGACGCGCGCGCGTGGGCCCTGCTTCGGGAGAGGCTTCCGGCGATCAATGCAACATCCGGGCGCGTGCCGGCACATGCGTTGGCGGATGCGGCGATGGGGTTGTACGCGGAACACGGGCACCAGCACGATCCCGCCTGCGGTGCGCGGCATTTGCATCGCCCACAAGCGGGCGGCAGCCTCCGCCACGTGACGCGTTCGCTGTTGTCATCGTTGGAGCCGCTCGAACCGTGGATCGACAAGGCCCTCATCACGTCGGGGCTGTTGCTGACGATCCATAACCTGGTGATGTCCGAGGTGCGCGACGGAGCCGACGCGTCGCTGCTGCGCGGCATGGCGGCATTGGCCGTGCTGCGGCGGATCCTGGCGGCCACTCGCCATCGAAGCGATAATCCCGCACGCGCGCGACTGGTCGCCGCCGCACGCGCGATGGCGCTTGGCGGGTCGGAGCGTGCGTTGGTGCCGCTGCCGCCGGCATTGCGATTCGTGGTGCTGGGTCATCCCGCTTCACCGGCGCGAGTGGATGTTGGAAACGGTGTCGAGTTGTTGGCCCCCGCGCCGTGGCGCGCGATGGCGATGCTGTGCGACGGTCGCCCGGTCATGCAGCAGCAACTCGGGTATGCAATGCTCGTCCCCGATGGAGCGGGCGGATGGGAGGCGTCCGTGCGTCAGTTCGCGGCGGAGCTGGCGATGTCGTCGTGATGCTCTTCGGATTGGGCCATGCGTGTGCCGCTGACAAACGCGCACCAATTGTTCGTTCCCAAGATGTGCGACAGGCCAATTTCCAGGTCGGGGCACAGCGTCACGCGCCGCGTCGACAGCTTTGCCAGCACGCGCTCCGCCCGCACGGGCATTCCCATCAGGCGGATGATGGAGGGGCCGGGGTATTGCTTCACCAACGCCAGCAACTCCTTCCCCTGCGCATGGGACAGGCGGCCCGCGTGGATCTCGATGGCCTCGGTGGCTTCCGCGCGGCGGGCCGCGCGCTCCACCGTGTCCAATCGCTCCGCGCGCATGGACCATCGCGCGCCGTCGCGTTCCAGCAAACCGGCGACGACTATCATCTCGCCGTTGGCGCGCAAACTCTCGGCGGCATCCGCCTGCGCACCGCGCAACAACACCGCCACGCCACCCATGTCGGCCAGGGCCGCGCGCGGTTCATAACCCGGCAAGCTCTCCAGCGCGCAAATCGGCGACACCAACGTGACGATGCAGCCCGCATGGCGTGAGGTCACGGCCTGCGGAGCGATGGCGCGTGCGGCCTTGCGGAAGGGCGCCTCCAAGGAGTCCGCATCAAAGGAGAGCAGCAACCCGGTGACTTCGCGCTCGCGCGTGGCGGATTCTGCTATCTGCTCATCGGTTTCCGGTTCGGATGGCGGCGGTGTCTCGACGCCGTTGTCCAGCCACCACTGCGTGTCCAGGCCGAAGAACTGCAGCGGGTCCTCGCCGGCGGCGGCGCCACCGCGCTTGCCCAGGATCTCCGCGATGCGCGCGATTTCCCCGCGCATGTGATGACGTGGCTGGCCCATGGAATCCAGAGCACCCGCATCGATCAGTGCCTCGATGTGCTGCAGCTTTGTCACGCGCGTGTCGGTGCGGCGCAGGATGTCCGCGATGCCTTGGAACGGCCCCTCCGTGCGCACGCGCAGCAATTCCTCCACGGAAGCCGGCGGCATTCCGCGCACGACGACCAGTCCCGGGCGCAGGTAGCCGCGCTCGGGCATCCAGGCCCACGACGAGCAATTGATGTCCAGCGGCATGAAGTCGATCCCGCGGTGTTGCGCTTCGAACAACAGCGCGGCGACCTCGCCCACGTCCCCCGCGGCGCGGGTCAGTGCGGCGGCCATGAACGCCACCGGATAGTGCGCCTTTACATAGGCGGCGGCACAGGCCAGCACGACGCTCGGCGCGTCGGGCTGCGTGGGGGGGAGGCGCTCCTCCTGGATCTTGAGCGTATGGTACACATCGGCCAGCGAGTTGAGCTTTGTCCCGCGCAGGCGAATGCGCACTCCCGGCGAGGCCAGCAGCATCAGGCCCTGCGTGGCGCCTTCGCGCAGCAACGTCAGCGTCTTGTCGTCGCTTCCCGCGGCGCGGATGGGATCCGGCGTGGGGAGTCCCTCGTTGCGCGCCCACTCCAACGTCTCGTCGATCAGGTTCAGCGCCGGCTCCGTCGTGAAGACCACGCGGCCCAACCCGGCGGCTTCGCACGCTTCGGTGTCCCACTGCGCCATGGCGGGCAGGTCCGCCGGGTTGCCGCACGGCAACGTGTCGGCCAGCGAATCGACCGAGAACGCAAAGCTGTTCGGCACGGGCTTCATCTCGCGCACGCGCCCTTCGATGTGGCTGGCGAGCCACGCAAGCACGGCGGGTTCGGTGAGCGGCGTCTCCAGGTCGATCTGCATTCCCTTTGGATCGATGGCGGCGCGGTCGGTGCCCACGCGCCACGGGGCTTCCTTTGTCATGCGCGGCGCGTCGGCGGGATTCAGGCCCAGTCGCTCCAGCAGCAGCTCCAACGCCGCGGTCGCATTCCACCGGTGCCAACGGCCCAATCGCGCCACGTGCCCGCGGAACATGTCGGAGAGCACGCGCACCGCATCGGCGAGTCGACGCTGCGGAACGGCGACTTCCAGCACGGGGACCATCGCGGCGCGTGCGTCATGGATGACGAACGGTTGGTCCATCGCCAACGGATCGGCGGGGGTCAGGTCCAGCAGGTGCGCCATGAGCGAATTGTTCAACACGCCCAGGTCGGGGCCGCGCAGGATCTCGTCGGCGGCCAGCGCGCGATCCAGGTCCATGCGGCACAGCAGCGCATCGGCCAGGCCGGCCTCCACGATGTCGCGGAACTCGCGGTTGAGCCTCTCGCGCCACGGCGCGGTTTCCTTCGCGCCATAGCGCGCCGTCGCGCGGGTGAAGACTTCGTTCCACAGGCACGAGTCCGCGTCCACGCCACGGTCAAAGGACATGACCGGGAAGCGGCGCTTCAGCACGGGGAACTCGAACTTGCACAGCGCGGCCACGCGCGAGGCATTCTCCACGGCGGGGGAGAGATCGCGGTACAGGTCGCTGGCCTGCGCCGTGGACAGCACATGGTTTGTCTCGCGGGCCGAGCGCAGCAAATCGCCAAACGTGGCGGCCTGCACCGGCGGATCGGGAAAGACCCGCGGCTTCAGGAGCTGCCACGCGGCATCCTGCGCGGACAGGGCGTAATGCACCTCCGGCACGGCGACGGGCGCCAGCAGGTGCTCCTCCGCCACATTCCACAACGCGCGGACGGCCTTCAGCCCCTCCGTGGTGGTCGGCGCCGGGAGCGCGACAAAGAGTCGATCCGTCCCCACCGCATCGACAATCGTGCGAACATGTTCATCGAGCCGCGGCAGATCGATCCGCGCGGACAGGCGCGTGGCCTCGCCATGAATGCCGCCGACGAGATAGAGCAATCCGGCGGGTTCGGCCAGGATCTCCTCCCAGCGCAACCACGGCGGGATGCCATCACTGACGCGGGTCTGGCCCAGGTTGACGAGCCGCACGAGGCGGCGCCAGCCATGGGCGTCCGCGGCCAACAGGCGCATGCGGTACAGCTCCGCGCCCAACATGCGCTCGCCCATGGGGAGGACATTGGCCTCCAGGCCGAAGAGGGCGCGAATGCCGCGCCGCCGGGCCAGGGCCGCAAAGGCCGGCGCGCCGGCCAACGTCATCCGGTCACACAAGGTCGCGGCGGGCTGCCCGTCCTCCACCGCGACGCTGCACAGGCGCTCCAGCCGCGCCAGGCTGTCGCCGGCGCTGTACTCGCTGCGCAGCCCGAGGTGGACGAATTTGGACGATGTTGGCTCTGCAGACATGGGCAGGGGCGTGGGCGCGGTAGGCTCTCCCGGTTGAAGGGCCCCCGGGGTGGGTACCATGTCAAGAAAGGTGAGGACGGTTGAGTTCCTCGTTCCTGGTTCCTCGTTCCTGGTTCCTCGTTCCTCGTTAGGAGAACGGCCTCCCTATGGAGCGCCGAGCTCCTGCTCGGCAAGCCCGCCAA
>CAZVAQ010000011.1:0-40617 GCA_964625145.1 uncultured Candidatus Sumerlaeota bacterium
GCCCGAAAAGCCTGCGCATCGTCGTCACCGACAGCCACCGCGGCTGCACCATCCTGACACCCGACGAATGGATGCGCGTAGCGTTTCAAGAAATCGCCCGCATCCAGGAAGAAGAAGGCTGGCCCGAGCCGGAGTGAGCGGCATGGTCACTTCATCGTTCACCTACTCCCACGTCCCAATGCCCATCCCACGCAACAACGCCTGGTACGCCGGACTTGTCGCCTGTTGAAGCGTCTCATGCCGCCCCAATGGGCTGATCGGCGAAACAATCGTATACGACTTCGCAGATACCAGCTCCCCTTGCTCAAGCCCCGCGAGGATCAGGCCCGGGTCCGCATCGAGCAACTCCACGATCTGTTCACCGGTCAGATTGTAACGCCGCAACGTCTCCACCGCGCTGACGTGGCTATCCGCCAAACGATCCGGCGTGAGCGGCGCGCCAAACCACGCAAACGCGTCGGCACGAACGATCATGGCATCCGCATTCGCGCCACTCGCCAGGATGGCTCCCAGCCTGCGTGCGACGTCCTGCAGCGGTGCACCGGCGAGTTCCGAGTCAAGCTCCTCGGATACGCTCGCCGTCGAGATGGAGGGTGGCGGTAGCTCCAACACAAGCTGCGCGGACCATGCACCGTCCACCTTCGCGAGCACGAGCCTCTCCGCGATGCGAAGTGACGGGTCTGCCGCAAACTTCTCGCGCACCAGATCATAGGACGGCTCTTCAATCATCTGCCCATCAATCCGCATGGGAACCAGCGAGTGAATACCCGCGTCCAAACCAATGGCCGACACATTGCGTGTTTGGATGGTGAGCAGCGACTCTTCCTCGCCCGTCCATTCGACATCCACTTCGGCGGGTTCCAGCGCCGACTCCATCGCAAGGATGTGAACGCGTCCATTGCTCGCCTTCGCCGGCGTCCGCGCGACAAGAACGATGTGCTTGGGTTCAGAGACGCGCCGCCGCGCCCTGAACCACTCGAAGAGATCATCCAGCGAATCGCCGATCAGCCTGCTCGCGTGGCCATATCCCGTCGTTTCCACATAGCGATGCGTGATGCCCAGTTCCCCCAGGCGCGCCACGGGCATGCGGGAGCGCTGCACTGACACGACGTTGTCGTCCCGATCGTGGATGACATACGGATCCAGATGCAGTGCATTGGGCAACAGGTCCATCGGCGGCAGACCGGCCATCGGCGCGATGGAAGCAAACCGATCCGCATTGCGCAGGCCAACCCACCATGCGCCCCAGCCACCCATCGAATGCCCCGTCAGATACACGCGGTCGGGATCGATGCGATTGGTCGCGATGAGGAGATCGATCAGGTCCAGCACATCCTGCTCACCGGGGCCGCGATACCAGACATTGCCGCGACCATAAGGCGCCACGACTACATAGCCATGCGCCTCTGCCTTCTCCATCACGGGCGTCAGGCGAAACCATGCCGTGTGGTCGACGCCCTTGCCGTGCAAGGCGACCAGCAGCGGGAGCGCCTCCCCCGAGTCCGCTGCCGATGGCACGAAGAGCAGCGCCGGCTGCGAGGTCTCGTCCCAGGTACTGACGAACTCGACGGCGTGCTCTCCCGGTGCAGGGAGTGATTCCGGAAAATCTGCAAGTGCGTTCATGGAAAGTGCCATCGCGGCAATTGCGAGTAGCTTACGCATCGGCCAACCCCATGGGATATTCGTCGCTGGATGCCTTGCGATCCAGTCGCGTGAGTTCACGAAGAATCTCGATGGAAAGTGCGTCCTTCGTCATGGAGGGAATCTCCCGGGTGCGCTGCGCGGTCACCACCCACGCGTGGTTTGTGTCCGTGCCGAAACCCGCGCCAGGCTCCGTGACCGGATTGGCCACGATCATGTCGAATCCCTTTCGCTGCATCTTGTCGCGCGCGTTGTTGACGATGTCATGGGATTCCGCGGCAAAGCCGACAAAGATCTGTCCGGGGCGACGATGCTTCCCGGCCTCTCCTGCCACATCGGGCGTCCGCACCAGATGCAGTGTCATCTCCTGCGGTGCGTCCTCCTTCTTGTGCTTCTCGCGCTTGCGTTCCGCCGGGCGCCAATCGCTGACCGCTGCCGCGAAGATGACATCCGTTGCCGTCGGCAGATGCGCCAACACCACATCGCGCATTTCCTCCGCCGTGGTGACGCGTTCGATCTCGATGTTCCCCGACGGCATGGGCAACTCACACGGCCCGGTCACGAGCACCACCGACGCGCCGCATTTCATTGCCTGTCTCGCCAAGGCCACGCCCATGCGTCCCGACGCGGGATTGGTGATGCAGCGCACCGGATCGGCAAACTCGCGCGTGGGCCCGGAAGTAATCAGGATTCGCCGTCCCGCCAGCGACGGCAGATCGGATGCCTCCCGCAGGCAACCCACGATCCCCAGCAGGATGTCCTCCGTCGTCGACATGCGCCCCACGCCTTGGTCGCCGCACGCGGTCAGGCCCTCCACAGGCCCGACCAACCGATGGCCCCGCGCGTAGAGCGTCGCCACATGCTCCTGCACCGTGGGGCTTGCGTACATGGTCGGATTCATTGCCGGCGCGATGACCATGGGTCGTGGCCACGCGACTGCAAATGTCGAAAGTGCATCGTCCGCCAATCCCAGTGCGAGGCGCGCCAGCGTCGAAGCCGTCGCCGGAGCCACGCAAAACACATTCGCCCACTTCGTCGCCGCCAAATGATCCATCTCCCCCGGATGGGCCGAATCCCACAGGCTGGTAATGACCGGCCGGCTGGTGATGGCTTCGAATGCGGGCGGTCCGATCAGCTTCGTCGCGTTGGGCGTCATCACGACGCGCACCTCACCGCCGCCCTTGATGACGGTGCTGGCAATGTCCAACGCGCGGTGCGCCGCGATGGAGCTGGAAACGCCGAGGAGGAGTCGAAGTCCGGAATAGATCATGGCAGGCTCGGAAATAGGGAGAAGTTATCGGTGATCATGTCGCACCTAAAGCCTACTGGGTGGCCGGGGCGAAAGCCTGATCATCATCCGCGGCTGTGAAATCTTTCACTGTAAACCCCACGGTGATGCGCAAATGGTTTGAAGAGCCCCCTTCGCCAAACCGGGCGAACCGCGGTTCCACACCCGGACCGGCAAAGGCATGGTCAATTTGCCAGAGCGGCACGTGATCGGGAAACGTCGCAAGCCACCGCGCACTGCCCACCTCGGTATAGAAATCCCTCAATCCCCGCGTCGCGCGCTGCAGCCGCCACGAACCGCGCGACGTGTTCAGGTCCCCCACAAGTATGAAGGGTGGCTCCACCGTGGAGAGAATCGCCCCCAGTTCCTGCATGATCGGCCGACTGTCGATCCGCGGCGGACTGGGAAGATCCGCCAGCACAATCCCCACCGGCCCGTCCGCCGTGACGATGCGCACCTCAAACATTCGCAATCGCGTGCGCGTCGGGATCTCGCGCGACCGTAGGATCGGCAACCGCGACCCCACCGCCATCTGGCGAATGGAGACCCACTTGTAGTCTCGCCCCATCGCCCGGGAGAGGCTGTCGTGGACGGCTCCTTGGTACGTGCCCTCCACGAGGCATACGATGTCCGGATCGTCGGAGAGGAACCCATCATGGACCAGCTCCTCGCCACGATTGAAGGACATTACGTTCCAGAAACTCATGCGAACTGTATCGCTCGCGGGAACCGTGGGCTTCGCTGTTGAAATGCGGAACAGGTTCGGTTGCTCATGGTACAGGTTCACGCTGATCAGCATGAGCAGAAACAAGCCGGTCAGCAACGACACCAGCCACCTCATCCATGACAACGGCACCAGCAACAGCGCAGGCAGCCAGAACAGCGGATGAACATGCCCCAACCATTCCGTCAACACAAAGCGGTCACCCGCCAGGGTGACCGCCATGAGAGCCAACACGGTGACAGCCAGCAACACCCGCATCGCCAGGACGATCCGGCGAATTAGTCCGCCAGCTTCACGCTTATCTCCAACGGATTCCTCGAATCCTGTATCGTCCATTCCGCCACGCCCTTGCGGGATTCAAAGGCCACGACGTCCGATCCGGACTGCACCTTTCGCACACGATCGCCCACGCCATGCAGGCGAATGCGCCACGTCTTTCGGGCTCCACGGTAGGGACCCTGCGGCGCACCGATGCGCAGGATCAAGTCCGTCGAGCTGGCGGAACCCGAAAAATCGATCCGCGATTCCGCCCCCTTCATCCATTGCCGGCTGGCGCCGTCGTCCTCTACCAACACACCCTTCAGTTCCTTCCCCGGCCACACATCCAGGATGGTCTCCTCGATCACCGCCTCATCGGTATACTGCAGCGGCCTCTGCATCGGGACCACCGCCCCGGCCCGGACAAAGAGCGGCGGCTGCCCAAAGGGACCCGACACAATTGCGTGCCGACCTCCCTGCACCTTCTCACCCGTCCACCAATCCCACCAATCCCCGGCCGGAATGTAGGCCATGCGGCGATCCATGCCCGGCTCCATGACCGGCGCGATCAACAGGTCCGAGCCGATCAGGAACTGGTCGCCAACAAAGTGCGTCTGCGGATCGCTGGCATAGTCGTAGACCAACGGGCGGTTGATCGGCGTCCCCGTCTCCGCAGCATCCACAAAGCACGTGTAAAGATACGGCAGCAGGCTCATGCGCAGTTCGAGCAGCGTGCGGATGTTGTCCTCCACTTCCTGCGTGAATGCCCACGGCTCCTGGTCAATGGACGCATGGTCCGCATGGCCGCGACAGAACGGCTGGAACACACCCCACTCGAACCAACGCTCAAACAGTTCCGACGTCGGGTTGAGGCCAAACCCGCCAATGTCACAGCCGACAAAGGAAATCCCGCACAGCCCCATGGAAAGGTTCGTCGCCAGATCGAACGGCATGCTGTTCCAGATCGCCTGGTTGTCACCCGTCCACACCATCGAATAGCGCTGCACCCCCGCCCATCCCGAGCGCGTGATCGTGAAGGGACGCGTGTCCGGCCGCGCTGCCAGTTGGCCCTCGTAGCTCGCACGCGCCATCGAGAAGCCATAGAGCTGATGCACCTCCACATGGCGCCGCTCGCGGCCATTGTCCAGGTGCCGCACATCGTCCGGGAACGTCCCGTTGGGGCCATCAAAGTCCGCGGGCTCGTTCATGTCGTTCCAGATGCCGGCAATCCCCTTGTCCAGCAGGGCGGTCTTCTGGAACTCACCCCAGTCCTTGCGCGCGTCGGCACGCAGGAAATCCGGATAGCAGGTCGTTCCCGGCCACACGCGCCCCTGGAAGGGCACGCCATCGAGCGTCACGAAGTAACCCTTCTCCAGGAACGTGTCGTAGACCTCAAAGCCTTCGTCGACCTTCACACCCGGGTCCACGATCGCGACCGTGCGGAAGCCCTGCGCCGAAAGATCGCCCAGCAACTTCTCCGGCTGCGGGAATGCCTCCGGGCTCCACGTGAACACGCGGTACCCATCCATGTAGTCGATGTCGAGGTAGATCACATCGCACGGAATGCGGCGCGAACGGAACCCCTCGGCAATCTCGCGCACGCGCTTCTCCGTAGGGTACGACCACCGGCATTGCTGGTAACCCAGCGACCACATGGGCGGGCGTTCCATGCGCCCGGTCATGTCACTCCACGCACGCACCACCGCAGGCATGGAGTCACCAAACCAGAGCCACAGATCGATATCGCCCGTCTCGCAATGCAGCGATACCCGCCCTGTCAAGTCATGGCGCAAGTCCACATGCACGCGGCCGGGATTGTCCATGAACTGGCCGCGGCAACGCGACCCATCAGGAGTCAGGTGATAGGTCAGCGGAATCTGGCAGTAATAGTTCTGGATGGGGTGGTGCTTTGGGTCATTGTGGTTCCACTGCGTGAAGATGCGTCCGGTCTTTTCGAACTTCTCTCCGGACTCGGCGAGCCCGTAGATGCGCTCCTTGGCCACCGCGCCGAGCGAGATGGCAATGCCCGTCTCCCGAATCTCCAGACAATGATCCGGCGTGGAAAGCAATACCGCCCCGGTCTTCGCATCGGCCACGCGCAGGCTCTCACGCTTTGAGTCCCACTCGATCGCAAGGCCCGCCGTGCGCACACGGGTCACTGGTCCATCGACAGTTGGTGCTGAAGCGCCGCTCGCCGGCCACTCATTGCGAATGATCCCATGGCTCGTGTGGGGCGCGAGGTCCTCCCCCGCCGCGACTCGGAAGCGAATTGTCACGGGATCGTGAATTTCCAAGCCAATGGCGTGTCCCTTGAAAGTTCCAAGGGAAATGGTAGTTGGGCTGCTCATGTTTTTTCCTGTGGTTGATGTGGGTTCAGCGCGTCACGCCGAGGATCTGTTGCAACAATTGCGAACGCAATTCCGGATCGGAAGTTCCACCCGCACGCGTCACCACCACCAAATCCGGCATGGTGTGGTGCCCCTCGGATTCCTTCCCCTCAAGACCATGGTAGATGTGCACGACATCCTCCTCGCGCCGCAGGATGCACCATGCGGGGAGCCTTCCGGGTTCCGCGGCCGAGATGATTTCAAACCGCGAACGGCCAAGCACCTCAAGCACAACCGGCGCCTTCCCGGTCGGAAGGGCGGCGCACACCGAATTGGCAACATCACATTGCAGATGAAAATAGAGGGTCGCGAAAAGCTCCGAACCAACGCGCGACAGCGGCGTGCAGCCACTGTGGTTCGCGGTGATCTTGGAAATGGTGTCGATGTTGACCGAATGCCCATGGGCCGAGACGCCGTTCACGCCGCAGTACTCACGGATCAGCGGCAGCGGTTCCTCCGCCGGGATGCTCTCGACCTGAATGGCATCCTCTGGAATCAGCAGGAAAAACGCCGCACCCGCACCATCCGCGGGAAACGGTATGTCCAGCGTTCCCAGCCGCTCCAGCGTCATGCTGCCAAAGACGGGGAATGCATCCGCACGCGTGGGATGCACGGGCGCGTCGACGTAGTCCTCCGGGAAGTAACTCTCTGTCGGTGCGTCCGTGATGCGAACCCACCAGGTCATCCCCGCGAGGCCGGGCGACTCCATGCGCACATTGATGACAGCCTCCGGGGCGATGAACCCCTCCAGCGAGTTCAGCACCGTGTCCGCCCGCGAGCGCAACTCGTCGGGTAGTTTGGCCTTCTTCCGCTTGGCCGCGCGCGACAACCCCGACAGCGCCTCCTCCACGTCCATCGTGATCTGGTCGAGCGTCGCCTGTCGTGGACGCACCGTCAGCCTTCGCGTGTCCAGCCGCATCCGCGTCCACGACTGGATATCCCACAAGGAGAGGACCTCGTCCTCCGGGACAAAGATCAGGTTGTTCGTGCCAAAACCGCTGCTGACAAGGCTCATCGTCTAGTCCTGCAACTCGTCCATCATGTAGCTGACGGCGTCGGTATAGGTAATGCGCGCATCCTTGATGTGCTTGGTCAGGAGGAAGTTCTGGTGAAGCCCCTCGATGACGAACTCCATCATCACCGGCAGCTCCTCCGGGTTCTCCGACAGCTTCAAGTCGCGCGTGATCTTCTCAAGTCCGTTGATGGACTTCAGGGTCTTGACGAACTCCGCATCGCTCATCTCGCTGGAGAGCTTTAGCGTGTTCCCTCCCTCGAACCACTCGATGATGGGCTCGAATCCCGCCAGCTCCTGCTTCCGCTCGCGGCCTCTCTTGTAATTCGGGACGACGCGCGAATTGAAGCTATGCCGCAGGGCCCGCCCGATCAGGTGAAGCGCCACGTTGGCCACTCCCTCCTGCTCGCCCTTGTAGACCAGCTCGATCTTGCCCGTCAGGGCGCTTATCGCGGAGAACAGGTCGGAGATCCGCGCCATCCCCTTCTTCTCCCCATGACCCAGCGACCGCGCCTCCGCGATGGAATACACCGTCTCCAGGTACGAAATCGCCATGCGCGCGCTGACGCCAGAGCTCTTGTCCACAAAGTCGCTCTCCCGCGCCTCCACCGCGATCTGCTCCACCGCCTCGCGGATCAGGTACGGAATGTGGACTGTTGTCCCGCGGTCGACCCATGCCTCCTGCGAGGTGATGTGCATGGCATCCTGGAGGCTCTCGGGATAATGCGTCAGGATCTGCGCGTCGATGCGGTCCTTCAACGGCGTGATGATGTTGCCGCGGTTGGTGTAGTCCTCCGGGTTGGCCGTGAAGACCAGCATGACATCCAGCGGCAACCGCACGGGAAAGCCGCGGATCTGGATGTCCTTCTCCTCCAGGATGTTTAGCAACCCCACCTGGATCCGCGCCTGCAGGTCCGGCAGTTCGTTGATGGCAAAGATCCCGCGGTTCGTGCGCGGAATGATCCCGTAGTGGATGACCTCCTCGTCGGAGAAGTCCAGCTTTCGGGCCACCGCCTTGATCGGGTCGATGTCGCCGATCAGGTCCGCGATGGACACATCCGGCGTTGCCAGCTTCTCGTGGTATCGCTGCCCGCGGCCGATCCAATCGATGGGCGTCTCGTCGCCCATGTCGGCGACCATCTCCCGCCCGCGACGCGTCAACGGCTTGAGCGGGTCCTCGTGAATGGGCGACGACTGGATGACGGGAATCTGTTCGTCCAGCAGGCTGACCAGTTGGCGGATCATGCGCGTCTTTGCCTGGCCGCGCAGGCCCATCAGCAGGAAGTCGTGACGTGCCAGGATCGCCGCAACGACCTGCGGGATCACCGTCTTGTCGTATCCGATGATGCCGGGAAACAGCTCTTCACGCTGCTGCAACTTTCGCAGCAGATTCCGGCGCATCTCATCCTTCACGGATTCGGAACGATAGCCGCTCTTCTTCAGTTCACCGAGTGTCGCGGGAAGTTTCTGGGACATGCAACAGTCTCACTTGTGGTTCGGTATTCTCAAGGCGATGTGGCCAGGAGCGGATCGCCGGGTCGCAGGATCACGATGGCGGGATCGACGAAGTACTTGTTGGCAACCCTCATGACATCTCGCGTCGTCACCGCGCGCACGAGCTTGGGATACTCCTCGTCGTACTCGGTGCCAAGGCCCGCCACGTGCCACCAGGCCAGGTGCCACGCCTGTCCGGAGTTGGACTCATGCCGCCGCAGATAACTGCCTTCCAAGTAGGCCTTCGCGCGCTCCAGCTCCTCCTGCGTCACCGGCTCACTGCGTAATGCATCGATCTCCGCCCACAACCGGTCGGAAATCACATGGAACCGCGCTCGCTGGATCTGGTCCCGCGAGGCGGGAATCTTCGCCTCCGGACGATACTCGCCCAGACGCGCCAGCAATCCCTCGACTGCTTCTTCGTTCATCGCCTTGCCATAGAGTGTGAACACCTTCTCGGCCAACTCCGGATCATCATCGCTGATGACCGAAGGGGAACTGCCAATATAGGCCACGATGTGCCCCGCCAGCAAGCTGCGATCTGGCCACGCGCCAACCATGTAGGCCAGCGATTGACGGTCGCGCAACTCACTAAACAATCGCGACGACATGCCCATCCCCAGCACCGCCGTGGCCACGTCCACCGCCGGGCCATCGGGATCCGTCTCGTCACAAGCGATCACGCCCATCGCGATGAATCCACCCTCCGTCTCGCGGACGATTTCCTCCACCGCAGCCGTATAACCAAATGTCTTTGTCGCGGACAGCTTCTGCGTCGAGCGGTCCGGTATGTTGCCAAAGTGCTCCTCGAACAGATCGAGGGCCTCCTCCTCTTCGATGTCACCGACAATGGCGAACGTCAACTTGCTCGGTCGAAAAGCATCGCGATGCAGCGTCACCAGATCCGTCTGCGTGATGTTGTCCAACGTGTCGGCATTCCCCTCGACGGGCCGGCCATAGGGATGGGTCCCGTAAAGCACGCGCTTCAAGCGGTGCATCGCCGCCGATGGCGGGCGGTCGTCGCGCATGCGAATCTGGGCGCGGACGCGATCGCGCTCCAACCGGATCTCGTCCAGCGGAAACGTCGGCGAATTGAGCATGTCGGCAAAAAGCTCCATCGCTCGCGGCAAGTCATCGCGCACGCATTGGATGGAGACCTGGATCGTGTCGTGATCGGCCGAGGCACTGAAGCGCGCACCGATGTCCTCCAGCCCCGCCGCCAGTTCATCGGCCGTGCGCGAACTGGTTCCCTTGCTCAGCAGCCGGGCCAGCAGGTTCGCGGTCCCGTCCCGTCCTTCGGGATCGGCCGTCGCGCCCGGCTGCGCCAGGCAGGTGATCGCCACGATGGCGTTGGATTCATTGCGCCGGTGCAGGACGACGGCGCCATTGTCTAGTCGGTGCATGCTGGCCTTTGGCTTTTCCGGTATCAGGATGTCTGGATTGGTGGTGCCTTTCGCACATCCCAATGGAAGCATCGGGATGATTGCAGAGAGCAGGATCACAAGAAGGGCGCGGGAGATGAACATCCGTTCACAACCCGGCACCGACAAGGTCACGCGCAGCGGGCTTGGCAACATAGAAGCTCGCGTTCTCCGGCGTCATGAGTTCCAGGATGCCGATGACTTCGGCTTCCTGAACCCGCTCGACAGCGGGCGGGTAACCGGCCAGCAGCTCCCCATTTTCCAGCAGGACATGGCTTTGCCCCACGATTCCCGTCCTGCCCGCGTTTGTCTCCGCCTGGTACAGGTGCTCGGTGATGAGCTGCCGCCGCGCACGGCGCATCTCCGCATCGCTGAAGCCATCCTTCGCCGCGCGACGCAGTTCCGCAAAGATCTCCTCGCGCACTGTCTCCAACCGATCCTCCTCACAGGTGCCATACACAGCAATGAATCCCGGATATGGCAGCGAGAGGAAGAACGTCCCGATCGTGGAGACCAATCCCTTCTTCTCGCGCAGCGCATTGGTCAGCCGCGAGGTGCGGCCACCCGTCAGAAGCTGGTCAGCCATGTCCTGCGCGGCGATCCCCTCCAGCGTCGTCACCTCCGTGGCGGGGAAAACGATGAAGAAGTAGGTCTGCTGCCAATCGCGCGACCAGGTGACCTCCTCCGGCGGCGTGTAGATTGTTGCGGGAGCAGTCAATCGTCGGACTCCAATCACCAAAGTATTGCCGCACGCGCCGCCGCAATAGGTCCGCATTGATGTCGCCCGAGACGACCAGTGCCATGTTCGACGGCACATAGTACCGCTCGTGATGCTCGGCAATCTGGTCCCGCGTCATCGCGGACACCGTCTCTGGAGAACCGATGACAGTCCCCGCCAAGGGACCTTCGGTGAAGACACGCCGCGTGATCTCGTCGAAGAGAAACCCGATGGGGTTGTCTTCCTTGAGGCGAATCTCCTCCAGGATGACGCCCCGCTCACGCTCGACCTCCACCGGATCGATGGTCGAATTGCGGATCACATCCGCCAGATCCTCCAGCGCCGCATCCAGGTGGATCGAAGGGACGGTCATGTAGTAATGCGTGAAGTTCATGCTCGTGGCGGCGTTGAGATAACCGCCCAGCGCCTCGATCCGCCGATCGTACTCCCCCACCGGCAGGCGCGGGGTCCCCTTGAACAACATGTGCTCCAGAAAATGGCTGATCCCGGCAAGGTGCGCGGGTTCGTCGGCGCTCCCCACACGAACCCACATGTCCAGCGTCACCAGCGGCACGTCGCTGTGCTCCAGCGCATAAACCGTCAAGCCATTGTCCAATTGAAATTGCGTCATGTTCACCTGGGGGTTGGGGACTGGGCGGCGCCCGAGGAGGGAACACCCGGAAATCAAGAGAGCGAGCCCCAGAATGCAAAGCACGGTGCCTGCCAACCGGGGGCGGTGCCTTGTTGCCGAATGGCTGGCGGCGGGCGCAATGAAGCTTGTGGGGTTCCTCGACATGGCCCCCGGAGTACGGACGCCGGGGCATGTGGCCAAGGGGGAATGCCACATCCCGCGCTTATGTCTTGCCGTGCGCACCGCCAAAAGGCTTAACAGGCCAAGCTCGGGCGCGCTGCCCGTCAGTCCCAACCTCGAGGGGAACCCATGAGAGCAACGCGAATGCTTGTGATCGCCGGACTTTCGGTCTCACTGCCATTGTTGGCGCAAGGCGCGGAGATCCGCTTGGACGGCCCCCACCTGCTCAAGAGCCACGTCAGGGCTTCCTCCTTGGTCGTCGCGGATCTCAATAGCGATGGGCTGCCTGATATCGCCACAATCTCCAATGATGAGGGACTCCTGCGCATCTACCACCGGATCGCCGAAAGGGATGAGTCCGACGAGGAGCTCCAGGACTTCCGGCGCGAGGAGGTCACGCTCGACCGCGTGGTCCGCGCCATGGTCGCCGTTGATGTGAACGGTAACGGGCGCTCCGATCTGGTCATGGCAGGGGGCGAGGGGACATTGGCCATCTACCTCCAAGGGGAGGATGGCCGCCTGCAGAAGGCGCCGGACGTCGACCTGCGCGCAACCCGCCTGGTCACCGCGGACCTGAACCGTGACGGCCATCGGGACCTCATCGCCGTCGGCGCCAATCGGCTCCAGATCGTCCACGGCGGCCCGGAGGGGCTGGACTTTGACAAGCCGCGGGTCTTTTTCACGCCCACATCCCTTGGCACGGACCCGCTCGTCCTCGACATCAACGACGACGGACTGATGGATATCGTCTACCTCTCTTCCGAGAACCGGGAGATGATTCACGTCCGTCTGCAGGACCGGGATGGCAATTTTCCCGCCGAGATCGCCCTCAAGACCGGACAGGTCCGTGATCTGGATGCGATTCGCTTGAACGACAAGCGCGACATTTTGGCCGCAGTGCAGGGCCGCACCCGCCAGGTCGTCCTCCTCCAGATGGGTGATCCCGTCGAGGAAGAGAGTGACGAATCCCGGCTGCTCCTCGGTGATCCGCAAATCATAGGCTTCGATCCCGACCGCCGCGACAACACCCCCTATGTCACCGTCGCCGATGTCGATGGTGATGGGCGCCAGGACATGGTCGTCGAAATGCCGGGCACTGCTTCCCTGCGAATCGTCCGCCAGACCGAGACCGGCTCCTTGGTTCCCGATGAGTTCCCATCTTTTCGCGACATCCGGTCAGTCACCGCATGGCCCGCCAATGCCGGTGAACCCACGCCGCTGTTGATGCTAAGCGGCAGCGAAAAGGCCCTCGGCGTGGCGATCGCCTCCGCCGGAGACCGCTTTCACGTCCCGTTTCCCTCCACCCTGCAAACTGTCGGTCGGCCACTCGCCGCCGGTGCGCCCCGCATTCAGGGAGCCCCCACACTGGTGGTGCTGGAGGAAGGCACCGAATCCAGCACGGCCATCCTTCGCAGCTACCCGTCCTTCGATGCCCGTGAAGCCACTCTGGGAGAAGCACAAGAGCTGCTGAAGTTGGAGCAGCTCAAGGAAATGCCCCGGTCCGTGGTCGTAGCCGACTTGGATCGAGACGGCGCTGATGATTTGCTGGTCTTCTACCAATACGCCTCTCCAGGCGTCTTGCGCCAATCGGCCGATGGGAAGTTTGAAATCCTGCAACCCGCCGGACTGCTGGCCGGTTTGCTGGAGTCCACATCTCCCGGCAATTTCCTCTCCGAAACATTGGCGGGCCTTGGGGAGAGCACCGTCCTCGTCGCCCGCGACGAGTTTGTTCGCGCTTTCCATCTGGACGAGACCGGAACCGCCAGCATCACGCAGCAGTTCAATGGTCGCAACTCCCGCGCGCAAGTACGCACCGCTGCCGTGGCAAACCTGCGCGGTTCAGACAGCCGAGAAGTCGTGCTCTATGACACCGCGAACAATGTGCTGACCGTCTACGGAACCGGCAACGGAGAGGGCGCCTACGAAGTGATTCGCCATGTGGACATCCCATCTGCCGGCTATCGCCAGCTCCAGGCGCTGGATCTGGACGGCGACCAACGCGACGAACTGGTACTCATGGCCCCGGATCGCATGGCGATTATCCACAGCCGCCTGCTCAACGGCGGACTGGATACTCTGGACAGTGTGGAGACCCCCGAGGAGGAAGGCGGCTACGGCCTTGTCCGCTCGATCAGCATCTCAAGCCCGAATGCCACGGAATTGGCCGCTCTGGAAATGCGCCGCGCCACATTGGATTTATTCACCTTGGAAGCCAAGGATGAAAGTGAAACACCAAAGCTCTCCAAGCTCCGCTCGTTCCGCGTCTATGACAGCGAAATGAGCATCGCGGGCAGGGTCAACCTCGACGCCGCCCCCGAGCCGCGCGAACTACGCACCGCGGATTTCAACGGCGACGGACTCATGGATCTGGTCCTGATGGTGCACGACTTCATCATCGTATACCATCAGCAACCGGCGGACGAAAAAACCTAGGTCGCTTCAGCCCGGAACTGATCGCGGTTCAGCGATTGTCGCGATGCCACTGCTTGATTTCCTTGTACAGTTCCCGGCCCGCGAGTTCCCCCAGCGTCTCCAACTCTTCGCGCAGGACTTCGTAGGCCGGCTTCCCATCACAGCGCTCCTTGCCGCATGGCGTGTAGGGCGCATAACCCGGAAAGTCTTCATCGGCCAAAGGATCATTCCCCATCGTTGGCAACCAGATCACCGTGCGGTTGTCACGCTCCAAGGAGATTGGATGCAGCCAGCAACTGATGGGCTTGTAGGCCCACGGATGATCGCCGTGTTCCATGGCCAGGGTCTGGAGGCTGCACCGGCCGTCGGGGAACCGGAAAACGCAGGAGGTGCGTTCGAAGTGCTTCGGGAATTCCACATGCCGCGGATACGTTTCCTTGCGCGCGGCAGTCTTGCGCGTCGGGCTGCCCAGGAACTCCGCGTCCTCAAACGCATTCTCCGGCGTCAGCTTCAACTGCTTGAAGAAGACCGGATGCGCCCCGACGACATGCGTCAGAAGCCGCTCCTCATCCTCGTCAAGACACACGCCATCGTAGCAGCACGTGCCGCGGCATCCCTCCATCGTGCATTGCTGGATCAGCGTGCCAAAGCTGGCATAATCCACCGGCGCGCGCCGTATGCGCCGCTTGATGAACTGCTTCCAATCGGGAAAGGCATCCAACAATTGATCACGTCTGAGCATGTTTCTCCTCGGCACCGTTTGGTGGGCTGGGTAATAGCCCGACCGAGACCCAACGGAGTCAACGTATAACCATGACGATACCGCAGCCGCAGTTGGTGACCTTGAGCACCGGCAAACCAAAGGTTCTGGGAACATTGCCCGATGGATCGCCGTTCATCAGCTCCATCGCACGGCAACCAGTCTCCGGACCGGTGCAACTCTCCATCGGCGGCTTTGACGATGACGCATGCGAGTATCATGGTCATCATGGCCTGGACCTGGCTGTAAACGTCTTTGCCGATGAAGACTATCCCTACTTCGAGGAGCTGGCCGGCAGGACGCTCCCTCGCCCCGGCTTTGGCGAAAACCTGACACTGCGCGGATACACAGACCGCGACGCCATCGTCGGCGATGTCCTTCGCGTGGGCACCGCCTTGCTCCAGGTCAGCCAACCGCGGGTGCCTTGCAGCACTCTCGTCAGGTTCCACCACCTCCCCCGCATCATCCGTTGGATGGAGGATGCCCGGCGCACGGGCTACTACCTGCGCGTGTTGGAACCCGGCGTCGTGTCACCCGATAGCCCCATTCAACTGGTGGATCGCGGCACCAGCGGCTGGAGCATCTTCGCACTCGAGGAAGTGATGTACGCCAAAGTCATCGACCAACAGCTCGTCGACGAACTCCAGGAAGTGAAGGATTTGGCGCAGAACTGGAAATCGAGCTTGATCCACCGCGCACGCAGGCGTCAGCCGTCCAACATGGAGTCAACAACCGCCCCATGAACATTAGGCGCCGCGAATCCCAGGATCAATCCACCGATCTCCCAACGCAGCGGGATGAGGACGAGCTGCAGACGGTCTTGTCCCTGACGCCGACGGATTTCCACACCTCGGAGGTGGAGGAGACTGCCATCACCCCCCGCCCCTCCCGGGAGCGGATCAAGGCCCCGGCGCCGCGCCGCTATATGCTGGCCATTGCATCCGACAGCGGCCCCAGGATGCTGGCTTTTGCAGACCACAGATTGTCCGTGGGCCGGCTGGAAGACAACGCCCTATGTCTCAAGCATGGCAGCGTATCCCGCCGCCATGCCACCTTCGAACTGACCAAGCGGGGCCTGTCGGTCACAGACTTGGGGAGCCAGAACGGCACAAGCGTCAACGGCGAGCCCACCACCGGACAAGCCTTCCTGAAACCCGGCGACATCGTCCGCGTCGGATACGTCGCCATCTTCTACTTCGGATTCGTCAGCCCCGACGACCCGCCCCAGATCGAAGTGGTCAGCCAATCTGTCGCCTTGGTGCCAAGAGTACCGGAAACTTGAAACGGTCTTCTGTCAACTGAGCCGGCCTGGCGGTTGAAGAGAGCCAGCCCGATGGTCCTTTGTGACCACCTTGCATTCCCTTCATGCTCCGCGATCCAGTCCCTTCGTTGCCCACGCGCATCATCGACGGTCAACTGGTCACAAGCGCCCCATGGATGCCCCATGACTGACAGGCGCCCGAATTGCGCACTGCTTCGGGCGCGCACAAAAACCATGCTTCACCGCGAAAGGTGACGGCATGGGAGAGTGCTGGCCACCCGATGGTCAGATCTCATACCCTTCCATTTGTTCGAGATAGTCCCCCCAGGCTTGAGAACCTGCATCAAGGGACTGGCCATAGTTTCCCGTGTCCTCGGTATCGTCAAAGGAGACCGGATTCAAGTAGCCGTTAGCCGGGGCAGTGTGAGGTTCGGAGCGGTCAGCGGGGGCCTTGCGGGGCGATTGCATGGGGGGAACGCCTCACTCGTGGATTGTTGCAACGGGAGGAAGGTGCGAAATCCGTTCCGGAAGTAAGCCCTTTATGGCTTGGTGCGCTCCAACCGCACAAGCAATTTCGAGTGTAGGATGGTGGGGGGGAAGAACAGAGCAGCTCCTAGTCGAGCTCCAGTTCGTCGAACACGCCACCAGCATACTCGCGCCGCTTGAGCACGATGAGCGTGAAGTCGTCGAATTGGTCGGCGTCGCCACGATGCGCCAGACAGGCCTGATAAACCGCGTTGCGAATCTCTTCCGCGCGCAGGTGCCGGTTGTCGCGCAGCAAACGCAGAAACCGGTCGGAACCGAACGGTTCGCCGTTGGCATTGAGAATATCCGTCACGCCGTCGGTATCCAGCACCAGAATGTCGCCATGCTCCAATCGGTGGTGGCCGATCTCATAGACCGCCTCGGGCATGATCCCCAGGAAGACGCCCCCCCGGTCCAGATAATCGATGTTCCCGGCCCGGTCCATCAGGATCGGATGGGTATGCCCGGCGTTGACATATTCCAACTCACCGGTCTCCTCCCGCAGATAGATCACCGCCATCGTGACATACATGTCATTGGTGACGTCGCGATGCACCATGCGGTTGATGCTCTCCATAACCTCGGCCAGGTTATGGGTCGGATGCTGCGTTTCGCTCTGCAGATAGCTGCGCGTGGTCGCCGTGAGGATGGCCGCCGGGACACCCTTGCCGGAGACATCGGCGATGGCCAACGCCAGCCGGCCATCCGGCAATCGGATGAAGTCATAGTAATCGCCACCCACCTGCTTGGCAGGGAGCGACATGGCCGAAATCTCATACCCATCCAGGTCCGGATACACCCGCGGCAGCAGGTTCATCTGGATCGTGCGGGCGATTTCCATCTCGCGCGCCAACTTGTGCTGTTCGATGATCTGCTCGGCCAATCGCGCGTTCACGATCGCCATGGCCGCCTGGTTCGTCACGCCGGTCAGCAGCTCCAGCTCCTCCGGCGTGTAGGGAACAATCCGCGTGCGGGTGTCGACATAGACAACTCCCAGCGTCTCCTCCTTGTGGATCAGAGGCGCCACCATCGCCGTCCGGATCCTGTTCAGGATGATGGACTCGCTGCTGGCAAACCGGTCGTCCTGCGCCGCATCAGACACGAGCATCGAGATTCCCTCGCTGATGCAGCGCTCCACGATGGACGTCGAGATCTTCACCTCGTTGTCCCCCGTCGTCGGCTCCTGGGACTTGATCACCTTGGGCTCCAATTGCCCGGTGGCCACGTCCAGCAACAGCAGGTAGGAATTGTCCGGATTGAAGACGCCCGTGATGATCTCCATGATCTGCTTGAGGAGGTCATCGAGCTTGAAGGTCGACCGGATCGCCTCGGTCACCTGGTAGATGATCTCCAGGCGCTTGTGCGTGTCCTTGAGCTGCCGGCCAAGATCGGCCCCCAGCTTCACCGTGCCCGTCCCCGAAATGCCCGCCCGCAATTCGTTGCGTGTCGCCCCCCACTGCCGCTCCTCCACGAGGCGATAACCCGTCGTCGAATCCTTCTTCCTGCCGCCCGAACCCGAAGTGGGAGGCACGGGTGTCTCCCCGAGCAACGGCCCCGACTCGGATTCGAATCGCAGGACCGTATCCCCGACCTGGATCAGGTCCCCGCTCCGCAACTTCGTGGGGACCTCCACATCGTTGCCATTGAGCTGGGTGCCGTTCTTGCTCTTCAGGTCTTCCAGAAAGTAGGCATCGCCCTTCAGGCTAATCTGGGCATGGCTGCGGCTCATCCGGCGGTCGACGATCTGCAGGCCGTTGACCACGCTCCGGCCCAAGGTCGTGACATCGTCGACCACATCGAAGACCCTGCCCTTGTCCGCGCCGTTGGTGATGATAAGCTTTGGCATGATGGACCGGGGTGAGTTCGGGAAGGAAATCCGCCGCAGGGGGCTGTGGACTCCGTCTTTGTCAGGCCTGCCACAAGGTCGTGCGCCGCGCCCCCATGGGTGCGCAAGAGCATTCAGGTTGACACTACGAGCCCCCCGGCGAGCAGGCTTGGAGACCAGTGACGAGGCACATGTCGCGGATATTCGCCGTCTTGGGAGCCCCTGACAATGAAGTTCGGTAATCGCGAAAAGATCATCGCCGTCTCGGTCGTGGCCCTGGGCCTGATCGCGGGGCTGCATTTTGCTGTTTTCGCCCCCAAGGCGAGCCAATATGACGAGGCCGTCAGGGCCTATTCCGACGCCCGCAGCCAGCTCGATTCCACCGGCCAGCCTCCTCCCGAGGATCAACTGGTCACCTTCCAGGATACCACGCTGGACTACCAGCTCCGGCTGATGAATTTCCTGAAGGATGCCAACCTGCTCATCCCCGAAGGGTTCAGCATCCCTGTCGCCGAAGCGGAACCCGCCCCAGCCGAAGGCGAGGAAGGCTACGAGGAAGTAGTTCCCGAAGATCCCGCCATGGGAATGGCCGGAATGTTCGGCCCATGGGGAATGATGGGCGGCGGCGTTGGAATGGGAGGAACCACCGCCCAGGCCATTCCCGAGAAGGAATACGAACAGCTCACCTACGAGCAGAAGCAAAGTCTCGCAAGCAAGCTCCGCGAGCTGGAGCAACTGCGCGATGCGGGAGCGCCCACCCGCTTGACCTTCATGGACGCCGAAAACCAGTGGAACATCCTGCGCCAGTTGCCCGACAATATCCGCCGCGGCAACGTGGACGTCGCGGATCTGATCCGTTCACTCCAGGGCACCGACGCCATCATCAAGCAATCCGGCGAGAAGAGCCGCCTGCGCTATGACCGGCAGAGCCAATACGTCGGTGAGCTTCGCCGCGTCGGACTTGATCAAGTCAAGCGCCAGGGGCTGACCCCCAATCCCCAGGCGATGACGCTCGTCAACGGCCGCAACAACCCCAGCATCCTTCGCGATTACGGCAACCTCGCGGCGGTCATGTACACCCTCAACCGCATCAACCTCATCATGCAGGCGGTGCCGGCCGAGTCCCTCAACTACTCCAACCAGAAGGACTACTACGAGGAACTCGAAGACCTGCTGCGCCTCGACACGACGAACGAGGACGACCGCAAGTCGGACATCACCTACATCCAGTGGAAGGTGCAGGCCTACGACGGCCTCAAGCAGCTCGAGGCATTGATTGACCTGATCAAGATGGCTCGCGAGACGGGCGTCTTCGAAGTCTCCAGCGTCAAGTTCTGGGAGCCAGTCGACGTGGAATGGATCGACCCGGCAACAGATACTGCCCAGCAGGACCCGAATGCTGCGAGTGGCATGATGGGCCCATCCATGATGGGAGGGGACCCCGCCCTGATGATGGGTGACCCCGCCCTGATGATGGGCGGTGATCCCACCATGATGATGATGAACCCGTGGATGTTTGGCGGGGGCATGATGCAACCTGCCGGCCCGACCGGTGAAGTCGTCGGCACCTCGACCCCCATTGAGATCGAGGTCCGCGGCTCCAACCGTGCCGTGATGTCCTTTGCGCACATGATCACCAATTCCCGTCGGCTTTACTCAATCAACTCGATGTACGTGAATGCCGAGACTGGCCAGGCAAACGTCGAAATCTCCGCCCGCTTTGTCATTCATGTCATGAGCCGCCTGAAGAACCCCACTTTCCAGATGACCGAAGCGCAGTTCCAGCAGCGCATGGCCGAGATCGAAGGCACTGGCGGGGCCGTGGCTGGCGGGGGCCTTGCACCCCCTCTCGACTCGACGATGGAAGGGGCAGGCGCACTAGTCCCTTAAGGCTCCCACCGAAGCCCCCCTCACAAATCCTTGCGCCCCGCCCACGCGGCGCCTAGCGGTTGAGGCTGGTGGTGGGCCGGTTTCTGATGCCGCGGTGGGATGTGTTCAGCTATTCTGGAGCAATGAATGGACATCCGGCTTTACCAGAACAGGGAACGGATGCTGGTCCAACTCAGCGGCCGCGTGGTGCTGGACGAGTGTGACCGCCTCAAGGGCGCCATCGTCCCACGCATCTCCCCTCCCGTATCCCAAGTGATCCTGGATCTGGCGCGGGTCGAGTTCATCGACAGCGCCGGACTCGGCGCCTTGGTGGGCATGAAGGTCTCCTCCAACAAGAACCGCGCGCGCCTGTGCCTGGCCGCCCCGTCCAAGAGCGTCAGCGAGATCCTCCTCGTCTCAAAGCTCGACTCGATCTTTGACGTCCTCAAGGGCGCCGAGGCCCAAAGCGCCATCGGCGAGCTGGCCCGCAACGAGTACCTGATCAGCACCGACGAATCCGGACCCGGCGCCACCGAAGAGCGCGCCGCCCCACAGTTTCAGGCGCCGCCCACCCAATCCGCGGCCGCCAGAACTCCTTCTGCCGCCGTTGACCACACGCCCGCCGGCACCCCCAAGGAACAGATCGAGCATTATTGCCGCAAGGCCGTGGAATTCATGCGCACCCGCGAGTACGAACTGGCGGCGGAATGCTACAAGCGCGCGCTGCAATTGGACGAGGACCACCTCCCTGCTCACAACAATCTCGCCATCGTTTACGAGAAGAAGCCCCAGTGGCACCCCTTGGCGATCAAGCAGTGGGAGAAGGTGCTGGAGCTGTCCCAGGCTCGCGGGGACCAAAAACACATCGAGCGCGCGCTGAAGCATCTGGACGCTCTGACCTGATCTCAGCGGGCGGGGCATCGTGGCGCGCAAGACCGACAAACCGACACTCAAGCACCGGGCCGAGGCACTGACCCTGCTGGCCGCCGGCTGGCTATTGACTTGGCTCCCGCTGGGTGTGGCCGTGCGCCTCGCCCGCGCCATGGGAACCGTTGCATCCCTGACAGGGATCCGCGCCCGCACCGTGCGGGAGAACATCGACCACGCCTTTGGTGATACACTTGCTCCCGCTGAGAGAAAGCGGCTCTTCCGCGAGGCCTACCGCAGCCTCTGCACTCTGGCCGTGGAGAGCTTCTTCCTCGAAAGGCGCCCCACTCCCTGGATCCGGCGCATGGTGACCCCGGTCGGGCTGGAGAACTTGGCGGCAGCGAAAGCCGATCCGCGTGGCTTCATCTTCGTGTCCGGGCATATCGGAAACTGGGAACTCGTCGGCGCGTGGATCGAGGAAGCGCATCCGTGCACCTCGCTGGCCAAGAGCCTGCACAACCCCATCGTCCAGGATCGCGTCCAGCGCACCCGCCTGCAGCATGGCCTCGAGATCATCTGGGCGGACCAACCCGACGCCCTTCGCCGCATCGCAGCGACTCTGCGGGCAAACGATCGCCGCCTCAACATCCTCTCCGACCAGGACGCCGGCGTGGAGGGAGTCTTTGCGCCCTTCTTCGGCAGGCCGGCATCCACCACACCAACGCCCGCCCTCCTCTCGATTCGCCACGGCATGCCTCTCATGCCCACCTATGCCATCCGCAATGGGCCCACCAGCCATAGCGTACACTTCCTTCCCCTGATCGACCCGGCGGATCTACCCCCCGGCACCCGCGACGAGCAGGTCGCCGAACTGACGGCCCGACACGTCGCAGTCCTCGAAGAACTCGTCCGGCGATACCCCGAACAATACTTCTGGTTCCACCGGCGATGGAAGACAACCCCCGAGTACGCGCGCCAGAAGCTGGAGAAGCGCCGCCGCAAGAAGATGGGAAAGATCCAGGCCCTGCGATCCATCACCGACAATTCGCCCCCCGAACAAGGTCGGACTTGATCCCGCACCGCGTCGCGCGCTGACTCTGGCGCCAGCCGTGGAGGCATGCCTGTGCTGCATCTGCTGAACAACACTTTCGTCGAGGCACTCGGTGCCCTGACCCGTCAGTTGCTTCGCGTTACGGGCAAGTTCTCGCGCTTTTGCTATCACGCCCTCCAGCGCTCCGCCTCCCCGCCCTGGAGTTACCGGCTGGTCATGGACCAGGCCATGATCATCGGCGTCCGCTCCCTGCCGCTGGCCCTCATTACCGCCTTCTTCGTCGGCGCCATCATGGTGCTGCAAACCGGCGTGCAGCTCATCCCCTTTGGCGCCAAGAACACCATCCCCTTCATCGCGTTCATCGCCCTGGCGCGGGAGATGATCCCCGTCTTCATCGGCTTCGTGGTCGGCGCGCGCGTGGCGGCCTCCATGGCGGCCGAAATCGGCACCATGCGCGTCACCGAGCAGCTCGACGCCATGGAGATCCTCAACGTGGACCCCATGCGCTATCTGGTGGCGCCGCGGGTCATCGCCTCGACCATCTCCATGCCCTTGATCTGCACCATGTGCCTGTTCCTTGGTGTGATCGGCGGCATCGTGGTGGCCTGGTCCGCGCTGAACATCCACCCGCAGGAATACTACAACATCATGTTGCGCTATGCGTACCTGCGCGATGTGTACTCCGGTTTGTTCAAGACGATCTTCTTCGGCAGCATCATGGCGCTGGTCGGGTGCTTCTTCGGCTTCAACACGACCGGCGGCGCGGAGGGCGTCGGCCGCGCCACGACCACCGCCGTCGTGGTCACCCTCCTCCTGATCCTGCTGGCGAATTTCGTCCTGACCCGCCTGACCCTCATCTTCCTCGGCCTGCTTTGATGCTTCCCGTCCGGGTCCGGGATGCCACAAGGGCTGGCTCTTCCCTTGATCCCCCCTGCCGCCGGGGCCCCAAATGGCCCCGCCAACATCCATGCCTTCACGAAAGGACACGAGCGCCCCACCATGGCGATTCTGATCGATAGAGAAACCCGGCTGATGATCCAAGGCATCACTGGCCGCGAGGGACAATTCCACGGCCAGCAGATGCTGGACTACGGCACCAAAGTCGTCGCCGGCGTCACCCCCGGCAAGGCCGGCCAGACCACGCTGGGCTCGGTCCCCGTCTTCAACACCGTGGCCTCTGCCGCCAAGGAGACCGGAGCCAACTCCAGCATCATCTACGTGCCTCCCGCATTTGCCGCCGACGCGGCGCTGGAGGCCATTGAAGCAGGCCTGCGTCTGGTCATCATCATCACCGAAGGCATTCCCACCCTCCAGATGATGAAGGTCTACCATGCCGCGCGCATCGCCGGCGTGCCCGTGGTCGGCCCCAACTGCCCGGGCGTTATCTCCCCCGGCATTGCCAAGGCCGGCATCATGCCCGCCCACATCCACAAGCCCGGACGAATCGGTGTCATCAGCCGCTCCGGGACGTTGACCTACGAGGTCGTGAACGAGCTGACACAGGCCGGCCTCGGTCAGAGCACCTGCGTCGGCATCGGCGGTGATCCTATTATCGGCATGACCTTCAAGGACATCCTGGCCCGCTTCGAGCACGATGAGGAGACCGACGCCGTCGTCATGATCGGCGAAATCGGTGGTACCGACGAGCAGGAAGGCGCCGTGTTTGCCCGCGAGCACATGAGCAAGCCGGTTATTGGCTTCATCGCCGGCAAGACCGCGCCCCCAGGCAAGCGCATGGGCCACGCCGGCGCCATCATCAGCGGCGGCGAAGGAACTGCACAGCAGAAGCTCGCCTTCCTCGCTTCGCAAGGCGTCGTCACCGCAGAGCTGCCCAGTCAAATTCCCGGGTTGGTCAAGCAAGCATTGGAGGGAGTGGGGGCACCGACCTCCGGAGCGCTATGAGGGCACTCGTCATCGTCGTCGCCGCACTCGCGTTGGCAATGCTGACGGGATGCAAGGAGCGACCTGCGCCGCCGCAGCAGCAGGAAGTGGTCATCTACGCCTCGCTGGACCGCGAGTTCTCCGAGCCGATCCTCAAGAAGTTCGAGCAGGACACCGGCATTCGCGTGCGTGCGGTGTACGACACGGAGGCGGTGAAGACCGTCGGCCTCGTCAATCGCCTGATAGCAGAGCGCGAACGCCCACAAGCGGACGTCTTCTGGAACAACGAGATCGTCCGCTCCATCCAGCTCAAGCGCGAGGGCCTTACCGAGGCCTACAACGCACCCAACGCCGCGGACATCCCCACCATTCACAAGGATCCCGACGGCCACTGGGTGGGCTTCGCAGCCCGCGCGCGCGTGCTGATGACAAACACGCACCTGCTCCCCGAGGACGCCGAACAACCCACTCGCGTGCGTGACCTCGCGGATCCAAAGTGGAAGGGCCGCGCCGCGTTTGGCAAACCGCTCTTCGGCACCACCAGCACGCACTTCGCCGTGCATTACGCGCAGTTGGGCCGCGAAGGCGCCATCGAGCTCTGGCGCGGCATCCTGCAAAACTCCGTCATGGTCGCTGGCAATGCCCAATCCCGCGACGCCGCCGCCAACGGCGAAGTCGCATTTTGCTTCACCGACACCGACGACGCCGTCGGCGCCATCAAGGACGGCAAGCCGGTCCGCATCATCTATACGCAGGACGAACTTCTCCTGATCCCCAACACGTTGGTGAAAATCAAGAACGGCCCGAATCACGACAACGCGTTGAAACTGATCGACTACCTGTTGTCGCCAGAGGTTGAGGTCGCGCTCTCCCAATCACGCTCGGCGCAGATCCCCGTTCGCCCGAACCTGCCTCCGCCCGCGGCCCTTGAACCAATCCCGCAGGAGCTCATCACCGCCGTCGACTGGAACCAGGTGGCCACCGTCCTCGACGAGGCGAGCACCGCCATCGCCAACCTGGTCGCCGAATACGAATGACCCCGACCACGCGACCCATTCGCCACATCGTCGCTGACGTCGATGGCTGCTTCACGGCGGGGGGGCGCGATCGGTTGGATCTGGAGATGGTCGCCAAGGTCCGCGCGTGGAACGACGCGTCGCTGACCGATCCCACCATACCCTCCTTCTCCTTCTGCACGGGTCGGCCTCTCCCCTACACCCACGCACTCGCCCAGTTCGTCGGCTGCCACATGCCGAGTCTGGCGGAGTTTGGCGCCGTCATGTGGGAGCCCGCCAACCAACAGCACCACATTCACCCCGCCTTCGACGCGGCCTGCCGCCGCAGGTACTTTCAACTTCTCGAAGCAGCAGAGCTGGAGCTGCTCGACACCAATGAGGACATCCTCCTCGAGGGCGGCAAGTTCTGCCAGGTCACCCTCTATCCACGCATGCCCCGCACCATGGCCGACATCCGCGAATGGACGCTCGATTTCGTCAAGCAGTGGAGCGAGCATTACGTGATCGATTACACCCACTCGGTGATGAGCTTCCTCCCACGCGGCATCCACAAGGGCACGGGCCTGCGGTGGATGGCGAAGCACTGTGGCATTGCCACCGAAGAGATGGCCGGCATTGGCGACGCCGATAGCGATTGGGAGTTCCTGTCCCTGTGCGGCATCGCCGCCACGCCATCCAACGGCCAGCCGTTCATACGCGAACGCGCCCACTGGATCCTCGAAGGCGGCCCGCGGGATTGCATCGTCGAGTTCTACGAACGGGTCATCGCTCACAACCGTCAATTGGCAAGACAGCGCGTCTGACTCGCACCCCGATTGCATCACGCCTCAGGAATGGATGAGGCGTTTCCTTCCTCTTGCCCGCGAGCATCAAGCGACGCATCAAAACGCGACAGTCTGACTACCCAAGCCTCGGAGTCTCCCATGGGATCGCTCAACTTCTCTTCGCCTGAAATCGCCGCGCGCGTGCAGGAATGGACCTCGGACAAGTTCGACGCCAAGACGCGAGCGGAGATCCAGGCACTGGTCGACAAGGGCGACGTCAAGGAGCTGGAGGATCGCTTCTGGCGCACGCTGGAGTTCGGCACCGGCGGCCTGCGCGGCGTCCTCGGCGCGGGCACCAACCGCATGAACGCCACGATCGTCTCGTGGGCGACTCAAGGTCTTGCCACCTACGTCGCACAACACGCCACCCGGCCCGGGCCGCTGCGCGCTGCCATTGCGCACGATTGCCGTCATTGCTCCCGCGAGTTCGCCGAGAGCGCCGCGTGCGTGCTCGCCGCCAACGGCTTCATCGTTCACCTCGCGCCGGAGCTGCGCCCCACGCCGTGGCTGTCCTTCCTCATTCGCCATCTAGGGTGCCACACCGGCATCGTCATCACCGCCAGCCACAACCCGCGCGAGTACAATGGCTACAAGTGCTATTGGGATGACGGCTCGCAGGTCGTCCCGCCGCACGACAAGGGCATCATCCAGGAAGTATCGCGCGTGAATGACATGGCCATGGTCAAGACCATGCGCTTTGACGACGGAATTGCCCAGGGTCTCATCAAGATCACCGGCCCGGACATCGATAAGGCCTACATCGATGCCGTCCTCAAGCAGCGCATCGACGAGTCCGCCGTCCGCGACAACAAGGTGCGCGTCGTCTTCACGCCATTGCATGGCGCGGGTGGAACCATGGGGCCGCGTGCATTGGCCGAATGGGGGTTCACGGATGTCATCTGCGAACCAGAGCAAATGAAACCCAACGGCGATTTCCCCACCGCGGCATCGCCCAATCCCGAGGAAGGTGCCGCTCTCGAACGCGCGGTCGAGTTGGCCAAGGCGGAAGACGCCGACCTCGTGCTCGCCACCGACCCGGACGCCGACCGCCTCGGCATCGCTGTCAAGCACGGCAATGACTTCCCCCTCATCACCGGCAATCAACTCTGCTGCCTGCTGGCGGACTACATGCTCCGCCGTCGCAAGGAACTCGGCAAGCTTCCCGCAAAGCCCGCCGTCTGCTCCACCATCGTGACGTCTCCCCTGCTCGGCAAGATCGTTCGCGGCCACGGCGCGCGCTACGCGGAGGTCCTCACCGGCTTCAAGTGGATCGCGCAGCAATCGCGCGATTGGGCGGCCGAGGATCCGGAAATCGCGTTCCTCTACGGCACGGAGGAGTCCTACGGCTTCCTGATCGGCGACCATTGCATGGACAAGGATGGCATTGTCGCCTCCTGCATGACCGCCGAAATGACCGCATGGGCAAAGGGCCGCGGCATGTCCGTCGTCGACTATCTGAACACATTGTACGATGAGTTCGGTCCGCACCTGGAGTGGCAGAAGTCAGTCACCCTGAAGGGTCGCGACGGCGCCGCCCGCATCGCGGCGATCATGACAGCCCTCAAGGACGGACCACCCAAGATGTTCAACGGCGTCGAGGTCGCCCGCCGCACACGCGTCGACAACGGCGAGATCCTCGACGGCCAGATCGACGATGTCATCGGTCGTATCGACCTGCCGTCGAGCAACGTCGTGATGTTCGACCTGAAGGACGGCGCCAAACTCGTCGCCCGCCCCAGTGGCACGGAGCCCAAGATCAAGTTCTACTTCTTCCTCTCCGCCCCGCCGCAACCAAACCGCGAGGCAACCAACAAGGCCATGCAGGCCCTGTTGGCGCGCAAGGAAGCATTCGAAAGGGATGTCCTGCTGAAGATGGGTGTGGAGTAAGGCGCCTTCACAAATCAATGAACAGCGCGGGCTTCTTCAACACATCCGCATCCCGCGCTGCATAGATATGGCGCGGATCATACAATGACGTCGGCTCGCGAAAATCATCGCTGGTCAACTGCCTCCACTTCCGCGCGCGGTAGCCATAAACGGTGTACCCGGCTTCCTCCAACAACTGCATGACGGGCAGGCGCACTGCAAATTGGTGCAGCTCAATCGCCAGCCGCGACGAATGATTTGCCAGTGTCCGCCGCGCACCCGTCAACACTGCCTCCTCCGCACCCTCCACATCGATCTTGATCAGGCCCGGCGGCGGGCATTCGCCAGATTCCACCAAGCTGTCGATGGTCCGCACCTCGACACGAACACTTGATGTGACGCCCGACGGTTCATCACCTTGCACGCCGGCGAGGTGACCTTGCTGCGTGGAGTCGCTATCGGAGAGAAACTCGGCCCCGCCATC
The DNA here is from genome assembly GCA_964625145.1 of uncultured Candidatus Sumerlaeota bacterium. GTDB lineage: Bacteria > Sumerlaeota > Sumerlaeia > SLMS01 > JAHLLQ01 > CAYTRP01. The sequence continues at coordinate 28,396 of CAZVAQ010000011.1, forward strand.
AGCAGCACCAACGGCGCATGCCATCAGCGTCGCCCGCTCCTCGATCCCTCCAAGCCGCAGGTTCCCGCGCAGGAGCGCCTGATTCTTGCTGTCGGGTTCAAAGGCCACAACCCGGCCCGCATCCATGACTTGCGCGAAAAGCCGCGTATAGAGCCCGATGTGCGCGCCAACATCCCACACAACCATGCCGGGCTCGACAAGGTTCGAGATGCCACCCAGGAACAAGCGATCGTGCTCCAGCGGATCGCGCAGCCAATAGCTGCGGTGATCGCGCAGCTTGATCCGCATCGGCCCGATGCCTGCCACCAGGATTGTGCGGGGAATGTTCGGAATGAAGCGGAGCAGCGCCCGCTTTGCCCAGCGGTGACGCCGCGCAAAGACGGACACTGCCTCGCTCGGTCTCATGAATTGCGCCTTACCCCTGCAGGACCGTGTCGGGATCGGTGTACTCCAGACCGAAGTCCCGCGCCACGGCGCGGTACACGACCTTGCCATTGGCGACGTTCAGGCCCAGCTTGAACAGCGGGTTGTTCAGCAGCGCCTCCTTGTAGCCCTTGTCCGCCAACTGCACCAGGTACGGCAGCGTCGCGTTCGTCAGGGCAAACGTGCTCGTGCGCGCAACCGCGCCCGGCATGTTCGTCACGCAATAATGGATGATGCCTTGGTCTTCAAAGACGGGATCGCTGTGCTTCGTGGGGCGCGACGATTCAAAGCACCCACCCTGGTCAATGGCCACGTCGACCATCACCGCACCCTGGGGGAGCAGCGACAAATGCTCGCGGCGTACGACATGCGGCGCGCGGGCACCCGTCAGGTAAACACCGCCGATCACAACGTCGGCGTGCGTGAGTTGCTCGCGCACGTTGTAGTCCGACGCGTACAGCGTGTCGATGTTGGCAGGAAGCACATCGTCCAAATAACGCAGCCGGTCAAGGTTCACGTCCATGATGGTGACACTGGCGCCGAGACCCGCCGCCATCTTCGCGGAATTGGTTCCCACCACGCCACCGCCGATCACGACCACGTGTGCCGGCTTCACGCCGGGAACGCCGCCCAGCAACATGCCGCGGCCACCATGAATCTTCTCCAAATACTTCGCACCCTGCTGCACGGCCAAACGCCCCGCCACTTCGCTCATGGGCGTCAGGAGCGGATGCTGCCGGTTGCGATCCTCCACCGTCTCGTACGCGATGCACACGGCGCCGGACTTGATCATCGCATCGGTCAATGGCCGGCTGCTGGCGAAATGAAAGTAGGTGAACAGGACATGGCTGGGCTTGATGCGCGGCCATTCCACCGGCATCGGCTCCTTCACCTTCACGATGATCTGCGCCGTGTCCCACACTGCATCCGCCGTCGGCAGAATCTCCGCACCCACGGCCAGGTAAGCGTCATCTGTAATCCCGCTGCCGATGCCCGCATTTGTCTCCACCACCACACGATGTCCACGCTGGACAAGGTCGTTCGCTCCGGCCGGAGTGACGGCGACCCGGAATTCGTGGTCTTTGACTTCTTTGGGCACACCGATGATCATTGCGGGGGACCTCCTGAGTTTGAAATTGGAGCGATTCAACACCCGGCCTCGGGGAGAGGTCAAACGGGTTCGGTGAGGTCCTGCACGATCATTCCTCCGGCCAAACCACCTCCGGCGAGAGCCGACGGTTCAGCAGCAACATAACCGGCCCCGTCACAACCATGCCGTCGCTCTCCCCCGCCTCCAACCTCAGGAAGCCTGCCGTCCTCCCCTCCTCCAGTTGGATACCCCCAATCCGCGTCCACCCCAGTGCCAGCGGGGAGCTTTGATCCATGACGACAGCCGTGGCATCGTCGGCGCCAGCCATCAACTGGTACCGCGCGTCCGCAGTTCGCCCCTCACCCCTTGGCAGTTGCATGTAAACGTCGTAATGCCCCGACCGCGGAACAACGGCGTCGGCGGAGAGGCGTCCGGCAACTCCAGCCGGCAGTTGCAGAAAGCCCCCATCGCCCGGCGTCTCGATCCACCCACCGGAGACCTTCAACTCATCGACAGGGACGACGATCCCCTTGGGGCGCCAGATCCTGCCGTTGCGGTGTGGCAATCGCGCGGGCTTCGCGTACGGGCCTTCCTTCAGGACACGCCCCAACTCGCCATCATTCATCCGCAGCCCTTCATAGAAAAAGAGCACCTCGCCCTTGATCCCGCTCGCACGGTTGTAGGCGATGCACTCCAGCAGCAGTTCCGGCGAGATGCGATAGCTTCCCACCTTCACCAATATCCCCGGAGCCAGCTTTTCGAGATCCTGCACGCGAAACTGCGACTGCACCATGTTGTCGATCACCGCGCGATACGCTTCCAGGTTGTACCGATAGGCCTGCGGATGGGCGATCTCATACAATCCCGCTTCCGTCCAGGTCTTCAGATCCTGGAGATACTCGCGCAGGCCCCAATCGTAGATGCTCGGCGACACCGAAATCACCAGGTTCGGATCGACGCGGTGAATGCGCCAGCGCAGGCGCGCCAAATAATCCGTCAAGATGTCCGCACGCCACTGCAACCATTGCGGGTCCTGATGATCCTGCGGCGGATCCTCTCCAAATGCCAACCGGTAACGCGCCATCGTCGCCGCGTCGTAACCGCCCTCCGATGGCATCGCGGGAAGCCGGTCGTCACCCTGCACGCCATCCACATCATACTTCTCCGCCACTTCAACCAGCAGCGATGTCATGAAGTCCTGCACCTGCGGATCCAGCGCGTTCATCCACTCGAAGTTGTTCTTCTTCAGCAGGTTCCCGTCCTTGTCCAGCGCGCGCCATTCCGGATACTTCTCCAACATCCGGCCGCCGCCAAGGTTGTAGCTGGAGGCAAAGCCGTACTCGAACCACGGCACGACCTCCATGCCATTGCGGTGCGCTTCAACAATCAGTTCCGCCAATGGATCGCGCCCGCCGTAGACCGGATCGATGCGAGCGCCAAAGCGTTGCTCCATCACGTCACTGGGATAAAGTGTGTATGACTTGTTCCACACCACCGGAAACACGATGTTGAATCCTGCATCCGCCAGGAAATCCATGGCCTCTGCAATCGACTCCTTGCTCTTCAGCACGTTGCTGTCCACATTCGTGATCCAGACGCCGCGCAATTCGCAGGACGATTCGGCTTTCGCACCTGGAGGCATGAGCAGCAGGAGAAGGCAGGCGCAGGCCGCGAAAATCTTCAAGATACCTCCGGGTTGTCCTTTACGCCACAAAAACGGCTGGTGAGAATGACAAGAGCGGGAGCGGAGAGAAGACATTTCCATAGGGTCACGGACGGGGAAGAAAGATGACAAACGAGACGATGCGGGTGGACGTGTTGGTGTTGGGAGGTGGGTGCGGGGGAACGGCCGCTGGATGGCAGGCCGCCAGGATGGGGGCAAAGGTCCTCGTCGTCGAATCGTCGCCATGGCTGGGCGGGATGATCACGTCCGCCGGAGTCTCTGCCCTCGATGGCAACAAGGGCGCAATGGCAACCGGATTGCTCCGCTATTTTCGCGATCAACTTGAACTCTACTATGGCGGACGCGAGGCCGTCCGCACGGGCTGGGTCAGCGACACATGCTATGAACCGCGAGTGGGCGCCCGAATCCTTGCCGAATTCGCCGACGAAGCCGGCATGGAAGTCTGGCACGGAGCGCAGATCGAATACGTCTATCGCGAGGGCAATCGCCTCACCGCCGCACGCATTCGCAGGGCCAACGGCGTCGTGCGGATCGAGGCGAAGGTGATCATCGAGGGCACGGAGTTCGGCGACGTGCTCGAGATGGCAGGCGTGCCCTATCGCCTGGGCCGCGATCCACAGTCCGACACCGGCGAGCCCGATGCACCGGAAGTCAGGGACATGGAAATCCAGGACATGACATGGGTCGCCATCCTGCGCAGGCAGGAGGAGGGGCAAACCTATCCCTACGGTCACCGGGTGGAGCAACCGCGGGACTACAACCCGCTCCTGTTCGATTGCACGACCAAGGAGTTCTGTTCCCGCCCCGATCCCTCCGTGCTGAATCACCCGATGCACGACTGGGACAGCTTCATCTCCTATGGCTATCTCCCCAACAGAAAGGCGATGCTCAACTGGCCGTTCCATGGGAATGACTTCCCCGACACGCCGGCAGTCTTTGGCTCCATCGAGGACCGCTCCAAGGCGTTCGCCCGTGCACGCCGTCACACCCTGTCCTACGTGCACTACATCCAGACCACCCTCGGGCATCCCGAATGGGGACTGGACCTGAAGGAATTCGACACTCCCGATCGCCTGGCCTACATTCCATACGTCCGCGAGAGCCGGCGCGGACGCGGCGTCCGCTTCATGGTCGAACAGGACGTGCTGCCCCCCGTCAAGGGCGGCCCCCGCGCGCGCTTCCAACCCGACTCCATCGCCGTCGGCGATTATTTCCTCGATCATCATCACTCCAAGTGCCATCTCCCGCCGGGCGAACGGCTCGTCGAGGAACTGCCCGACAACGCGCCCTTCCAAATCCCAATGGGAGTCGTCATCCCGGAGGAAGTGGACGGCTTGCTGCTTGCCGAGAAAAACATCTCCGTCAGCCACATCGTGAATGGATGTTCACGCCTGCAACCCGTCGTGATGTTGACGGGTCAGGCCGTCGGAGTGATCGCGGCCCTTGCTGCGGAACGCAACATCCAGCCCCGGGAGGTCTCCGTCGCCGACGTGCAGCGGCAGCTTGTGCACGAGGAACGTGTCCTGCTCTATCCCTTCAACGACCTGGAGCACACGCACCCGCACTTTGTCGGCATCCAGACCGCCGCCATGCAGGGCCTCCTCGCCGATGATCAACCAATGCTCTTCAAGCCGGACGAGCCCATCCCTGCCGACGAGGTGGCGGCCATCGCGCGACGGGCCCACGACAAGTTGGGCGCCAATGCCGCCGACATCCAATCGCGGCATCGTGCGGGACAAACCCGCGGAGAATTCTTGACGGCGATCACCAAGTAGGCACGACAACAAGCAGGAGGTGCGGCCGGATGTTGACTGTCCACAATCCCCCTGCTTGCGAAAGCATTGCCACCTTCGGAGCCGCGATGCCAGCATCGGATTGCGCGGTGACCACGCTTGCTCCAATCACAGGCACCGGCGAGGGGCCCTGAATTGGAAAAGACTCTCAAGGGTTGTCGCGCAGTCGTCATCGGCGCCGGCATAGCCGGCTTGGCCACCGCGATCTCCCTGGCCGCACGCGGCGCTCGCGTCAGGATCCTGGAGCAGGCCGCCGTCGCTGGCGGTCGGCACGCTTCCATTCGCTTGGGCAATGTCGACTTTGAATTGTCCGACGAGGTCCTCACCCAGCCCCAGGTGCTCGGTGACTTGTTCGGCGTCGCTGATCTGCGCCTCGCCGAGTTCCTGACCCTGCATCCTGTCGAACCCCGCACGCGTTTGGTCTTTCCCGATGGGATGTCGTGCGATCTCTACCGCGATCCCTTCAAGCTCGCCGAGGAGATATCACGCTTCAGCCAGCGCGACGCCGAGCGGCTGGCGCGGGCCCTGCGCGCCGGCGAGGCCCAGGGCCATCGCATCGAGTATCAGTTCCTCTCCCGGCCCGGACGCGGCATGGCAGGAGTGGCCATGGCCGCCCTGCGGCCGACTGCCTGGCGCGCCGTGGCGCCAATCCTATTCCCTGTCAGTCTCGATCGCTGGTTGCGCTGGCGATTCGAAAGCCGGGCCGTCCGCGAACTGTTCGCGGCACTGCTCGGCGCGCAGGGCATGACCCTCCTGGATGCTCCAGCGGGAACCGGTGCGCTGGTCGCGTTGGAACTTCAACAAGGAGCCTGGATGCCCGACGGAGGCATGTCCGGTCTGGTGAGTGCCCTGCTGCGGGTGGCAACTCTCCTCAATATTCAAGTCATGACCGGATGCACCGTGGAGCGCATCGAGTGGGAAGCCTCCGGTGTGCGCGGCGTTTCGGGAGAGGGTTTCAAGCCGCTGCGCGCGGACATTGTGGTCAGCACCCTGGGTTCCATCTCCACCAGCGAAAGACTCGTCCCCGGCCCGCCGCACACCCCGCGCCTCCCCGCAAAGGCCGGGCGTTCCGCCATGGCGTTGTTCCTCCTCCTGCGTGGCCGATGCGATAAGCTCGAACGCCTCGAAACACTCTTCGTCGATGAGGACCCCATCGAGACCAGGCGCCAGCTCGACACATGGCGCGTTCCCGCTGCATCGCCGCCCCTGCGCGTCGTGCGCCCCGGCGTTATACGAAAGGAATTCGATGCACCCGGCCGCACAGGGATCAAGGTCCTGGTCTCCGCACCCGCACCATCCATGCGCTACCGATGGTCCGACGCCACATCGTCACGCGCCCGCGACGAGATCCTACGCCGGTTGTCAGCGGCCGGAATTGACGGAGTGCCGGAAATGATCGAAGAGCAGGCACTGCTCACTCCCTCCGACCTCGGCAGGAGATTCCGACACACGGGCGGTGCCCTGTACGATCCGCGACCCGGTGGCGGCTGTCGATGGCTGCTGCGAGCAGGCAATCGCCTGCGCGGCGTGCATGGGCTTTACCTGGCCGGAGGCGGCGCACACCCCGGCCCCGGCATAGCAGGTCACCTGCGCTCTGGAATGCTGGCCGCCGAATACGCCGCGCGCGATTGGCGGTTTCGCGCGTGAAGTCCCCGTGGCCCACTGCCGCATGGTGGAGGGACCTGGCCACCGCCCTGCCATGGCTGCTCCCCGGCATCGCCGTGCGCGTCTGGTTCCAACTCACAGGTCGCTGCATCCTTGATTCCGACGAGGGGATCAAGGGCCTCGCCATGATCGAGGCATTGCGCGGCGAGATCCGCGTCTTCTTTCACGGCCAGGATTACATGGGCTCGCTCCCATCGATCATCGGCGCGCCCAGTCTTCTGCTGGTGGGCGCCAACCCCAATGGGTTGCGTTTCGTTTGTCTCTTCCACTTCGTGATCGTCCTGCTGATCTGGCGCTCGATATTGCGGCGACTCGGTGCGGGCGGAGCATGGCCTTGGCTGGCCATCCTCCTCGGTTTTGCTCCAGCCTACATGGTCGAATGGACCATCCGCGCTCGCGGCACGGTGGAAGGGATCCTTGTCGGCAGCATCTGGCTCTGGGTGTTGGTGCGCATCATTGTTGATTCACGCCCATTCGCCAACATGAAGCATTGGTTCCTTGCATTGGGACTCGCAACTGGCATCGCGTGGTGGACCACACAGCTCACGATCTTCTTCTTCCTTCCCGGCGCCGCGCTCTTTCTCTCCGAGAAGCGCGTGCGCGATGAACTGCAGGCCCTCTGCAAAGAACCACTCGCGCTTCTCTTGCTGGCCACCACAGTTCTGACTGCCGTGGCCTTCCTGCGGGCCACGCTCCACTTCATGTCCCCCCTGCAGAACCACCTTTGGAGCCTGAGAATACCATTGATGGCAGCATGGATTACATCGCTCACCGCCTTGCTGGTCCTCACATTCTCCCTTCGCAAAAACCAATGGGCCACACTCACATTGGCTGGCCTGGCCGTGGGATACCTGCCACCACTGTTGGTCGTGTGGACAAAGGAGGAAATCTACAACACAAGCTCGCTCCAATCATTCCATGCATGGAGTGGCAACCTCTTCACGTTCCTGCTGATAGGCGTGCTCGATCTGTTGGGCATCGGTTCGGAACGAACAAGCTGGACGCTCGCCTGGAGCGTCGCCGCCGTTTACGCGTTCGGCGCCATGTTGGCAGCAATAAGTCTGCTCGCCCTCGGTGTCCTGGCTGCCATTCGCGCGCGCAAAGCACCCGAGCGGATCGACCTGCTCCTGACCATCGCGGGGATCTGGAGCGTCACCTTCTACTGCCTCGCCGCACCGGCGTCCGTGCCTCTCGGCCATTACGGCGTCTTTGTCGGCTTCTTCCAAGTGACAATCCTGGCACTCTTCTTCTGGCGCCTGCAGCAACTCCATCGCGTCGCGGCCATCATCGTGTCACTACCGTTGATCGCCATCAATCTGGTCTCCATCTTTCAGATGCCACGCACTCCCATCGAGTGGCGCACGGGCATTGAGAAGGTCGACGCGCAGGTCATCCGCTTCCTGCTCGATCGCGACATCACCATCGCAGCCACATCGCTGTCCGGATCCAGCACCGGATATTGGGAAGCCTACCGCCTGACCTATTCCTCCGGCGAGCGCCTTCGCGTCCACCCGATCCTTCACATGCCGCGCGTGGATCGTTACCGCGAAGAATTGCAGAAGGCCGAACACACCGCCATCATCACGACTGCCCCGGAGATGATCACCACCATCTTCGAAGACGAAGGCATCACCTTCGAGCTGGAAGATTTCGGCCGCCTGAAAGTCATCCACGGCTTTGACAAGGCCCATGTTGATCGCCTCGCCCTGATCGATTATCGTCGCCGGCTCGACGAGTAACCCGCACGAGGCCGGACTTTCCCCTTGCCTTCGCATCAGCGTATCATGATACGCGGATATGTACGCTAACGAAGGGCGTTCCCCCTCTACCATGCTCGCCACCGATGACCTGACAAGACTCTTCCGCACACTGGGCGACCCCACGCGCCTGCGGCTCCTCCGTTTGGTGGCCGACTGCGAGCTGTCGGTCATGGAGTTGGCCGAGGTCACCCAGCTCGCCCAGTCTCGTATCTCCAATCATCTCAAAGTTTTGCGCGAAGAGGAGCTCGTCCATGAGCGCCGCGAGGGCCCGTGGCGCCATTACCGGCTGGACGCCGACCGCCTCCCCGGTCATGTCCGCGGCCTCTGGGCCTCCTTGGTGGAGAACTGGAGAGAGGACGACCAGTACCTGGCCGACAAGGCCCGGCTCGAAGGGGTCCTCAGCCGCCGCCACTCCCGCAATGGGCACCTGTTCGAGCGGCTCGCCGACCAATGGGACACCATCCGCGGCGAAATGTTCGGCGATTCCGTGGCTCGTGCCCTCGTCCGTGCCCTGCTCCCCCGCGACACCGTCGTCGCCGACATCGGCACCGGCACGGGAAACCTGATCGAGCTGTTGGGTGAGAAGCCTCGCCGCGTCATCGCCATCGACAACAGCGAGGCCATGTTGGCCGTCGCTCGGGAAAAGGTCCGCTCTCTGGGCCTGAAGAACGTGGAGTTCCGGGCTGGGGACGCCCACGACCCGCCGCTCAAGAAGGGGGAGGTCACCATGGCGACCTTCCTCATGGTGCTCCATTATCTGGCCGATCCCCCTGCGGCCATCAAGGCCGCCGCCCGTGCCCTCGCGCCCGGAGGCCGCCTGCTCATCGTCGATTTCGGCCGTCACGAGGAAACCTGGCTCCGCGACCAGATGGAGCATCGATGGTTAGGGTTTGCAAAGACGGAGCTGGAGGCTATCTTCTCGGAAGCAGGACTGGTCATGGATACATGGTCAGTTCTGCCCGGCAAGCCATGGAACACGCCCGACGGAAGACGCGTCATGGTGCCCGATGGCTTCGCCGCACTCGCCACTCGGGAGGCCCGAAAATGAAGATCGCAAAGAGCATCGCAGTCCCGACACTCGCAGGAAGTCTCGCAATCGCCCTGATCGCGGCCGCAGCATTGTGGACCGCCCCGCCGGCAACCGCCCAGACCGAGAGCCCCACCGTGCGCCTGTTCACCGGTGGCTCGCGCGTTTCCCGACCGTCCATGGTGGTTAGCTACAACAACCTGATGTTGACCGCCCGCCTGCAGGAAACCATCGCCGTCGGCGACAAGCGCGAACCCATCAACACACTGCACAACATAAACACTTCCTTCACCGTCACCCTTCGCCGGCGTGACGGCCGCGAAGAAGGCCTGGCGCGGGCGGCCGAAGTGGCAGAAGGCCTCGAACCCATCGTGCGTGCCGAAGTCCTCGCCTCCATCAAGCCCGGAAGCTACCTATCAGATGCTTCTCTCGCCACCCTGCCCGACGAACTTCGGTCAGAGGCGGAGTCTTCCTTCCGCAAGGAGTTCAGCGGATGGGAAAACTCCCATCAGTTCGACATCGAAGTCCTCCTGACGCAGTTCCACCTCACCGACCTAAGCGTCGGCGCCCGCTGAACCATCCATTAGTCCGCAACCCCCAACCCTCTCCCTCTCCCCCTTCATCCTTCATCCTTCAACCTTCAACTTTCACCCTTCGAAAGGACCTCCACCGCATGGATTTGTACCGCGACCTGTTGAAGCAGAACGATCCGGAGATCTTCGCAACGCTTGCTGGCGAGGAAGCACGCCAGGCAGCGGGCATTGAGCTCATCCCCTCGGAGAACTACACCTACCCGGAGGTCCTCGCGGCCCTGGGCTCGGTCTTCACCAACAAGTACTCCGAAGGCTATCCCGGACGGCGATACTACGGCGGCCAGGAGTTCACCGATCAGATGGAGCGCATCGCCATCGATCGCGCAAAGAAGCTCTTCCGCGCCGAGCACGCCAACGTGCAGGCGCTTTCCGGTTCCCCCATGAACCAGGCCGCCTATCTCGGCCTGCTTGAGCCCGGCGACACCATCCTCGCCATGGACCTCAGTCACGGCGGACACCTGACCCACGGCGCGCCGGTCTCCCACATGGGCCGCATCTTCAACTTCATCCGCTACAAGACCCATCCGGAGAATGAAGGGAAGATTGATTTCGCCGAAGTGAGAGAGCTCGCGCTCCAACACAAGCCGAAGATGGTCCTGTGCGGCTACACGTCCTATCCGCGCGACTATGACTACGACGAGTTCAAGAAGATCGCCGATGAAGTCGGCGCCATCACCATGGCCGACGTCAGCCACATCGGCGGCCTGATCGCCGGAGGTGTCATGCGCAACCCTATGGACTATGGATTCGACGTGATGACGACCACCGCGCACAAGAGCCTGCGCGGTCCGCGCGCGGGTCTCATCGTTTGCAAGAAGCAATACGCCAAGCAGATCGACAAGTCCGTCTTCCCCGGCCTGCAGGGCGGACCGCACATGAACACCATCTGCGGCATAGCCGTCACGCTCGGCAAGGCCCTTCGGCCTGAGTTCAAGGCCTACGCCGCGCAGGTGCTGAAGAACTCCAAGACCCTCGCGGCCGAGCTCATGGCCCAAGGGAGCAAGCTCGTCACCGGCGGCACCGACAACCACATGATGGTTCTCAACACCGTGGAGAGCTTTGGCATCGACGGCACCGAAGCCGAGCACACGCTCGACCGCGTCGCCATCACCTGCAACAAGCAGATCATCCCCGACGACCCGAACCCGCCGCTACGCCCCAGCGGCATTCGCCTCGGCACGCCCGCCGCCACCACGCGCGGCTTCAAGGATGCCGAGATGAAGAAGCTCGCCGGTTGGATCGTCAGCGCCCTGAAGGAACGCGCCGACGAAGCTGCCATCGCCCGCATCAAGGCCGAAGTCGAGGCCCTGTGCCATGAATATCCGGTGCCGGGAATTGTGGAAGTCGCAAAGGCAGGAGCTTGATCGTAGATGACCGCAGCGAACTCCAACATCGATTCGTCCACCCATCGTCAGTTCGCCGTGTCATGCTTCAATGCATGCTGGGACCTGATGAGGAAGGAAGACCGCACGCCGGAGGAGAACCGCGTGATGGTCTCACTGGCCTACGCCTCGCGCTGGCACTGGACGCAGGTGGAGAACCGCAGGCCGGTCAACTTCTCCCGCAGTGAATGGCAGCTCGCGCGCGCGTTGGTGCTCGAGGGTCATGGGGAAGCCGCACTGGATCACGCGCGCAATGGCCTCGAATGGATCGAGCAACATCCGGAGATCGGCCCGTTTGACCGCGCCTTTGCCCATGAATCCATCGCGCGGGCCCAGGTGGCGCTGGAAAGAAGCGAACTGGCCCGGGCCCATCTCAAGGCCGCCCGCGATCTGGCGCCCTCCATCGAATCGCAGGAGGATCGCGACTGGCTCCTCAGCAATCTGGAAACGATACACTTGGATTAGCCGAACGACGGCACCGAGAAACGCAAAGGCACGGACTTGAGAGACGAATCTGAAGCCGGCAACCCTCGACAAGACGATCATACACTCCCAGGAGACAACGCATGACCACGCAAACACTTGAGAAGATTGACTACAAGGTGGCCGACATTTCCCTCGCCGACTTTGGCCGCAAGGAAATCGCCATCGCCGAGACGGAGATGCCCGGCCTCATGGCCATCCGCGAGGAGTACGGCGATTCCAAGCCGCTGGCCGGCGCGAAGATCTCCGGCTCCCTCCACATGACCATCCAGACCGCCGTGCTGATCGAGACGCTCAAGCACCTTGGCGCGGACCTGCGTTG
>CAZVAQ010000012.1:0-40592 GCA_964625145.1 uncultured Candidatus Sumerlaeota bacterium
CGTTCGAGAATGCCATGGCCGTGGTGGCCGCGACGGGTGGCTCGACCAACGCGGCGCTGCACCTGCCCGCGATGGCGAATGAATGCGGCATCAAGTTCACATTGGCAGACATCAACCGTGTCGCGCGGCGCACGCCGACCATCGCGGACCTGAAGCCGGGCGGCCGCTACCTCGCGTATGACGTGCACAAGGTTGGCGGCGTGCCGGTGATCCTGAAGGTGCTGCTCGATGCCGGGCTGCTGCATGGCGACGTGTTGACCGTCAGCGGCAAGACCATGGCGGAGAACCTGAAGGACGTGCGCCTTCCCGATGGCCAGGACGTCGTCGTGCCGGTGGAAAAGGCCCTGAGCCCCACGGGTGGCTTGGTCGTGCTTCACGGCAACCTGGCGCCCAATGGCGCGGTCATCAAGACGGCCGGCGTGAAGAAGCTACAACACGAAGGCCCCGCGCGCGTGTTCGACTGCGAGGAGGACGCCTTCAAGGCCATCAGCGATTGCAAGATCGTGAAGGGCGACGTGGTCGTGATTCGCTACGAAGGGCCGAAGGGCGGTCCGGGCATGCGCGAGATGTTGGCGCCGACAGCGGCACTGGTGGGTCAAGGTCTCGGCTATGATTGCGCCATGGTGACGGACGGGCGCTTCAGCGGTGCGACGCGCGGCCTGATGATCGGCCATGTTGCACCAGAGGCGATGGACGGTGGTCCCATCGGCTTGGTCAAGGAAGGCGACCTGATCGCGCTCGACGCGGAGAAGGGGACGATCGAGCTGAAGGTCTCGGACGCAGAACTGGCCGAGCGCCGCAAGACATTCAAGCCGATCGAGCCGCGCTACAAGGGCGGTGCACTGTTCAAGTTCGCGCAACTGGCGCGTCCCGCGAATGAAGGCGCCATCACGTCAAAGGGCGGTGATGACCCGATCCCGGTGCCGAGGTTGGCGAAGTAATAGTCGAGAAAAGGGATTTGAGGGGACGTAAGTTGGCTCGCTCTCGCTAATCACTCCCTGCCGTCCCTGTTGTCCCTTCACTTGATTCACCGCAACACCTGAAATCCAATCCAGCGGCCGAGATCCCGCCCCCAGCGGCGCGAGATTTCGGCCGCGTTTTTTTCGCCCGAACCTTCGCCATGGCAGAGCAGCACCGCCGAAACGTTGAAGGGCCAATCGGCGGTCGGCGTGCGAATGGCGACATCGCCGGTGCAGGTGATCGCGGCAAGAGCCGCGGCGGCGCGCGGGGCGTCTTCGTCGGCCAAACGCCAACATGCCATTCCGCATCCCCGCCAACCGAGCGCGGTTGGTGACAGCCGCAACGCGAAGCGCCGTGCGAGACGGCTGAGCACGACGCGCGGGATCGATGCGCGCGGATCGGGGAGTCGCGTCGCCGATTGAAGGTACGACCAGAATGGTATGTCGCTTTGTAAGGGAACCGGCTGCGAGAGGGCGCGGAGCTCCGCAACAACTTCGGGATCGATGCGCGGCCATTCATTGGGTGTCTCTGGGATCAGCGAACGATCCGGCGACGCGGAGAAGGGATCGGATTGTTCGCCGGGGACGCGCAGGTCGAGCGCCATGCCGATCTTGAACCAACGCTCTGCCGGCCAGCCCTCCGTGGCTTCGGCGCCGTGTTGCCATCGTGATGCGAGAGTTCCATCACCGGTCTGCGCGCTCCACCGGACGCCCGGGGGTTCGCCGATGCAAAGCGTCTCCGAGATGGCGGGATGACGGACGTTGGGCTCAGTCCACATGCCAACGATGGCGCCCGCCGCGTTCAAATCATCCACCCATTCGCGCACCTCGGAGTCCGATGCGAAAAGGCCATGCGCCAAGTCCGCCCACGGATCACGGCCGAGCGGGAAGGCGGCTTGGGTACTTTTGAGAAACTTGAGGAGGCGAGTGTCGAGCATGGGTTAGAATTCGGAATTCAGGATTTGGAAATCAAAAAGAAGTTAAAAGATATGATGGAGATGCTTACTTCTTGTTGAAGAGAGTCCGTGCGGTGCGAGGGGTTAAGGCCAAGTCGAGGCGGCCGTTTCCGGCGACGACTTCCTCCTCGAATGAAAACACCATGACGCCCGCCTTGGGAATCTCCATGCCAAACTCCCGCCCGTGCATGGCCATGGTGGCCATGCAGCCAAGCTGGGTTTGATGTCCGACGCACAGGATGCAGCAATCGCTCCCAAGCTCGGAAGCATGCGCGTTCACGGCGCGGGCAAAGTCATCCCATCGGACGGACAGGTCGATCTCCGGAATGCGGACCGGCTTCAGGTTGAGGTCGAGCGTCTCGATGACCGCTTCCGCTGTCTGGATCGCGCGGAGGCGATAGCTCGTCAGCACGATGTTGGGCATGATTCGGAATCGGGCCATGGCTTCGGCGACCTGGCGCACGCGCATCTCCCCTTTCGGAGTCAGTGGCCGCTCCTCATCCGGCTCAAGATCCTCGGCGATTCCGTGGCGCATCAGGACAAGCTGCATGACGGGCTCCGAGGCGGGATTTGATGGGCAAAAGAGAACGGGGGTGAGCGATCCGTGGATCGTTCACCCCCGCCCGTGATGTCGAGAGGATTAGCGGCGGCCGGACTTCTTCGCGGCAGCCTTCTTGGTCGCAGGCTTCTTGGTCGCAGGCTTCTTGGCCGCAGGCTTCTTGGCAGCGGCCTTCTTCTTGGTCGCCTTGTCTGCTGCCTTGCCCTTTGCGGCACCACCCAACAGCTCGCCGTACTGGTACTGCACGGCAGCCTGTGCAGCGGCCAGACGCGCGATGGGAACACGGAAGGGCGAGCAGCTCACATAGTTCAGACCGACGCGGTGGAAGAACTCCACCGACGACGGATCGCCACCATGCTCGCCGCAGATGCCGAGCTTCAGATCCTTGCGCTTCTCGCGGCCACGCTCGCAGCCCGTCTGGACCAGCGAACCAACGCCGGCCTGGTCGATGGACTGGAAGGGGTCCTGCGGAAGGATCTTGCGCGAGAGGTACTCGGGCAGGAACGTTCCGATGTCGTCACGCGAGAAGCCAAAGGTGGTCTGCGTCAGGTCGTTGGTGCCGAAGCTGAAGAACTCGGCGTACTCGGCGATTTCATTGGCCGTCAGGGCGGCGCGCGGCAACTCGATCATCGTGCCGACCATGTAGTTGAACTTCACCTTATGCTGGGCCATGACTTCCGCGGCGACGCGGTGCACGATGGCGGCCTGGTCCTTCAGCTCGTTGACATGTCCAACGAGCGGGATCATGACCTCCGGGTAGACCTTCTTCTTCTTCTTTGTCATCTCGGCCGCGGCCTCAAAGATGGCCCTGGCCTGCATGGTCGTGATCTGCGGATAGGAGATGCCCAAGCGGCAGCCGCGATGACCAAGCATCGGATTCGCCTCGTGAAGCTCCTGGATGCGGATCTTCAGGTCGCCGGTCGTGATGCCCAGCTCGTGCGCGATCTCCTCGATCTGCTTGGGCTCGTTGGGCGTGAACTCATGCAGCGGCGGATCGAGCAGGCGCACGGTCACCGGCAGCCCTTCCATGGCCGAGAAGATCTCGATGAAATCCTTCTTCTGGTATGGGAGCAGCTTGTTGATGGCCTTCTGGCGCGCTTCATCGGTCTTGGCAACGATCATCTCGCGCATGGCCTTGATGCGGGCCGAGTCAAAGAACATGTGCTCGGTGCGGCACAGGCCGATGCCCTGCGCGCCAAAACGGCGGGCCAGGATGCTGTCGGGGCCGTTGTCCGAGTTCGTGCGAACGCCCAGGACGCGGCGCTTGTCGGCAACTTCCATCAGCGTCTTGTAATAGGCGTTCTTGTCGGGGTTTGCAGGGAGGAGATCCAGTTCGCCGGCGTACACCTTGCCGTTGGTACCGTTGAGCGTGATGAAGTCGCCCTCCTGGTACTTCTTGCCGTCAACGGTCATGACGCGAGATTCATAATCGATCTTCAGGGCCGAACAGCCGACGATACAACACTTGCCCCATCCGCGGGCAACGAGGGCGGCGTGACTCGTCATGCCGCCACGCGCGGTGAGGATGCCTTCGGCGGCGTGCATGCCGGCGACGTCCTCGGGGCTGGTCTCAACGCGCGTCAGGATGACCTTGCGTCCCTGCGAGGCCCACTTCTCGGCTTGGTCGGGGCTGAAGGCCAGGATGCCCACCGCGCCACCGGGGCCGGCGGGAAGTCCGACGGCGATCGGCTTGTTCTTCTGCTCTTCCGCCGGGTTGACGGACGGGTGCAGCAACTCGTCGAGCTGCGAGGGCTTCACGCGAAGAAGCGCCTCGTCCGCGGAGATGAGCTTCTCCTTCATCATCTCGACGGCGATGCGCACCGCGGCGGTGCCGTTTCGCTTGCCGCTGCGGCATTGCAGCATCCACAGCGTGCCCTGCTCGATGGTGAACTCGATGTCCTGCATGTCGCGGTAATGCTTCTCGAGCTTGTGGCGGATGGCGTCGAGCTGCTTGTAGACCTTCGGCATGGCCTTCTCAAGGCTGATGGCCTTGGCGGCACGCTGCTCGGGGGTCATGCCCTTCTCGTTCATGGGGCTGGGGGTGCGGATGCCGGCGACGACGTCCTCGCCCTGGGCATTCACGAGCCACTCGCCGTAGAAGACGTTTTCGCCGGTGGAGGGATTGCGCGTAAACGCGACACCGGTGGCCGAGCTGTCGCCCATGTTGCCGAACACCATGGACTGCACGTTGACCGCCGTGCCCCACTCGTCGGGGATGCGCTCGATGCGGCGGTATTCCTTGGCGCGCTTGCCCATCCAGGAGCTGAACACGGCCTTGATGGAGCCTTCAAGCTGCGCGCGCGCGTCGTCCGGGAAAGGCTTTCCGAGGACTTCCTTGATGCGAAGCTTGAACGCTTCGCACAGGTACTTCAGGTCGTCGACGTCAAGCTCGGTGTCCAGGTGGACGCCCTTCTTGTTCTTGCGCTCCTCCATGATGTGCTCGAGCTGCACGCGGATGCCCTGGCCGTCCTTGGGCTCGATGCCCGCGGCCTTCTCCATCACGACGTCGCTGTACATCATCATCAGGCGGCGGTAGGAGTCGTAGGCGAAGCGCTCGTTCTTGGTCTGGGCGATGAGGCCCTGGATCGTCTTGGAGGTGAGGCCGCAGTTGAGGATCGTCTCCATCATGCCGGGCATGGATGCGCGGGCACCGGAGCGGACGGACACGAGCAAGGGGTTCTTGGGATCGCCGAACTTGTGCTTCATGGTGCGCTCGACCTTGGCCAGCGCCGCGTCGATCTCCTTCTGAAGCGTCGGGGGATACTTGCGACCGTGGTCGTAGTAGTACGTGCAGACTTCCGTGGTGATGGTGAAGCCCGCGGGAACAGGGATGCCGATCTTGCACATTTCGGCGAGGTTGGCGCCCTTGCCACCGAGCAGCTCCCGTTGGCTGCCGTTGCCGTCGGCCTTGCCGGCTCCAAAGTAGTACACCATTTTCTTGCTCATACCGCGTGCTCCTCCTGGGGATCTGACATCAAAATGTCGAAACGGCCTCGCTGGACCGGTCAGTACCTTGTTCCATTGGGGGTGAGGTGAAGGGTGGTCGTCTGGTCAACCAGGACTGCTCCTGTCGCCGAAGCGCGAAAAACCCGCCCCCAAAACCGCGCGCGATTCCGGGGCATGACCCGGCGGAGGTCAATCCCCTTTGTCCACAGCTTCGGCCGATTCCTGGGGAAAATCGGCCCGAATCTTGGGGGCCGAATCGGGGACTTTCTTCCGTCCACGCTTCAGTGATGATGGTCGTGCCCATGGTGATGTTCGTGGTGGTGGTCGTGTCCGTGGCCGTGCGTGTGCGTATGCAATTCTGTCACGGGAAGTCGCGCTATCTCGCCAAGGATGATGCGCAGCAAATTCGCCACTTCGCGCGGATCCCGGGTTCCCGCCCCGTAGCCGGTACGAAGAGGTGTGAAGGTGAAGGGGGATGGAGCGGGTTTCGCAACCTCCCGCAGGATCGCCGCACCGGTGGGGGTGGTCATCTCAAAGGGGAACTCGGTCCGGCGGATGGGAAAGCATTCCAGGATTGCGAGCGATCCCGGCACCGGGACAGGCATGGTGCCATGAGCACATTTGTGGAACCCGGCGCCGTCGCTGACCGGACCGGAAAATACCGCATCGATCCCGAGCTGCTCAAAGGCCAGCATGCTCCCCACGACGTCCACCAGGCAATCCAGCCCGCCAACTTCGTGCAGATGCACCTTCTCGACGGGCATGCGGTGGACGCGGGCTTCCGCTTCGGCAAGTCGCGTCAGCGCGGCGATGGAGCGCGCCTTCACGCGCCCCCCCACTGTCGACTTCTCGATGATCTCAACCAGATGGCGCAGATGCCGATGTGGATGCGGCGCATCCTCCACAATGACATCGATCTTCGTGGCGGCGATCTGGTGACGCGTGACGGCGGATCGCCTGAGATCAAAGCCGGGTACGCCGAGTCCAAGCAACTCTCCGCGCAAGCAATCAAAATCGACCCCCAAGTCAACCAGCGCGCCAAGGAACATGTCGCCGGAACAACCAGCCAGGGGGTCGATGTAGAGGATCCTGATCATGCGTTGTCCGCGCCGATGACTATGCGACAGACATCCTCGGCATGAGCAGAGAGGTCGAAGCCGTACTGGTTGCGGTTCGCGTTGACGACCGTCGCGGCCATGTCGCTGGGGAACGCTTCAATTCCCATCAAGGCACCGACAAGCGCACCGGTCACCGAGCCGTAGCAATCGATGTCCTGGAAGTGCCCGTCGTCGCCGGCATGATTGATGGCGATGGCCATGGCGCGCAGCGGATTTTCCGGCTGGGTGCGCATGGACACGACGGCAATGGCCAGCGTCTTGAACGGGTCGAACGGGTGATAGTGCTTCAGCTCGCGCGAGAGCCACGCGGCGGTTTGCGGATCGCTCATGCCTTCCGGGAGGCGTTCGAGCAGGCGCCTCAATTTCTCCCGGACGAAGGGGCCCTCGAAGCAGTTCCCCAATTGCAGGGGATTCATCTCGAGCACGGGCTGGATGACATCGAGCGGTGCGGCGCCGGCGACGCCGAGGCTGACCATTGCGGCGAACATGCCGACGGCTTCGCGTGCGTAGCCCGTGTCGTAGTAGTCGATGTCATACGCGGCGGTGTAGGCTTCCTCCGGTTTGCCGGGGAAGAACAGCCCCACCGATGTGAGTGAGATGAGTCCCAGCAGCATGGGGAATCCCATGCCGTCGGCGCGCTCAAATCGTTGGCGCACAGTGCGATTGGGTAGCATCACCGAGGGTTGGTTCAGCACGGCCGACGCGATGGGCTCGAACAGGTCGAACTGCTCCTTCGTCTTCGCGACATCCTTCGGAAAGTATCTCTCCGGATGATGGTAAAGTTTCAGGTGACGCAGCGCGAACTCCTCGCGCGTTGGCAGACGGCCAAGCTCGATGGCGAGCTGCAGCAGGATGTGATTGTAGCGCGTGTCATCGGTGCCGACGCCCTTCTCCGGCAGGTCGCCATAGGCATGATGCGGCCCCATGGTGTAGGCGTAATCGTGCAGGCCACTGAGCCATGCGTCGCCGGTGCGCTCCAATGCGGCGGCCACGGGCCCGAATTCAAAAGGGCCGCCAATGGCATCTCCAATGGCGGCCCCGATGATGCATCCGTGGACGCGATCGCGGTAGGTGGCTTTTTGCTCAGGTTGTGACAGATTCGGGGATGGAAGAGAGGTTGATGGATTCACGGGTCAGGCGCGGGACGGCGTCCTCCGAAAGAATGTCCCCAAGGAGTTGCCTCAAAGCCAGCACCGGATCAAGGAATTCCCCATCGCGCAACGACACTTGCATCTGAAAAACCGGCAGGCCCGGCTTTGGGCCCGGCAGCATGGTGATTTGCTGCACGCCGGACTTGATGTCGCGGGTCTTGACCTTTGCACCACGGCGAATCTGGATAGTCAGGGTCTCTGCTGCGGCGAATTCGGCCAGCTTTGCCGCCACCTTTGATTCCTCGATGGTATCCGGTTCCACAAGTTCCACGCGATATTGGGCGCTCTCCGCCAGGGCGGAGATGGCCTTGCCGTGAAGGGGGACCTCCTCGGCTTCAACAAACTCCAGCCCGGGCGAGTTGATTGCGGCAAGCTTGGCCAGCGCGTTGCGCGGGTCCTCCCAGCGGCACAGTTGCACCTCGAACAGCTCGCGCTCCCCCGCCACGCCGACGCTGAGCGACGGTCCAAAGTGCAGCCGCGGACGTGGGTTGAAGCCTTCCGTGTAGCTGACCGGCAGGCCGGAACGCAGCACCGCCATCTCGACCAGCTTGATCAGGTCCAGATGCGCCAGCCAACGCAGGTCGCCGGTCTTGGTGAAGACGAAACGGACGCGCTGGACTGCCTGGTTCTCCGGCACGTCCTTCAGAGGCTGGACCTGCTGTAGGCGTCGCAGTTCCTCCGAAGTCACAACGTCGGGTTCGTCGGGCCCTTGGGCATCGTTGCGCACACCTGCTCCGCCAACGAGGGTCATCTCGTCGACTTCGCCCAGCGCCGCGTTGTCCAACTCGATCTCGCGCTTGAGGATGGACTCGTGCTTGGCGAGGATGTTGCGCACCTTTGTGTCACAGACGTCACACTTCACGCAACGCACCAGAGCGCAGTCGGGCGTTTCGCCTTCGCGGCGGGACTTGTCCAGCTCGCGCAACAGGAACGGTTTGCCGAGCGACGGATCGAGGTGATCCCACGGGAGCAGCTCCGTGCGGCCGCGTTCACGATTGGCGTAGAATGTCGGATCGATGCCGACGTCCTCGCAGGCGAGCATCCACGACTCGAAGTTGAAGCCCTCGTCCCACGAATCGAACTTGGCGCCGCGTTGCCACGCGCGATGGACGACTGCGGCAACCTTGCGGTCTGCGCGCGCCAGGATTCCCTCCACAAAGGATCCCTGGAAGTTGTGGGCGCGCACCTGCACGAACTTGCTGCGGGCGCGGCTGCGGACGTATTCCACGCGGCGGAACAACTCGTCCACGTCGGGCTGCGCGTGCCATTGGAAGGGTGTGTGCGGCTTGGGCACAAAAGGCGAAAGCGTGATGGCCAGCGAGAAGTTGCGGCCGGCTATGCGGCGCCCTTCCTCCTCGGCGTACTTGGTCAGATCGACGATCCCTTGGAGGTCTTCGTCCGTTTCGGTCGGCAGGCCGATCATGAAGTAGAACTTGAGGGTCCGCCAGCCGCGTTCCAGCACCTGCGTGATCGTCGTGCGGAAGCGCTCCTCGTCCACGGCCTTGTTGATGACGCGGCGCAGGCGCTCGGTGCCGGCCTCCGGGGCGAACGTGAACCCGGACTTTCCGCCCTGCGCGATGATCGACGCGATCTCCACGTCGAACGCATTGATGCGCAGGCTGGGGAGCGACAGCCCCATCGTATTCGCGCCGAACTCTTCCTGTAGCAAACGCATCGCTGTGGGAAGCGCGGTGTAGTCCGCGGAACTGAGCGACATGAGGCTGATGTCGCGATAGCCCGTGTTGCGAACGGCTTCGCGCGCGATGTCGAGGATGTGCTCCGGCGTGCGCTCGCGCAGGGGGCGGTTGATCATTCCCGCTGCGCAGAATCGGCATCCGCAATTGCAGCCACGCTTGATCTCGATCGCGATGCGATCGTGCACGACGCGCACGTTGGGGATGACCTGGCGCACGGTGCCAGGATCGGTGGAGATGTCAAACTGCCGCTTCTTGATGAAGGAGGGAACATCCGGTTCCGTGGGGTACATGCCCTCCAGCGTGCCGTCGGCCTTCCACTCAAAGTGGTAGAACGCGGGGACGTAACATCCCTGGATGCCTGCGATCCTTCGCAGCAGGCGGTGCTTCAGCTTGTTGGGAATGGGAATGTCAAAGTTCGCGCTCCACCCTTGTCGGTCGTCGCTGATCCACTGCCCTGGTGCAAAGGGCCCCGCCGGATGCAGCGACGCGAGATCATGCCCTTCCGCGCGCATCTCGCGCTTGAACTCCTCGACGGCGAGCATCAGGTCGTCGAGCACTTCCTCCCCATCGCCGGTGACGAAGACATCGATGAACGGCGCGAGGGTCTCGGCGGCGAGGGCGCCTTCACCACCCGCGACCACCAGCGGGAACACCGATCCGCGCAGCGCGGACCAAGGCGACAGGCCTGACAGGTCGAGCGCGTTGAGCAGGTTGGTGTAATTCATCTCGTGCTGGAGCGACGTGCCAATCACGTCGAACTTGGCGAGCGGATCGTGGCTTTCATGCGCCCACAGCGGCGCACCGGCCGCGCGCATCTCGCGCTCCATGTCGAGCCACGGGCAGAATGCCCGCTCGGCCCACCATTGCTGGCGGCGGTTGACGCGCTCGTACAAGATCTTGAACCCTTGGTACGACATGCCAATGTCGTATTGGTCCGGGAAGAGAAGGGCCAGACGCACGGCCACGTCGGCCGGGCGCTTGACCACCTGGTTGATCTCCCCTCCCGTGTAGCGGCCGGGCTTTTCAACCTTGTGGAGAATGCGTTCGATGCGAGGGTCCAGCGACATAGGCTTCCTTGCTGCGCGAGGGCGTCTTGGGGGCACAGTTCCGGGACGGGCGGATGCGAAAATCCGCGCCCCCGGCGTGGGCTGCCCGGTTACTGTTGGACACTACGGCCCGGATTCAAAGCATTTTCTGCCCGGTTGGCATTTTGGGTGGGTCGCGATGTCGCGGTCCGGGCCGATGGGATCGTTGGTGCGGTCGCACCAATAGGTCATGGATTCGTCATAGTGCAGGCGCCCGGGGCGCTCGTCCAAGCGATAGGTCATGGACTTGCACCGCAGGTTCGCGCAGCAGGGTTGGGAGTCGCTGAGGGCGTGGCCAAAGCCACCGGAGGCCGGGGGTGTCATGCGGGTATCTCCTTTCCGCAAGCCTTCAGGAGTGCGTCGCGCACGGCCACGACGACCAGTTGCAGGCGCCAGCCGTTCTGCGTCATCGGCCTGGAGCCCATGATGGCGGCGTTGCCTGCCTGTGTCGCGAGCTCGACGTCCACGTCCTCGTTGGCGCCGAGGACTTGTTCGGCCTTCAAAGCGCGCCACGGAACCGGCGCGACCCCGCCAAGGACAACGCGCCAATGATCGCCATGCCAGGCCACGCCGGCAGCCGCCAGCGGCCAGTCGAAGGCTTCCTTCTCCTTGAAGTCCACGTAGGTGGACTTGGCACAGGCCGGTACTTCGATGTCAGTAATGTATTCGCCTTCGCGCAGGGTGTTCTCCGTCGAGAGGCCGGGCGCGAGAGATGTGAAGAACTCGTCCGCGGGAATGAGGCGCTTGGGGAAATCGACTGACGATTGTTGGCTGGTGCGCCGCGTGAGCGGACTCGTGGAGGACATGGACGCTGTCGCCATGCTGCGGGCCCTCACGGTACCACCTGTTGCGAGCAACCCTGTGGCCAGGTTGGAAGGATGAACGATCCAGCACGGTCCACCGCCAATGACGGCGTGGTACTTGTTCTCTCCCTCCACGGCGAAGCAGGTGGAGCCGCCCTTCTTCAGGCAGTTGTACTCCTGCGAGCGGAAGTACCAGCACCGCGGCCGTTGACACAGATTGCCTGCGGCGGTTGCAACCGCGCGAAGCTGCGGCGTGGCGGCCTTCTCGATGCATTGCACGATGACGGGTGCGTGAGCGCGCAGCTCCCTAGAGCCGGCAATCTGCGCAAGCGTCGCCGCCGCACCGATGTGGGCAGCGCCGCCATCGACCTTTATGGCAGTCCACTCAGGGTTTGAGGCGATGAGCGATCTGATGGAGACGAGCTTTTCAGGCTCTGCCGTGCGTTCCTTCAACAGGTCCAGCAGATCAATGCCACCGGCCTTGATGGTGTAGCCTTGCAGGAGGGCCTGACCCAAGGCTGCCTCCGTGGTGGCGCGGGCGTAGTCGAATGACTTCATGCCTGTTCTCCCTTCGAGGCAATTGCCGCGAGCACACGGTCCGGCGTGATCGGAAGCGACCGCACGCGGGCCCCGATGGCGTTGGCGACCGCATTGCCAATGGCGGCGGCGGTGGGGATCGTCGCGGGCTCGCCGATGGGGCGCACGCCGTCCTCGCCCTCCTTCCAATCCAGCACGCAGACAATTTCCGGGATGTCCTTCGTGCCGGCGATCTTGTAATTAATGAAGTCGGCGTTGACCATCCCGCCAGTGGGGCCATCGAGCAGGCGATCCTCAAGCAGTGCGTAGCTCACACCCTGGATCACTCCACCGTGGATCTGATTCTCCAGTGTCAGTCTGTTGACCGGCTTGCCGCAGGCATGCACGGCGACAACCTTCTTCACGCGCACGATGCCCGTGTCCGTATCGACGACGACCTTGGCAAACTGCACGCAGTCGCTGTTTCCTTCGCCAATGCGACCGCTGCGCGTGTTCCCCAGTTTCGTGATGCGGCCGCTGCCGGGGATGAGGCTGCAAAGGCGCGCCCATTCGATCCGATCGTCAGTGCCGACCCGTGAGACGGCGCCATTGGCGAACTCGATGCCCGAGCCACCAGGTGCGCCCCACTCAGCGATCGCCACGCCCTTGAGATCCTCGATCACCTTCTGCACGGCGTCCTCCAGCGCAGCCGTGACCGAGCGACTGACGACCGACCCGCCGGAACCGGGGCCTTCGGGATAGGTGCTGTTCCCCACGCGCGCGGTGATGCTTTCGCGTGGAATGCCGAGGCGATAGGCCACATAATCGGCCACAATCGTGCGCGTGCCGGTGCCGATGTCCTGCACTCCTGCCTTCACATCGACCCGGCCATCGCGGGTGACGGTGATCTCGGCGCTGCAGGGCGTGTCCCACACAGGCCACAGGGCGGAAGCGACTCCATAGCCCGTGCGAAAGCGGCCGGTGGCGGCGCCATCGGGCTGCCGGCGATTCCATCCAATCTGCTCCGCGCCGATGTCGTATTGTTGCTTGCGACGTTCGCTCTTTTCGTTCCGCTTTCGGATTTCAATGGGATCCATCGACAAGGCGTGGGCCAGTTCGTCCATGATGCCTTCGACGGCAAAGGAGGTCTGCGGCCATCCTGGAGCGCGGAATGCGCGGGGAGGACCGGAGCAAAGCGTCACCTGATCCTCAGCGACTTCAAGGCGTCCCCAATCGTAGAGCCGTCCGTTCTGCACGGTGTCGCCGAACTTCAAGCCACCTCCACCGGGGCGGAAGCCGACGATGCTGACGCCGTGGATGCGGCCGCCGAGGACCTTCCCTTCGGCGTCGGCGGAAATCTTGAAGTACTGGATGGAGCCCGGCTTGTTGCCCGTGTCGAGATGTTCCTCACGTCGATCCAACATCACCATGCAGGGACGCCCGTACTTCCTTGACATCTCGGCGGCTAGCTGCCCTTCGGCGCCGGGGCCAAACTTGCTGCCGAATCCGCCGCCTACGTATTCGTTGTGCACGACGATCTTGTCCTGGCTCAGCTCCAACGGACGCGTCAGGCCCTGCAGGAATGCGAAGGTCCCCTGCGTGCTCCCCCACACCTCCGCCGAATCGCCGCGATAGTCGACGACTCCGCCGTGGGTCTCCAGGCTCGAATGCGTCTGCACCTGCGTGTCGTAAACCGCCTCCACCGTGACGGCGGCATTGCGGTGGATGTCTTCGAGCCGCTGATGTGCTTCTTCATCCAGTTCGGGAAGCGGCTTGATGGTGGGCCGGGTTTCTGCCGGTGTTGATTGAAAGCGGATGTCGAGGGCGTCGATGCAATCCTCGATGGCCTGTGGCGATTCCGCCACCACATGCCCCATGCGGGCGCCGACGTACTGGCCCTCGGCCGTGACGTCAAAGTCGATCTCGATGACACCGGGGACTTTCTGCGCCGCATCCAGGTTCGCCCGCGTCATCCGCCCTGCGCCATAGGGAAAGCGGATGAACTTCGCATAAATCATCCGATCCATGTACTGGTCGGAAGTGTACTTCGCCTTCCCGGTGACGCGTTCCCGCACATCCAGGCGGGACTTGTCATTTTCCATGGCGACGCGATTGGAGGTCGTACTCATTGGTCACCTCCCTGCGCAGCAATGACCGCATTGAAGATCATGGAGTAGGCGCCGCAGCGACAGACATTGCCCGCCAATGCCTCGCGCGTGCCTTCGGGTGTCGCGGGGTAACCGCCCTTCGACACAACCTCAGCGGAGCGCACCACGAAGCCGGGGATGCAGTAGCCGCATTGCGCCGCGTCGTGCTCGCAGTAGGCGTCGATCAGGCCGGCATACTTCGGATCCGCGGCGATGCCTTCCACCGTGGTGATTTGATCGCCTTCGCATTCGATGGCCAGTTGCATGCAGGAGTAAACGGCGGTGCCATTGAGCAACACCGTGCACGCGCCGCAGGACCCGCGGTCACAGACGGACTTTGCGCCAGTCAGACCAAGCTGCATGCGCAGCGTATCGAGCAATGTTGCGCGCGGTTCCACGCGGACCGTGCGACTCTCGCCGTTCACATTGAGCGTGACGGTCTGGAGGCCATGTCCAAGTACCTGCAGTTCGCCCGGAGCTTGTTCCGCCGTCGCAGTTTGCTGCGCGTCCACTCTTGGGGGAGACAAGACCGCCGCGCCAGCGGCCAGGCCGACCCCCTTCAGGAAGGTTCGTCTGCTCGTGGAAGTATCGAGGCCGATCGGTGCACCCGAACCGGCCGTTGCTTGATCGGATGGATCGCGCATGGTTGGAGTTCCTCTTGGGTGGGAGATTCCTTGCCGCAGAGTCTGCGAACGGTGCTTCTCTGTCAATCAGATCAGCCGTTTCCGACGCTTCACGGACCCGGAATCAATATGGAGCTTTCCGGTGCGATTAGTGCTGCAATGCAGGCGGTGGTGTTGCACGCAAACGTCCCGGCGACGAGAGCCCACGGTCCAAGCCGTGCAAGGTCGGGGCGCCGCTCCGGTGCGATGACTGACATGCCACCGATCAGGATGCCAATGGTGCCGATGTTTGCAAAGCCGCAAAGGGCATACGCGAGCACCAACCGCGTGCGCGGGGAGAATGCCTCCGCCTCCTGCACGAGCATCAGGTACGCGATGAACTCGTTGGCGATGGTCTTGATGCCAAGCAGACGCGCTGCGTCGTGTGCTTCATCAAAGGGAACGCCCATCAGGACCGCGAAGGGATAGAACACCCATCCGGCGATCCTTTCCAAGGTGAACGTGTTGCCGATGGCGAACTCTCCCCCACCGGCGACCATCCAGTTGACGGAGCCCTCTGCAACGCCCAGCACCAAATTTACAACCGCGATGAGCGAGAGGAAGACGATGAGCATCGCGCCGACGTTGAGGGCGAGTTTCACCCCCTCGGTGGTTCCAGCAGTGGCCGCGTCCAGATAGCCGCGATAGGTGCTGCGCATGGGGATGTTGATCTTGCCGAGGGTTTCGGGCCGGCCGGTTTCCGGCATCAGGATCTTGGCGAATAGTAGCGCAGCCGGGGCCGACATGACACTGGCCGCCAACAGGTGCCCGGCTATGTCAGGGAGGACGCCGCTGAGGATCGTGATGTAGGCGGCCAGAACGCTGCCGGCGATGGTGGCAAGGCCCCCGGACATGACCGAGAGGAGCTCGCTGCTGGTCATGCGCGAGAGATAATGGCGGATGACCAGCGGGGCCTCCGTGCAGCCGACGAACACGTTGGCCGCCGCCGCCAATGTCTCCGCGCCACTGGTCCCCAGCGTACGTTCCATGATCCACGCGAGCCCCTTCACCAGGATCTGCACTGCACCGGCGTGGTACAGGATGGCGCTCAAGGCACTAAAGAAAAGGACGATCGGGAGGACGTGGAAGGCGATGAAGGAACCTGACTCCGGGGAGCTGATCTCCGGTCCGAAGACGAAGTTGACGCCCGCGTCCACACAGCCCGTCAGCGAAACGAACAGGGAGTTTAGGCCGGCGAAGACCGCCGTACCGAAGGGGGTCCGGAGGATCAGGAGGGCGAAGATCACCTGGAGCCCCAGCGCCCAGGCAACCAGCCGCCAGTTCGCCAAGGCCAGTTGGCGGTTCCGGCTCATGAGGAACGCGATCCCCATCATCACCGCGATGCCCAAGGGGGGCATGAAGTAGTGCATGCTCGGTTCTCCGCGTGCGGGAATTGCGCAAACTTATCCAGAGTGCACGGACAACCGGCGCACCGCGACAAGGGGAGATCGGGGGGCAAAGGGCGGAATCCTGCTCCCCCCGCTGATGGGCCGGATTCACCTCCCCTCATTTCGGCCCTTGCGCCCCTGACTGCAGGCATGGACACACGCGCTGCCATGTTTGCGTCCATCGAACGACTCTTCCAGAACCTTTTCGTCACCAGCGGTGGCGTGACGCTTCTTTTCATCCAAAGTCTGCTCGATATCCGGCTGCGGCCGACGGACGTCCATCGCCTGCTGCGCCAGATGGTCGTCATCGGAGTGCAAACGCTCCCGCTGGCAATGATGATCGGATTCTTCACGGGAATGATCATCGCCCTGAACGTGGGTGTGCCCCTTCAGGAGTTTGGCCAGGAGGACCGCATCGGCAACTTCCTGGGCTTGGCGATGGTTCGCGAGTTCGGCCCCGTCTTCACCGCCTTCATCCTCGCGGCCCGGGTTGGCGCCGCCATGACGGCCGAGCTGGGAACCATGGCCGTAGGCGAGGAGGTCGACAGCCTGCGCGTCCTGGGCATCAAGCCAAGCCGCTACCTGGCCATGCCGCGCATTGTGGCCTCGCTCCTGATGAACCCGATCCTCACCACCTACGCCACCGCCACG
Organism: uncultured Candidatus Sumerlaeota bacterium; assembly: GCA_964625145.1. Classification (GTDB taxonomy): domain Bacteria; phylum Sumerlaeota; class Sumerlaeia; order SLMS01; family JAHLLQ01; genus CAYTRP01. The sequence continues at coordinate 16,639 of CAZVAQ010000012.1, forward strand.
GGCTTGTTCGGCGGGATGCTCCTGGCGCAGGTCTACCTCGGCGTTGCCAGCGAGCAGTTCTGGTTCCGCGTGTTCGAGTACATGGACTGGGAGGAGATCCGTACCGGCCTCATCAAGGCGATCGTGTTCGGCGGTCTCTATTCATCCATCTGCGTCTATTACGGTCTGAAGACCACCGGCGGTGCGGAAGGCGTTGGCCGTTCCACGACACGCGCCGTGGTCATCAGCCTCACGATGATCCTGGTGGCGGACTTCCTGCTGACGCGCGCGCTGATCGGCTGATCAACCGACCCGGCGGCCGTGCATTTCCTGAAACACCGCTTCGGTCAATTCCGGCTCCGATCGATACCAATCCACGAACCGGCGGATTCCCTCGCGCATGGTCGTGGTCGGGCTAAAGCCAAGCAGCTTCTGTGCGCGCCCGATGTCCGCATAGGTCGCGTACACATCACCGGGCTGCATGGACTTCATGACCATGTTGGGCTCGGTGCCGAGCGCTTCGCCGATGGCGCGGATCATGTCGAGGAGCTGCTCGCTTCTGTGGTTGCCAATGTTCAGGACGTCGGACGGCTCCAGGCCATCGGCAAACAATGACGCAACAACACCGGAAACGATGTCATCGATGTAGGTGAAGTCGCGGCGCATGTCTCCATTGTTGTACACGTTGATGGGCATGCCATGCAGGATGCGCTGGGTGAAATCCCACACGGCCATGTCCGGCCGGCCCCACGGGCCGTACACGGTGAAAAACCGCAGGCCAATCGTCTGGAATCCGTAAAGATGCGTGTAGCAATGGGCCATCAGCTCATTGACCTTCTTCGTCGCCGCGTACAGGGAAACCGGCTTCTCCACCGGATCAGTCTCGGAGAAGGGGAGCTTGGTGTTGCCGCCATAGACCGATGAACTGCTGGCGTAGACCAGCCTAGGCAGACCCGCATGACGCACCGCTTCCAGCACCGAGAGAAACGCGGTCAGGTTCGCGTGGCCATACTCAAACGGATGATCGATTGAATATCGCACACCCGGCTGAGCGGCCAGGTGGCATACGCCATCGACCTTCTCCGCGCGGATGACATCGAGCAGGGCCTTGTGGTCGGCGACATCGAGCTCAAACCCCAGAAACCCGGAACGCGCCGCCAGCAGTTTCTGCCGCGCCTGCTTCAGCACCACCGGATAATACGGGACCATCGAGTCGACACCAACGACCTGATGCCCCGCATCGAGCAAGGCGTTGGCGACGTGAAATCCAATGAAGCCGGAAGTACCGGAGATGAGGATGGGCATGATGTAGAGAGAGGGATCAGGAGTCGGGGGTAGAGGAATCAGGAGTCAGGAGTCAGGAATCAGTGGAAAAGATGTTCTGTCTGCCTGCGCCAGCGTTGTGATGCGCGAGGGGAAGGTGATCAATGCCAGAATTACCGCCGGGAAGATTGCAAGTGGGAGCATTAATCACAGAAGTAACGAAGAGAGTTCCCAGCAAACACCATACTTCCATCCATCCCCCAACCAGCACCCGAGACCCCACAACGAGGAACCAGGAACCAGGAACTAGGAACGCTCCTAGTCGTCCAGGTCCGGGTCGCGATAGCCCTCCAACGGGGATTGCTCTCCGGCCCAATTCACGATGAAGGGTTTCGACGGTAGGGAATCCCCACGCTCATCAAAGAGCGCCACGACTTGCGTGCGCAGGCGCGGCTCGATGTTGATGATGAGGTTGCTCGTCAGCAGGCGGGACAGATAGAGCCCCCGGCCCGCCTGGTCAAAGATGCCATGGCTCTTCAACTGGCGCTCGAACTTGGAAAGGACGAGCGGCACCGTCAATGTCCCTGCCGTGTCAGTGACCGTGAATCCCAAGTGCCGGCGGTCGGAACCGTATTCCACCTTCACGACCTCGTTGGGGTCTTTCAACCCGTCAAAGTCCGCCAGCGTGTACTTCTCCTCGCCGGTCGCATCCAGAAACGCGTGGAAGAGCGCGTTGTTGATGGTTTCCTCCAGAATGAGACGCACGTTGTACAGGCGGTGCACGTCAAAGCCGGCGGTGGCGAAGTGGTTGATGACCCGTTCGATGGCCTCGTTCTTCTGCTCCAGTGTGCGGACATTCAGGCAGTACATCTCGATGGTGGCATCCAGGTAGCGGATCAACCCGAACCCCGCCGCCGGTTCCACGATCATCTCAAGAAAGTGGGAAAGATCCAACGGGTGGACGGGGGAGTGGCGGGAGAAGGACTGCGTTATTCCCCAATGAGACAGGTGCGAGATGTAGCTCTCCAATGGCTTGGAGGTGACAAGCCCCACACGGCGCTGGCCGCGGAAGTCCGACAGGTGCGCGATGAGCGCCGCCGGCGCGTCCTCCAGCATGACCGTGTCGATCAGACCAACGGCGTCCGAATCGTGGGAAAGTCGCGAAAGAAATGTCGCCAGGTCCTGGAAGACCTCCACCCTGCCCAGCGCACCCAGCACATGACGGAACTCATCAGGAGTATCCGACTCCGGCTCCAGGAGCAGGATCGGCAGCATTTGATCGGTTCGGGGCGCGAAATGGGGCATGGGGGGGGATCAGGCTTCGTTGGCTTCCGCGTCCTGGGCACTGCGCGGTGAGCTAGTTCCTTGAAGTCGACTCAAGAGGATGGAGAGTTCGAAGAGCAGATAAAGTGGGACTGCAAGAATCAGCATCGTAAACGGGTCCGGCGGTGTGGCAAAAGCAGAAACAACGAGTAGGACGGCGAATATGATCTTTCGGCGCTCGGCCAACCACTGCGGGCTGACGATGCCCAGCCGAGTCAGCACCAAAACGACGATCGGCAACTGAAAGAGAATCCCGAATGCGAGCATCAGGGTCAGGACAAGGCTGAGGTACGCCTTCATATCGTTGAAGATGTAGACGTCGTTGCTGGCGAAGGACGCCAGAAAGATAAGGGCATACTTTAACATAAAGTATGCAAATCCAGCACCGACAGGGAATAACAAAACGCTACCAACCATAATCGGGCGGACGGCGTTGCGTTCCGAAGGATACAGTCCGGGGGCGATGAACCCATAGATCTGGTACAGGATGACCGGAATCGCGAGGATGATCCCCAAAACCAGCGAGGCCTTCACCCGGATCATCACGGGATCAGTGGGCTTCAGGTAAATTACGCCGCTGGGCTGGGCGCTCTCCTGAACGGCCAAAAACTCCTCCTCCCCCGCCATATGAAACTCCAGCGTGCCGATACGGCGCTCACCTTTGTGGTTGGCCTGCAGGGCGAGTAGTGCCTCCGGGTTCGCAATCCGCAGGACGCCTTCCTCATCAATCTCAATGCGGATGGACCCGCCATTGCGGCGGACGAGCCCGGATTGCTCAATGGGGATGGTGAGCAGGTTCAGGACGGGGGGAGCCAAAAACCAACCGACGACAGTGCCGATCAACACCGCGCTGATGGCGATGATGAGGCGCATCCTCAGTTCCTCGAGATGGCCGAGGAGAGGAAGGGCCTTCTCGGGGTTGTCGTCTTGGCGTCTCCAGCCCACGTTGGATCAGCTCGCGGTCGCCGGTGCCGGCCGGTTGGGGATGATCAAGTGTTGTCGTCGGGTGATGAGTTGGGGACGGAGTGAGCCGGAGCCCGGACAGAGGCCGTCTCCCTTTCGCGATCAGGCGCGGGGATCTGCCGCGGCTCGGTGCGGGACTTCGCATCGGAGGCCGCGTTCTCATCGTCCTCATCATCGACGCTGTTGATCGCATCCGAGAGCTTGGAGGAAGCCGCGCGAAACTCGCGCAGCCCCTTGCCCATGGCGCGTCCAAGGGATGGAAGGCTCTTCGGGCCGAAGAGGATCAGGATGATCGCCAGGATGATGATCAGTTCGGTGGGGCCGAGGTTGGTGAAGCCGACGCCCGGAATTGTCAACATGGGAGGAGCCCCGAGGACAGATTGGGCGGACCACAGCGCAGCCCGCCGTCCAAACGATGCTCCCCACGCCGGGGCGTGTCGGTCAATGGGGAATGGGGTTATTTGGGGGCAGGGAAGCCACGGCCCGCACGGCCCAAGAAGTCAGCGGCTCCGATTTTCCGGCGGATCTTCGAAAAATCATGCTTGTCGTCGTCAGTTTCTGCCCCTAGTTCCAGCGGGAGCCAGTGAGAAGCGCGGAGCCACTCCATGTCGGTAATCAGCCTCGAACAGGAAGGACTGCTGCCCAATCGGCAAGCGCAGGCCACTTCCTTTGCTGCGCCGACCGCCGTTCCTTCCCCCCGCCGGACACACACTCTGGTCGTCTCAGACATGCATCTGGGCTCGCGTGTTTGCCGGGCCAAGCGTCTCTTGGAAGTAATAGCCGAGTGGGAATTCAAGCGCCTGGTCCTGCTCGGCGATGTCTTCGAGGATTTCAACCTTGGCCGGCTGAAGCGCACCCACTGGCAGGTGCTGACCGAGATCCGCCGCCTCTCCAAGCCAGGCAACGGCATCGAAGTGGTGTGGATCGAGGGGAACCACGACCGCATGGTCCAAGGAGTGATGGGGCGCATGCTCGGCCTGCGCACGTGCAAGCGATTCAAGTTCCGACTGGGCGGGCGCAACTATCTGGCGATTCATGGCGACCAATTCGACTACTTTCTGGTCGATCACCCACTGGCGACTGCGCTGGCTTGTCGCATGTATCTCCTCGTGCAGCGCTATGGCGGCGATGAACAGCGCATCAGCCGCGCCCTGAAGAAGCGCAGCAAGAGGTTCATGAAGGCTTCGCTCCTCGTCGCCAAGCGCGCCTTGGAGTACGGCAAGGACCAGGGCGCCGACGTCGTCCTGTGTGGGCACACGCACCAGCCAATGATGCGGCGAATGGGCGGCGTCACCTATTTCAACAGCGGCTGCTGGACAGACGTCCCATCGACCTACTTGACAATCGACGAGCACGGGGTGACACTGCACGAGTGTTGAGTGTGAGGGGCCAGGAATCAGGACTCAGGAGCCAACAAGATGATTGGGCGTAACTTTGCGGTCTTGGTGACTGCCTTCGTTCTGATGATTTCGGGCATTGTCGGGTCCTCACCCGCACAGGCAGAGGATTTTCTCATCGCGTACGCGGGACAGATGCCTGATCGCGAAGTGCGGACAATCGGCGGAGAAGTCATCAATCTGGCCGCCACAGGCGCGGAAGTCACCATCGTTCACATCTTTGCGTGCGACAGCAAGGTCTGCGGCGAATCGGTCCCGGCGCTGGAGGAACATGTCTGGCGCCCCATGCGCGACAAGGGCGTCATTGTGATCGGCATCGGGCGTGACGCGACGAAGGAACAGCTTGAAGCCTTCGCATCGGAAAAGTCCATCACCTTTCCCCTCGTGGCGGATCCGGATCGTGCAATCGCCGCACTCTTTTCCGAAGAGGGAAAGGGTGTCCCGCGCACCATCGTGACGACGAACGAAGGGAAGGTTGCCTATCGCCACGCGGGCTACACCGGAGGTCGCGACGCCGAGTTCCGGCGCGTGGCCGATGATCTGCTCGGCGGATTCGTGCCGACGGAGTTTGCCACATGCGGCGGACCAAGTTGGCATGCGCGCCAGGTTTCCGGCGATTCGCCCTTTGGCGGCGAAGGCGGCAATTGGGTCGGCAAGCAACTGCCCGCGGGCGAGCACGTGAAGGAATGGATCAACAAGCCGGCCGGCAGCAGCAGTGGCAAGTATCAGCTCGTGGAGTTCTGGGCCACCTGGTGCGGGCCGTGCATCATGGTCATGCCCGAGATCCAGGCCAAGCACGAAAAGTACGGCAGCCGCGTCGCCATCATGAGCATCTCCGACGAGGACCCGCAGACCGTGAAACGGTTCGTGGAGGCTCGCGGTTTCACCTATCCCATCGGCGTGGACCAAACCGGCGCACTGAAGAACACCATCGGCGTGCGCGGCATTCCGCACGCGCTGTTGGTCAATCCCGAGGGCGAAATCATCTGGGAGGGACACCCGGCGGAATTCATGGGCGAGGACGGCCATCGGCGCTTCGAGGGACTGATTGGCTGGCCGGGGAACTAAAGGCTTTCGCCGCGTTTGCAAGTCTCCTGATTTCAGTATTCCACAAGAACAATTGCCGTGTCCCCGGGCTTGACAGTCACCCCCGGGAAAAGAGACACTGCGGGGCTGTTTTGGGGGCGTGTTTCAGCCACCCCCGCTCCTTCGCAATACCCCTGTGATTTCCACCTCTCACCCGTTGGCAGGAGACCCTACCGTTGAGCAAAAAGAATGATGGCGAGATGAACCAGCCGGCAGTTCCCCCCGGTTCCAAATACGACGAGTCATCAATCCAGGTACTGGAGGGACGTGACGCGGTGCGCACGCGTCCGGCCATGTACATCTCCAACACCGACTCGCTCGGTCTGCACCATCTCGTCTATGAAATCGTGGACAACTCGATCGACGAGGCTCTGGGCGGCTACTGCGACACCGTCCAGATCGTCATCCATTTCGACAACTCCATCACCATCGCGGACAATGGTCGCGGCATCCCGGTGAAGGAACATCCGGACCAACCCGGCAAGTCCACCGTCGAGGTGGTGCTGTCGATCCTGCACGCCGGCGGCAAGTTCAAGAAGGACGCCTACAAGTACTCCGGCGGCCTTCACGGCGTCGGTGGTGCGGTCGTGAACTTCCTCTCCGAGTGGATGGAGGTGGAGGTGCGTCGCGACGGCAAGGTGTTCTTCATGAAATTCGTCGATGGCGGCAAGGTGGAGCGCCCCTTGGAGCCCATCGGCAAGGCGGCAAAGACCGGCACGCGGATACGCTTCAAGCCGGACCCGAAGATCTTCCAGGTGGTCGAGTTCAACTTCGAGACGCTGAGCAACCGGTTCCGCGAGCTGGCGTTCCTGAATCCCGGCGTCACCATCAGCATCGAGGACGAACGCACGGGCAAGTCGCACACGTACAAGTACACCGGCGGCCTGTCGGAATTCGTGCGCCACCTGAACGCGGCACGCTCGCCCATCAACCAGAAGCCGATCCATTTCTCCCGCGAGAAGGAATACGAGCGCGCCAGCGGCGCGGTGGAGACGCTGTTCGTTGAGGTGGCCATCCAGTACAACGATTCCTTCGACACCCGCGAGTTGAGCTTTGCCAACTCCATCAACACGCGCGATGGCGGCACGCACATGACCGGCTTCCGCCGCGCGCTGACCAGCACGCTGAGCAAGTATGCCCAGAAGAACGACATGCTGAAGAAGGCGAAGACCGACGCCATCACCGGCGACGATTGCCGCGAGGGGCTGGTCTCCATCGTCAGCGTGAAGATCGCCGATCCGCAGTTCGAAGGACAGAACAAGGGCCGGTTGCTGAACCAGGAAATCCAGGGCGTCGTCGAGGCGGTTGTCAACGACGCGCTGATGGAGTGGCTGGAGGAGAACCCGCGCGAGGCCAAGCGCATCGTCGAGAAGGTCATCATGGCGGCGCAGGCGCGCGTCGCGGCTCGCAAGGCCCGCGAGGTCGTGCGCAAGTCGGCAATGGAAGGGGGCGCGTTGCCCGGAAAGCTGGCCGACTGCGCCGAGAAGGATCGCGACCGCGCGGAGCTGTACCTGGTCGAGGGTGACTCGGCCGGCGGCAGCGCCAAGCAGGGGCGCGACCGTCACTTCCAGGCCATCCTGCCACTTCGCGGCAAGATCATCAACGTCGAGAAGGCGCGCCTGGACAAGGTCCTCAGCAACGAGGAAATCCGCACCATCATCACCGCGCTCGGCACCGGCATCAAGGATCAGTTCGAGTACGACAAGCTGCGCTACGGCAAGCTGATCATCATGACCGACGCGGACGTGGACGGCGCGCACATTCGCACGTTGCTGCTCACGTTCTTCTACCGCCAGTTCCGCGAGCTTCTCGAGCTGGGTCACGTCTACATCGCGCAGCCGCCCCTGTACCGCGTGAAGAAGGGCAAGCGCGAGCAGTACCTCGACACCGAGGCGGACAAGGATCGCTTCGTCATCGAGGAAGGCATCGATTCGGTCGGCATCGTCGTCCGCGACGAGAACGGCAAGGAGATCAATGAGTTGACCAAGCAGCAGATTCGCACGTTCTCCGAATCCATGCTCTCCCTGTCGCAGTTGAACCTGGTGACGCGTCGCAAGACGGTGCCACTGGTCAATTATCTCGAGATGCGCGACGCATCGGGCCGCTTCCCCATCGGGATGGCCATGCGTGGCGACGAGCAGGTGTGGGCCTACACGGAGGAGGAACTGGCCGCGCTGGAGGACGAAGCCGAAGCCAGCCGCGAGTGGCGCGCCGCCCAGAGCCAGAACGGCGCCGGCGGCACCCGCCGCAACGGCGCGTCCGCCAAACCGGGCAAGGATGCCTCCCCCGCCAGCGACATGTTTGACGCGAACGACGAGGTGAAGCAGGACGAGGAGGATCTGCCCGAGGAACCAAAGGTCCCGGTGGACTTCTACACATTCCCCGAGTCGAAGGAAATCGACGCGATGGTCAAGGCCATCGAGAAGCTCGGTTTCCGCATTGATGACTACGAGGTCGGCCACCTCGATCGCAATCAAGGCGGCACGGACGAAAACGCGCCGTATATCGTGAAGGACAAGAGCGGAAATGAATACCCGTGCCATTCATTGCTCGACGTGGTCGAGCGCATGAAGGAGCTGGGCAGCCGCGGCATGGTGATCCAGCGCTACAAGGGTCTCGGCGAAATGAACGCCAGCCAGTTGTGGGAAACCACCATGGACCCCAAGACCCGTCGCCTGATCCGCGTCACGGTGGAGGATGTCGTGGAGGCCGAGACCATGTTCAGCACGCTGATGGGCGAGGAGGTCGTGCCGCGCCGGGCCTTTATCCAGCGCCACGCCCCGGACGTCCAAAACCTCGACGTGTAGGAACCGGCTCCCATGGCCGCGCGGTCTGGCAACAGCGGTGGACTCGCCAGCAGAATCTGGCGAAAGTGGACCGCGCTCCCGCGATCGCAAAGCAACTTCGTCGTCCCCATGGAGGGTTGGATCTTCGTGGCGGTCACCCTGGCAATCGGGCTGGCCGCCATCAACACCTCCACCCAACTCCTGTTCCTCATTTTTTCGATGATGTGCGCCTTCTGGATCCTGTCGGCGATCCTGGCCACCACCAGCCTCAGGCAGATTTCACTGCGCCGAATAGCCCCGCCGGTGGTGACGGCGGGCCATCCGGTCCAGGTCATTGTCCGAGCCGCCAATCGCAAGCGCCGCTTCACCAGCTTCTCCCTGCGCGTCACGGACGAACTGGACCATCACATACCCATCGGCGCGGTCTTCTTTCCCCGCGTCCCGCCGGCGGATGAGCATGGCGAATCCTACCGCTGCGTCTTTCCCCGGCGCGGGATCTACCGCTTCTGGAGCCTGACGCTCGCCACGCGCTTTCCCTTCGGCCTCATTGAGCGCCATCGCGAGACGATCGCAGCCCAGGACATCGTCGTGATGCCGGCACTGGTGGATGTCCGGCGCCTCATGCAACCATTGCGTTCGCGATTGGGAGAGATTGAAAGCCACCGTCGCGGACGTGGCACCGGGCTCTACGCATTGCGGGATTACGTCGCCGGCGAATCATCCCGCGACATCCATTGGAAGGTCTCGGCGCGTCGCGGTCAACTCATGGTCAAGGAGTACGAAGAGGAAGAGCGCCGCCGCGCCAGCGTCGTGTTGGACAATCGCGAGTTCGCGCCATGGAGCCGCGAAGGCCACGCCGACTTCGAGCGGGCAATCGTATTGGCTGGATCTGTGCTTGCCTATCTGCTGCGGGAGGGGCATGAGGTCGAATTGGTCACGGCCTCCGGACGCGTCGGTTTTGACACGGGTCCGGAGCATCTCGGGCGTTGCAGGCGCGCGCTGGCGTCCCTGCGCCCTGTTCCCGGCGACAGCGACCCGCCCCGGGGCACCAGTTCGGAGGCCGAATGCGTGCGGATCCTGATCGATTTCGGAAGGTCCGGCGAAGTACCGGGTGGCGATGATATCAAGCTGTCCGTGGATGGCCTTCGGGATCAACTCGGCAAGGCTGCCGGTTTGGAACACGAGGTTGGACATGCCAACTGATTCCACGCACCAAATGTCGAAGGGAACCGGTGGCCTACCCTTTGAATGGTCCTTCCACTTCTTCACGTATGCCACCGCGTTCTGGGCGTTCTTCACGTTGGCCAGCACCGGCGAGATTCATGTGGTCGCCATCGTCGCCTTCATGGTGGCGTTCGCGATCAGCCTGTTCCGCCGCCGGATCGGCTTCAGGCTACCGATCTGGATCTGGAACGGCGTCAGCATTGTGGCATTCCTTGTCGCGTCCTATGGGTGGTTCGCACTCGGCCAGCGCATGTATGCAGTGACGTACTTCCTGCTGTATCTTGAGGCCTACAAGCTGCTCACCGCCGCGCGGCCACGGGATTACCTGCAGATCTATGGCCTCTCCTTCTTCCACATGTTGGCCGCATCGGTCTCCACCACCTCGCTGTTCTTCGCGCCGATGCTCGCCCTCTATCTGCTGCTGGTGATGGCCGCGCTCATCACGTTCACCATTCGCCGGGATTCCGAACGTGCCTTTGGTGCCGACAACGCGACGGAGGAGATGGGCGAGCACTGGCCGCTCCCCCACCGGCTGCGCGAGAGCGACGCCGCCGTACTGGATCGAGTGCGGCGATCACCCTACCTCGACCGGCGATTCCTGGTCACGCTACCTGTGCTGACGGCGGCCGTGCTTTGTCTGGGCATAGCCATCTTCTGGATGGTACCGCGCATGACGCAGCAGAACTTCTTCCCCGGGCTGGGAGGAGCCAGTGACGGCCCCCGGACGAGCGGCTTCGCGGATCAGATAGCCTTTGGCATCGTTGGCGAGATCCAACGCGACCCGACCATCGTGATGCGGGCGACCTTCGCGCCGGGGGATCTCGACAAGCGTGGGCAGTATCTGCGGATTCGCGGCACGGCCCTGGACGTCTTTACGGGTGAAAATTGGATCCAGGCCGCCGACACGATTCGACAGGGTTATCAGGAAGAGAATCGTCGCGCGCGCGTCAACCCCCTGCCGCTCAGTGCATTTGCCGAAAGCGAAACTATTCGCGTGCGTATGACCGTGGAACCGGAAAAGTCCGGGTATCTGTTCATGCCCGACCAACCCATCCTGATCGAATTCGACAATCAGTACATCTTCGAAGTGAACCGCACAACCATGGCGGCCAAGACGCGCGCCAGCCGCTATCACCCCGTTTCGTATACGGTGCTGGCAGCAGTCCAGTCCCCCATCGAGAGGTTGACTGAAGATTCCCCAACCAATTTCGCCCGGGGCGGCGTCGCGAGTGCGGCGGACTTGCTGCGCGAGAGCGGCCAGCACCTGGGATTCGTCAAGCAGTCCCTGGAACAACTCGGCCTTGAGCTCCTCTTTGGTGGTGAAGGACCCCGCGCCGGCGACATCAACCTGATGTTGCCGGAGGATTCGGTCGACATTCCCGTGATCCGCGAAACCGCCGCGGCATGGGCGGCGGAGCTGAACGATCCATTGGCCATCGCCAACGAAATCGAACGCCGCTTCAAGACCGAGTTCGACTACTCGCTGGAGGTGCCATTCTCGACACAGCGCGATCACATCAGCCAGTTTCTGCAAACCGAGCGACGCGGCCATTGCGAATACTTCGCCACCTCGATGGTTCTGATGTTGAGGAGTCTCGGCATTCCCGCGCGCATCGTGAATGGATACCTGACCGACGAATGGAGCGAGACCGCCGGCGGGCGATTCCTCGTGCGCCAGGAACATGCCCACTCCTGGGTGGAGGCACAGGTCGACAGGTCGGGCCGTTGGATGACCTTCGACCCGACGCCGTCCTCCGGAGTCGGTTCCAACCGCATTCGATCAGGCCTCTATCACTGGTACAGCGACCTGTACGACGTGCTCAAGATGGCCTGGTATGACACTGTCATCGACTTTGACCACAACAGCCAACGCGCAAGCTTCATCTCCGCGCTGCGGTTTACGGAACGGACCTTGAACCGGCTGATGCGGGCCGCCAACCGCGCAACAATCTGGATTGGGGAAGGAGGCGGTGGTTCCTTCAGCCCTCGAAAAGTGCTGGGGTGGGGACTCATCGGTTTTTCGTTTGTCGGTGCAGGACTGCTCATCTTTGGATTGGGCCGGGGCACTCGCTTGCAGCAGAAGAAGAAGCACGCAGCTCAGGACGCACCCATCCGCCGCCCCGATCTACGACCCTACGTGGAACTGCTGGAGGCCCTTGAGAAGCGATGGCCGCGGCGTCCGTCGCAGACGCCCTTGGTGTACGCGACGTCGCTGGACACCACCCTGCCGCTGGATGTGCAGGAGTTTGTCTCGCTGACGCGTCGCTACTATGACGTGCGCTACAATGGCGGAGAGTGGACTCCGGATCTGACAAGCAAGGCTCGTGAACTCCACAACGCCCTGCAGCACCATACCACAACAGGAACGCGAAAGAGCCGTTCATGAAACCATCAGGGAAGATCGCGCAATTGCTGAAGTGCCGCGCATTTCAAGTCGGTGATGTGCCGGTGGGAGGATCACATCCCCTCGTGCTTCTTGCGGGACCATGCGTCATCGAATCGCGTGAACACACCATTGAAATGGCGGGTGCAGTCCGCGAGATTGCCGGCCGTGTCGGCATCCCGCTGGTTTTCAAGGCGTCCTACGACAAGGCAAACCGTAGTGCCGGAAGCTCTTTCCGCGGACCGGGGCTGACACAGGGGCTCGACATACTGGCGGAGGTAAAGTCGCGCTTTGGCCTGCCGGTGGTGACTGATGTGCATCGCGAGGAGGACGCCCCGGCCGTTGCCGCCGGTTGCGATCTGCTGCAGATTCCCGCCTTCCTGTGCCGGCAAACCGACTTCGTGGAGGCCGTTGGCAAGGCCGGCAAGCCAGTGGCCGTGAAGAAGGGCCAGTTCCTCGCCCCGGAAGACATCGCCAACGTGGCGGCAAAGCTGCGCGGTGTCGGTTGCGAGGATATACTTCTGACGGAGCGTGGCGTCTCCTTCGGCTATCACCAACTCGTGTCGGATTTCCGCTCATTGGCCATCATGCGCGAAGTGACGGGACTCCCCGTCTGTTTCGACGCGACGCACAGCGTGCAACAACCCGGAGGCTTGGGCAAGGCCACCGGCGGCAAGCGCGAGTTTGTGCCGCTGCTGGCACGGGCCGCCTGTGCGGTTGGCATCAATGCGCTCTTCCTCGAGGTGCACGACCGGCCGGATGAAGCCAAGAGCGATGGACCAAACATGGTGCCGCTTGCCGAACTCGAGGAGTTGCTGCAGGTATGCCTCGAGTTGGATCGGTGTGTCCGCAAGCGTGCGGCGATGGCGGATGGCCAATGACGGAACTGAGGCGAACGGCCCTGATCGTCGAGTACGACGGCACCGATTTCGTTGGCCTGCAACGTCAGGAAAACGGCCGAAGCATTCAGGGAGAGTTTGAGAGCGTGGCCGCGATCCTTGGCGTTGATGTGGAGCGCGCCTGCTTTCGTGCATCCGGCCGCACGGATGCCGGCGTGCATGCCCGCGGACAGGTCATCGCATTGTCACTCCCCCGGCATGTGCCGCTTCACAATGTGGCCAGCGCCCTGAACTGGCATTTGCCACTCTCCATTCGAGTGCGTCGCGCCGTTGAGTGCCCCGCAGATTTCGATCCCCGTCGCGATGCGCGGAAGCGATCCTACCGCTACCTGCTTTGCGGAGGCCAGCCCCTGCCGGCTCTGATGCAACATCGCATGGGAAAGATCAACTCACGGCTGGAACTTGAAGCCATGCAGGCCGCGGCGGAGTTGCTCACTGGAGAGCACGACTTCAGCGCATGGCGCTCCGCCCAATGCCAGGCCAAACGAACGCTGCTCAACCTTGAGGTGGCGACGGTGAAGCCTTGGCAGGATGCTGCACCGCACGGTGCGGACACCCAGACCTTCGAGCTGCGCTTTGAATGCCGCTCATTCCTTCACCGCATGGTGCGGTATCTGGTTGGAGGCATCGCCCGTGTTGGTGCAGGGAAGCTAAGTCTCGATGACCTACAGCGACATCTCGATGAAGGGACGCTACCTCCGCGCGTGGCACCGGCCGATGCGTGCGGGTTGAGCCTGGAACGCGTTGATTACGAACCGGAGCGCGATCCATTCGCATGAGCCCCGCGCGCGATCCCATCCTGAGTCCGTATCCGCCGGCAGAGTTCCTCCGGTTCGTCGAGCTCTTCAACCAGCAGGAATACTTCGAGGCGCACGAAATCCTCGAGGACCTGTGGGTGATGACGCCCGGCGAGGAACGCGAATTCTACAAGGGGCTCATCATGCTGGCGGTGGGTCTGCTGCACGCGCGTTCAAAGAGAAAGCGCGGCGCGGTGGGCGTGCTGACAGGCGCCCTCGAGCATCTGCGCAAGTATCCGGCAACCTATGGCGGCTTGGATCGCGAGCAGAGTGTCGCCGTAGCTCAAGCCATTCTGGACGGTGCGGCAGTCCCCCGCAAGGCGCCACTCATCCGCGTGCGCTCAGGATGACCCGCCCGCGGACGGGGCAGGGCGAATGCCGTTGGCCACGATGTCCTTCAACTGAATCAGTCCGTACTTGATAAAGTTGGCAATCTCGCGCGGCGAGGACGCACCGGACAATGTCGCCGCGACCTTTCCCGGCCGCATGTAGAAGCGCCGCAATCCATCGGTGCGCAGTTTGGCCAGGCGCTCGATGGGAATGTGCCGTGTCGGCATGGCGGGCAGGCCGTAGGCTTCGACGGGAATGACTCCGTCCTCCAGCAATCCCTTCGCGACGGCTTCCTTGTAGAGCGCCGTGCCGGGGAAGGGATAAGGATAGAAGATTTCGAGGAAATCCGGATCGAGCTCCTTGGCGAACTCGATATCATTGCGCAGGATCTCTTCGGTGTCCTCCGGCAATCCAAACAGCAGGTACATGGACCGCTTGATGCCGGCTTCGCGGGTGATGCGCAGGGCCTCGCGCGCCTGGTCCGCCGTGGCTTTCTTGTTGATGGCCTGCAGCGACCCGTCGTCGCCCTTCTCCACACCAAACGCGATGATCCAACACCCGGCCTTCTTCATCCACGACAGGACTTCCGGATTCACCGTGTCGACGCGGCTGTTGGAGGCCCAGGAAATGTCGAGCCGCGCGTCGATGATTGCCTTGCACAGGTCGATCACCCACTTCTTGTTCTGCGTGAACAGGTCACTACGGAACAGGAAGTTGCGAATGCCGTGGCGTTCCACGCATTCCTTGATCTCGCCGAGGACATTCTCCACGGAACGATAGCGGTTGCGCAGCCCGCTGACCTGATTCGCGAGGCAGTATGTACACGAAAACGGGCATCCGCGATTGGTGACAATCGTCGTCTGCAATTCGTCCGTGTCGGGGCGGATGTACAGCTTGTTGTTCCCAAGATGCCGTGCCGGATAGGGAATCTGGTCCAGGTCGACAGGCAATGTGCGCGCCGGATTCTGGATGGGCTCGCCATCCGGACCGCGATAGGTGAGTCCCGTAATGCTTTCCACCGGACGCCCAAGTCCCAGCTCCAGACAGGTCAGCTCGTACTCACCGCGCAGCCCGATGTCCAACGCGGGGTGCTCCCGCATCGCCTGAATGTCGAGCGTATTGAAGTGCGCTCCCTTCGCGATGGTGACAACACCGGGCAGGATTTCCTTCGCCAGATCGGCGGCCCGCATGTCGTCCTTGAAGGACGGCGTGGTGATGGACAGCACGACGGCTTCGGGCTTGAACTCGCGCAGCTCGTCCGCGAGGTGCGCCCAGCTCCATCCCTCCCCCGGATAATCGACGAGCCGGCACTCGGCACCGGCCTTCTCGAAGCAGGCCGCCGCGTACATCAGGTCGATCGGCGGCCGCAGTGCCACCGTCTTCAACTTCTCAATGGGGGTCTGGCATCGATCCTCGCGGATGTACTTTCCTGTTGGCGGAACAATGCACAGGACGCGTTTGAAGGGACGGTTTGAGACTTGGGACATGGACGGGCCGGACGAAATAATGGGAGCAAGTGACCGATGGGGGCGATTCCACTCGCGCGGGGCGCCATCTTGGCCGTCGGAGGGGGTGGTTTGGCAAGGGCTTCCAGCAGGCTCCTGCAAGTGGCCAACCGCCAAGGACCTGCCTCTCTCCCATCAGGCCAGCGTGCGACCTGTGGAGTGAATGGACTTGACCGTGTTCGGGCTGGTTCGGGGGATGGAACGAGATTCTCGCCCTCCGGAAGGTGGAACCCTGGCCATGCGTGTGATCCTGGATAGGTTGATTCTGTCGAGCCTCGCCGAAGCAAGTGATCCCTTCTTCCTGGCCCATCACCGGGTTGAATCGATCCTGTATTTCGGCGAAGGCGGGATGTTCCCAGAAGACCTGAAGCTGTATTACCGCAACATGTCGGGCCCTGTCCTGTCCGAGTCCGAACTCCGCGATGGAGTCATGTTCCTGCGCGAAAGCCTGCGAGCCGGCCGCCGGGTTGTCGCCGTCGGCGAGACCGGTGCGACCATCGTCGTGGCCTATCTGGCCGAGATGGGATTCGGAATGGCCCAGGCACTCCAGATGATCAATGACGGCTCCGGCCGCACCCCCGAAGCCGACACCGACGTGGTCCAGCTCCATTGGATGGAGATCGAACGCCGGCGCGAAGCGCGAGTGCACGGATAAGGGCAGTTCCGAGTTCCGGGTTCCGGGTAGGGGTGGATGTTTCTTGGCTGGCGATTGATTTTCACCGATGCAGGAACCAGGCGTGGACTGAAGGGAGCGTGAGCATCCTCGCTCGCGCTCATGTAGTCTGTGGCCGATGCAAAGCCCCACATCAATCCACGGCAGGATTCGCGTTCAGGGGTTGACCGTGATGGACTGGGCGGTCGGGAGATTTGGGCGGGAACAGAGTCCGGGTCACGAGGTCACCGGTGTAGATGGCGCTCGGGAGGATCTCGCATTCGGCCCAGCAGCCCGGGCACTTGCGCACCCATTCCCTTTGGCGCTCCATCTCCTCGCCACGGCCAAACCAGATCTCCTCGAACGACTGCCGCCGCAGATTGCCGACCCGCTTGCTGTTGAACTGGCACACGGGGACATCGCCGTTGGGGTACAATCGCATGTGCGCGCTGAGCGCGACGCACTTCGGGTTGGGGCTGTTCGTGCCGTGCAGGAGCCGGTTGCGAATGCCGCGCAGGTAGTAGCGCTTGGCGATGCGTTCCCGCAGCGGAAAGCCGGCGAGGTCCTTCTCTATCTCGCCCAGCAGATCCTGAAGATGCTCGTCGCTGAACTCGCCAAAGGTGGTGAACTTGCCGATCTGGTCGGGGGCGATCTCCGTGCCCAGCGTGTAGGTGGCGCTGGCATCATAGGCCATGACGACGTTGTTGTGCACGCCGAGCGGCTGCAGGAAATCGCGCAGCTTCTTGTAGTGCCCGACACCGTCGGCATCGACGATCGTCTGGTTCACCCCCAGGCGCATGCCCAGTTCCTTGCGACGCGGCGCCAACGCATGCAGCGTCTTCATCACGCTGTCCCACGCGTTCTCCTTCCCGCGCACGTAGTTGTGCTTCTCCTTCAGGCCGTCGATGCTGATGAGCATTTCCAGCGGGACGGACTTGTCGCGCTCCTCGCAGAACTTCACGATGCGATCGGTGAGGAACCCGTTTGTCGTGACGTGCAGGAACAATGGCTTCAGATGGCGTTGCGCCAGGTGCGCGATGTCGAGCAGGTCCTTGCGGACGAATGGTTCGCCGCCGGTCAAGCGTACGGCATCCAGCGTCCCGAGTTGCTTGAAGACCGACTCGATCTCGTCGAGCCGCAGGTCATCGGGCGATTCCTTCTTCCATGAATCGCACATGATGCAACGCGCGTTGCAGGTGAACGTCACGATATAGGTGAGGAACCGCGGGCGCGTGGCTTCGCGGCGCCGGTTGCGGCGAATCGTGTCGAGGATGCGCAGGGCTCTCATCCGTGTGCCGGGACCCCCATGGCACCGAGTTGCGGGCCGGGCCTCGGCGTCTGGCGCAAGTGACGCTTGATGGCGGTCAGGGCCTGCGGATTGCCATTCATGAGCTGCCGATCGATGCGGGCGCGGTATTCCTCAAGACGGTCCAGAAAACCTGCAACATCTGCCGCCCGCACCTCGTCGAACTCCATCCACTTCCCGGCACCGCTTTCCGCCAGGTAATGAGCGTTGATGTACTGCTCCCAGTTGCGCGGCTCCGGGATCGCAAACACGGGCTTCCCGAAGTACAATGCCTCGCCCACCAACTGGTTCCCCGCGGTGCTGAACAATGCCTCGCAGGACGCCAGATCCTTGACGAACTCGTGGTCATTGATCGCGTGAAAGGTCAGGTTCCCGTCCGCGGGCTTCTCGCCCAAACCGTACACACGCACGGGGCGGCCGCTGGCCTTGAGTGCTTCCAGGAGAGCCGGACACGCAAAGCGCCGCAAATAGCAGAGCAGATGGCCCTGCCGCGTCGCTTCCATGTTGAGGAGCTCCGGCCGCAGCAGCACGCCGGTCATCACGACCTTCTTGCGATACTTTGGCTTCACGGGCGGGAAGTAGAACTGCGAGACCACGATCTCCTCCGCGCCGCTGTAGTACGATCGCACGACGAGACTCATGTACCACGTGTGCCAGCGCAACTTGAGGGGCAGGCTGCCCAGGTCGT
The DNA here is from genome assembly GCA_964625145.1 of uncultured Candidatus Sumerlaeota bacterium. Taxonomy (GTDB): domain Bacteria; phylum Sumerlaeota; class Sumerlaeia; order SLMS01; family JAHLLQ01; genus CAYTRP01. The sequence goes on from CAZVAQ010000012.1 coordinate 35,220, forward strand.
TGACGATCAGGAAATGTTGGTGATTGATGCTCAGGAACGGGACCTTGCACCGGCGCGCGGCGCGCGGCAGCGCGGGCTCGAAGTCGGTGATGACCAGGTCCGGCATCTCCCGGCGAATGGTGCGGACCAACTTGTTGATCAGCCGCGGCATGGCAAAGATGGTCCGGATCCCCTCCGCGACAGTCTTCAGGAAGGCAAGGCGGCCGCGTTCGTTGTAATGAAACGTCAGCCCGCGCATCCGGATCACGCGCACCGGCGTACCCGCATAGATGGGCGCCAGGAACGAATGCGCATCGCCAGGGGTGAAGAGCCAGATCTCGTGCTCGTGGCGCAGTTGTTCCACGAGGGACCGCACGCGTGTGGCGTGGCCGCGCCCTTCGCCTGACATGCTGATGAAGATCCTTGCCATGAGAGAGGGTTCCGCCGCGCCCGACATCGCACTTCGCGGACTTTAGCTTCCCGCGACGCGAAACCGTCAAGGGCAGAGTGCCGCCTCCAGTTGCCCTGCAAGTGGAATGCGCCTGCGCTAGTCGTCCTCGACACTGGCAAGGGTATCATCGGAGTGGCGGTAATTGCGCAACACCCAGCAATTGCGGCCGCCGCGCTTGGCGGCATACAGGGCCGCATCCGCACAATCGATGAGCGACTTCATATCCACCACCTCGGGGACCTCCTCCACAAGGATGCACCCCAGGCTCAGCGTCAGATTCAACTCGTGTCCTTCGATTGGAAACGGTGTATCCCTGAAGGCGCAACGCAGGCGCTCGCAGACGGCCCGCGCATCCGTCCCGAAAACCAGGGGGATGCAGATGGCAAACTCCTCCCCGCCATAGCGCCCCACGACGTCAAAAGCCCGCATGGCGTTCCCCAGCCGCAACGCCGCCTCGGTCAGCACGACGTCCCCGGCCAAATGTCCGTACGTGTCGTTGACCGACTTGAAGTGGTCGATGTCGGCCATGATCAGGGCGAGGCCTGTCTTCTGACGCCGGGCGCGCTGAATCTCGCTCTCCAGCCGGTTGAGGAACGCGCGCCGGTTGAGCAGACCGGTCAGCTCATCCTGAAGGGCCTGCACCTGCAGGGTCTCCACGGCGGTGACAAAGTCCTGCTGCAGTTCCAGATGGCGCTGGCCAACGCGCAACCGGGCCAGCAGCTCCCGCGGACGCACCGGCTTGACCAGGTAGTCGTCCGCGCCCGCGTCGAGGGCTTCGATCATATCCTCCTCGCGGTCCCGGGCAGTCAGGACCATCAGGTGCATCGGCACACTGACGCGCATTGGCTCTAGCTGGCGGACAACCTGCAGCCCATCAATTCCCGGCATCTGCCAGTCGAGCAGAATCAGGCCGGGGGGATTGCCCCCCCGAATGATCTTTAGGGCCGTCTGTCCATTTTCGGTCGCGACAACCTCGTGCCCTTCGTCCCGAAGCAGCTCGACAAGGAGGGCTCTGGTCGCGGAATCATCTTCGGCCAACAGGATACGCATTCGGGGGTCCTGTGCTGTTCTTCCGTTTCATCAAGACAGCTCACGCCTGCCGGGTACAAGAACAGAAAAGGGCGGGAGGCCGAAGCCCCCCGCCCGGGAAGTCACGCTGTGTTGATCCTGCTCAGTAGTTCGACCAGCCCGTCACTCCTGCCGGATTGCCGTTCACGCTGACAGGGAAGGGGCCGTAGGGGGTGCGCTTGCCGTTGGCATCCAGCTCGATCAGGTAGTAGGCACGCGGCGTCTGCCCAACCGGAATCGGATCGACGACCGAATAGGAGGCACCCGCATTGGCGGAGCCCTTTGCCGGGATCAGCGCGTTGTTGACGAGCGGCCCGGGGCCACCTTCGACCCGCGCGCGTGCGACATGGTAACCGACCGTGTCGATCTCCGAGGCGGTGGTCCAGTCAATCACAACCGGCGCGGAAGCGTGGGCCGCCGTTGCCGTGAAGGACTCCAGCTCGATCAGCAGGACATCGCCACGGCGCAGCTCCTCGATGTAGTCGGTGTTCTCACCGCCATTTGGCTCGCCGGGAGTCAGGCTGCCCGCCGTGGACCAATCATCGGGATTTAGGTGGTCAGCGCCAGAAACGTAGAGGTTGAAGTTGTTGGCCGGCGCGGCAACGCTCACGTTGGCGACATCTCCGAAGGTCCCCGTGCCCGGTCCGTACTTCACAGCGAAACCGTCAGCACTGATCGTAGCCCCGGTTGCCTCTGTATCTACCCACGCGACATCGGTGCTGGCAAAGTCGGCGGTGTTGGTTCCGATCTTGGTAATGTGTGCGGTTCCGAACACGAGCTCGATGTTCCAGTCGCCGTTCTCGGGATCATAGCTGGTGTCGGTGGCTCCCACCGCGGATGTCGCGCCACCGGCCACGATGATCGTTCCAGCGGGGAACGTCGTGGCGATGTCCTGCATATTGGTGAACTGATAGGCGGCAAACTTGCTGTTTGGAGTACCCGTCGAATCACCGAAGTAGAACGTGTTGAGCTCGGCGGCGGTCAGATTCTCAACGATCAGTAGCTCGAGGAACTCGTCCGTCCCCTCCATGTTGCCGGCACGGAGCACCTCATTCACGACAATCTTCTGGGCCGATGCCAGACCCGGAGCGGCGATGGCCATTCCCATGGCCAAGGCAAGGCCGGCTGCAAGCTTTGTGCAATTCATGGCAAATCTCCATCAGGTTTGGAATCCAACTGTGCCCGCATTGTAGCCCAGGACACGGGGGTCACAAGTCAAATGGCGCGGGCGGGTGAAAAACGCCAGCACCGCAAGGTTCCGAAAAACCGGTCAAATGCGGAATCCGCCCCCATTTCACGCTTCCGCCTTGCTCCCACAGGGGGCACACCCCACTATCCTTGCCCTCGGCAGACGGCCCCCGAAGCCGTCGCCTTTGGAAGGAGAATCAATGAGCTACACCGTGGCAATTCTGGGAGCCTCTGGCGCCGTGGGGCAGGAGTTTATCCGCCTGCTGGAGCAGCGCGCCTTCCCCGCGAAGGAGCTGCGCCTGCTGGCCTCCGCGCGCTCTGCGGGCAAATCGTTCCCCTTTCGCGGCAAACTTCACCAGGTGGAGGAAGTCACCGAGTCCTCTTTTGAGGGAGTCCAGATCGGCTTGTTCAGCGCCGGTGCCTCCGTCTCCGCCAAGTGGGCCCCGGTGGCCGCCGCCAACGGCGCCGTGGTCATAGACAACACCAGCCAATTCCGCATGGACCCCGATGTCCCCCTGGTCGTGCCGGAGTGCAATTCCTCGGCCATCGAGACGATCCCCTCCCGCCGCATCATAGCCAACCCCAACTGCTCCACCATCCAGATGGTGCAGGTCCTCAAGCCCCTGCACGAGAAGTTCGGGCTCAAGCGCCTGATCATCTCCACGTACCAGAGCGTCAGCGGCAAGGGATCCGAGGCCATCGACGAGCTGCGCGCGCAGACCGAGGCCATCCTGCTGCACGAAGACCCCGTCGCCCCCAGCGAGTTCCCGCATCCCATCGCCTTCAACGTGCTCCCCCACATCGACGTCTTCATGCCCAACGGCTACACGAAGGAAGAGATGAAGATGGTGCACGAGACGCGCAAGATCCTGGAGATTCCGGGACTCCCCGTGTCAGCCACGTGTGTGCGCGTGCCGGTAATTCGCGCCCACAGCGAGGCAGTCACCATGGAATTCGAGAAGCCCGTCTCCCCGGCCGAAGCGCGCGCCGTGCTGGCCAATGCGCCGGGCGTCGTGGTCGTGGACGAGCCGGAGAAGAATGACTATCCCCTGCCCATCTATGCCGAAGGCCGTGCCGAGACCTACGTCGGACGCATCCGCGAGGACCTCAGCAGCGACGACGGCAAGGGCCTGGTCATGTGGATCGTCTCCGACAACCTGCTCAAGGGTGCCGCCCTCAACGCCGTCCAAATCGCCGAGTGGCTGATCGACAAGAAGAAGGTCTGAGTCCGTTTCGAACCCAGCGCAACAACGGGGGGGGAACTGCAGCACCCGCGACAATCGCTGCCCCTTCCGCATCTGATTCGCCCCGGGGACTAACATGACTTCACCATCATGGCAGCGGTACCTCGACCAACTGTGCATGCCGGATTCCCTCCCGGGATTCCGGCTGGACATCTCCCGGATGGGATTGGATGACGAGTTCATAGCCTCCATGGAACCGCGCGTCCAGTCGGCGTTCGACGCCATGGAGGCGCTGGAATCCGGCGCCATCGCCAACCCGGACGAGAAGCGCCAGGTGGGGCACTACTGGCTGCGCAATCCTTCCAAGGCTCCCGACGAGAAGACACGTTCCGAAATTGTGGACGCCCTGGAGCAGGCCCGCACCCTCGCCATGCGCGTGCATTCCGGCGAGTTGAAAGGGCGCGATGGCGCCTACACCGACCTACTCGTCATCGGCATTGGCGGCAGCGCCCTCGGCCCGCAGCTCGCCGCCGACGCCCTCGGCAGCGAACGCGACGAGCTGACGCTGCACTTCCTCGACAACACAGACCCGGATGGATTCGACCGCACATTCAAGCGGCTGGATGCGCGCCTTGGCACGACGCTCGTGCTCGTCATCAGCAAGTCCGGCGGCACCAAGGAAACGCGCAACGGAATGGTCGAAGCGCAGGCGGCATTTGAGAAGGCCGGTATCCCCTTTGCCAAGCAGGCCGTCGCCATCACCGGGCGCGGCAGCGAATTGGATCGCGTGGCCGAGCAGCAGGGATGGATCGAGCGGCTCCCCATGTTTGACTACGTCGGCGGCCGCACCAGCCAGACGAGCATCGTCGGCCTGCTGCCAGCGCTGCTTCAAGGATTGGACGTGGATGCGTTGCTGGCCGGCGCCGCGGACATGGACGAGGCCACGCGCAACCGGGCCACGCGCCAGAATCCCGCAGCGCTCATGGCCCTGGCCTGGCATCAGGCAGGTCAGGGACGTGGCGAGAAGGCCATGGTCATCCTCCCCTACAAGGACCGCCTTGTCCTGCTGAGCAAGTACCTCCAGCAACTCGTGATGGAGTCACTCGGCAAGGAACTGGATCTGGACGGAAACCCGGTCCACCAAGGGCTGACCGTCTACGGCAACAAGGGTTCCACCGACCAGCACGCCTACGTGCAACAGTTGCGCGATGGGCCGGACAACTTCTTCGCCGTGTTCATCGAGGTGCTGAAAGATCGCGCCGCCGAGGCGATCGAGGTCGAGCCGGGCGTCACCAGCGGCGATTACCTGGCGGGCTTCCTCCACGGAACGCGCCTCGCCCTGGCCGAAAGCAATCGGCAGTCGATGACCATCACCGTGCCCGAGGTCAACGCGCGGACACTGGGAATGTTGATCGCCTTGTTCGAACGCGCCGTGGGGTTCTATGCCTCACTCATCAACATCAACGCCTACCACCAACCGGGCGTGGAAGCGGGGAAGAAGGC